>JADFIH010000186.1 GCA_022566715.1 Pseudomonadota bacterium | reverse complement strand
CGAAGCCGTCACGGGGCCCCTGAAAGCCGCGGCGGAAACAGCCGCGCCGCGCTCGCCCGGACTGTTGCAGCACCACTACGCGCCGGGCCGCCCGCTGCGCCTCGGCGCGGACGGCGCCGAACCCGGCGAAGCATTGCTCGCGTTTGGACCCGGCGCACCGGATGGGACATTCGTGCGTAATCTCAGCCCAACGGGAAATTTACGCGAGGCGGCGGCGAATTTCTTCGCCATGCTGCATGAGCTCGACCGGCCCGAATTCAGCGCCATCGCCGTCATGCCGATTCCCGGCGAGGGTCTTGGCGCCGCGATCAACGACCGCCTGCGCCGCGCCGCGGCTAAGGACGCGTAGCCGCCGCGCACTTGCCGGGCGGGCGCGCTTGGCCTACACCCGAACGATGGATACAGCGGTCATTGACGGGCTAAAGGCCATCGTCGGCCCGGGCGGTTGGATCGACGATCCCGCCGAAATGGAGCCCTACGTCACCGAGCAACGCGGCATGTGGCGCGGGGTCACGCCCCTTGTGGTGCGCCCAAAAAGCACCGGGGAGGTCGCGCGGATCGTGCAACTGTGCGCGCGGAACGCAACGCCCATCGTGCCCCAGGCGGGAAACACCGGCCTCTGCGGCGGCGCGGTTCCGCACGGCGACGGCAGGGAAATCCTGCTCAGCGTCTCGCGCATGAACAAGGTGCGCGGCATCGCGCCGCTGGAAAACACGATCACGGTGGAGGCGGGCTGTATCCTGGCCGACGTCCAGGCCGCGGCCGACGACGCGGGAAGGCTGTTTCCCCTGAGCCTCGCCGCCGAGGGAAGCTGCCAGATCGGCGGCAACCTGTCGACGAACGCGGGCGGCACCGGCGTCCTGCGCTATGGTTCGGCCCGCGATCTCGTCCTCGGCCTCGAAGTGGTGCTGCCCGACGGCCGCGTGTGGGACGGCTTGCGCCACCTGCGCAAGGACAATACGGGTTACGACCTGAAACACCTGTTCATCGGCGCCGAGGGGACCCTGGGCATCATTACGGCGGCGGTGTTGAAACTGTTCCCCCGTCCGGCCGAGTTCAAGACGGCGCTGGTGGCGCTCCCCGATGTGCCGCAAGCGCTCGAGCTGCTGGTCAAACTGCGCGAGGGCGCGGGCGACCGGGTGAGCGCGTTCGAGTTGATGCCGCACGCGCTCATCGACCTGGTGGTTCAAAATTTCCCGGACATCGCCAGTCCCTTCGCGGCCGTGTACCCCTGGTATGTACTGGTGGAAATTTCGGCGGCCAGCGGCCAAGACGCGGCCACGCAGGGAGCCATTCTGGAATCGAGCCTGGCCGACGCCATGGAGAGCGGCCTCGCGCGCGACGCGGTCGTGGCGCAGAGCGAAGCCCAACGCCGGGCCCTGTGGAAAATCCGCGAGACGGCGCCGGAAGCTCAGAAGTTCCTAGGCGCCAGCATCAAGCACGACATCTCCGTGCCCCTGAGCGCCATCGCAAGCTTCATCGAACGGGCCGGCGCCGCCACGGAAAAGGTGGTTCCGGGCGCACGGGTTCTCGCCTTCGGCCACGTCGGCGACGGCAATGTTCATTTCAATGTCAGCGAACCGCCCGGCACGGGGGGCGGCGCTTTTCTGGAACAAATCGCGGCGGTGAACCATGCCGTCTACGAGATCGCCGCGGACCTCGGCGGGAGCATCAGCGCCGAGCACGGACTGGGCCAGTTGAAGCGCGAAGCGGTGCGCCGCTACAAGACGGACATCGAGATGGAATTGATGCAGCGCGTCAAGGACGCCCTCGACCCACAGGGGATCATGAACCCCGGTAAGGTTCTGTAAGGCGTTTCCAGTTCAACAGGAATCGCTCAAGGCTGCAGGAATCGCTCAAGGCTGCAGGAATCGCCCAAGGCTGCTGGAATCGCCCAAGGCCGCAAGGCGGCCCGCCGGTATCCGGCGCGCCCGCGCAGGCGCGGACCGTTTGGTCCGCTGCCGTGAGCGAAAAAAAGTCAGAGTGGTTCCGACCAAGTCGGAAACGCTCTAAGCGTCGAGCGCCTCGGCCACCGGTACGAAATCCAGCTTGAGCTCCTCGGCGACCGCCGGCTGGGTCAGCTGGCCCTCATGAACATTGAGGCCGTTCGCGAGGTGCGGGTCCGCCCGCAGGGCCGCGCGGTAGCCCTTGTCCGCCAGGACCAAAATGAACGGCAATGTCGCGTTGTTGAGCGCAAACGTCGCCGTGCGCGCCATGGCGCCCGGCATATTGGAAACGCAGTAATGGACGACGTCGTGCAGGATATAGGTGGGATCGGCATGGGTGGTGGGCCGGCTGGTTTCAATGCATCCGCCCTGGTCGATCGACACATCGACGATCACGGCGCCTCGCCGCATGGCTTTGACCATGTCTTCGCTGACGATGCGCGGCGCGGTCGCCCCCGGGATCAACACGGCGCCAACCACGAGATCCGCACTCAACACATGTTCCTCCACGGTATCGATGGTGGCGAAGATCGTGTTCAGAGTGGCGCCGAACTGCATGTCCAGTTCGTTGAGCCGCCGCAGCGACTTGTCGATCACGGTGACGGAGGCCTCGAGACCCATGGCCATGCGGGCCGCGTTGGTGCCGACCGAGCCGCCGCCAAGGATCACGACCTTGGCCGCCGGAACGCCCGGGACCCCGCCCAGCAGTTGGCCGCGCCCGCCCTTTTCGATTTCCAGGCAGTGGGCGCCAACTTGAATCGACATGCGCCCCGCGACTTCACTCATGGGCGCAAGCAGCGGCAGGCCGCCCCGGTCGTCCGTCACCGTCTCGTAGGCAATGGCGACGCAGCCTGAATCGAGTAAGCCCTTCGTCTGCTCCGGGTCGGGCGCGAGGTGCAGGTAGGTGAACAGGACCTGGCCTTCGCGCAGCAGCCCGTATTCGCTGGGCTGCGGCTCCTTGACCTTGACGATCATGTCCGCCGCGGCGAAAACCTCCTTCGCCGAAGGCGCGATCCGCGCGCCGGCGGCCCGGTAGTCCTCATCCTCCAGTCCGATGACCTGGCCGGCAGCCGATTCGACCGTGACCGTATGGCCGTGGTGAACGGCCTCGCGGACACTCGACGGCGTCATGCCCACCCGGTATTCGTGGGTCTTGATTTCCTTCGGTACGCCGATGTGCATATGCTGAACGCCCTGGCCTTCGCTAGTCGAGGGCGCTTAGAACATCGCCCAAGATGGAGACAATCGTGTCGATTTGCTCCTTCTCGATGATCAGTGGAGGCGAAAGGGCGATAATGTCGCCGGTCTGGCGGACGAGCAGGCCCTTTTCATAACACTTGAGGAAGGCGTCGGCCGCGCGCGCGCCGGGCTTGCCGTCACGCGGCGCGACTTCGATCCCGGCGACGAGCCCCAAGTTGCGCACGTCGATAACATTTTTTGTACCCCTCAGGCCATGCACGGCGTCCTCCCAATAACCGGCCAAGCCGTGGGCGCGGGCGAATAAATCCTCGTCCCGGTAGACGTTGAGCGTGGCCAGGGCGGCGGCGCAGGCGAGCGGGTGGCCGGAATAGGTGTAGCCGTGGAACAGCTCGATCGCGCCCTCGGGCGCCGCATCCATGAAGGTGTCGTAAATCCCCTTGCGCGTGAACACGGCGCTCATGGGCACGGTGCCGTTGGTCAGGCCCTTGGCGGCGGTGATCATGTCGGGAAGAACATCGAAGTAGTCCGCCGCGAAGCTCGCGCCAAGGCGGCCGAAACCCGTAATCACCTCGTCGAAGATCAAGAGGATGCCGTGTTTGTCGCAAATCTCGCGCAGGCGCTTCAGATAGCCCTTGGGCGGAATCAGCACGCCCGTCGATCCGGCGACGGGTTCGACAATGACCGCCGCGATCGTCGAGGCGTCGTGCAAGGTGACCAAGCCTTCCAGCGCGTCGGCAAGGTGGGCGCCCCAACCCGGCTCACCCTTGGTGAACGCGTTCTTTTCCAGATTATGGGTGTGGGGTAAGTGGTCCACGCCATTGAGCAGCGGTCCGAAGAATTTCCGGTTTGGAGCGATGCCGCCGACCGAGATGCCGCCGAATCCCACGCCGTGATAGCCGCGCTCCCGGCCGATCAGGCGCGTGCGCGCACCCTCGCCGCGCACCCGGTGGTAAGCCAGGGCGATCTTGAGCGCCGTGTCCACCGCCTCCGAACCGGAGTTGCAGAAAAATGCGTGGTCGATGTCCCCGGGTAAAATCGCCGACAGGCGGGAGGCAAGCTCGAATTGCGCCGGATGGCCCATCTGGAACGCGGTCGAATAGTCCATTTTCGCGACTTGACGCTGCACCGCCTCGACGATCGGCGGCCGGCAGTGGCCCGCGTTGACGCACCACATCCCGGCAATTCCATCGAGGATCTTGCGGCCCTCCACCGTCGTGTAGTGCATGTCCTTGGCGGAAACGAACAGGCGTGGATTGGCCTTGAACGGGCGGTTCGCCGTAAACGGCATCCAGCAGGCTTCGAGATTGTTGGGGCTCAGATCAGAGGTCGACAGGGTATCGGTCATGGCGAATCCGCATGGTTTCGGCTGGCCCGCGCGGGGCGTTGCCCAAGCTTACCACCAAGCGCCGGTGAATGGGCAACCCAGCCGGCTGCCCGCGCGCTTCGTGAACGGGGATGTTAGTTGGCGGCGGCCTGGGCGGGTGCGGCCTCCGGCACGGGCGGCCGCGGGTCGTAAAGGGTGACGGGCTCCTCAATGCCCTTCATCGCAAACCGGCCAGCCTCCTCAAATTTCAGTTTCTTTCCGCCGCACATCTCACGCACCACCATTGACACCAGGATTTGATCCGATTCCGCGGCATCGCAAATGCGGGCCGCCATTTGAACGGTCGAACCGAAAATATCGTTGTCCTCCAAGATGGGCTCGCCCGCGTTAAGGCCGATCCGGATGTGCAGCGGTAAATCCGGCGTGGCCTTGTTGTGCTCCTCGAGGCCCTCGATCATCTCGATGGCGCCTTCCACCGCCGAGGCGGATTTCGTGAAGGTCGCCATGATTCCGTCCCCGATATGCTTGATCTCGGCGCCGCCATGCGCCCTCA
>JADFIH010000027.1 GCA_022566715.1 Pseudomonadota bacterium | reverse complement strand
GTCGTCATGCCCGAAGGGAGTGGCGAAAACCAGGGGACGCATCCCGTCGGCGCCGGACCCTTCAAGTTCGTCTCGCGTGAGTTCGGCAATGAGGTCGTGTTGGATCGCTTCGACGATTACTGGCAAGAACCCCCTTACGTCGACAGAATCATCTCGCGGGAAGTTACCGAGCCGACTGTGCGCCTGACCGGATTGCAGACAGGCGAAATGCACATCATCAACGACATTCCCTTGGATCGCGTCGAACGGATCAAGAAGGACCCCGATTTACAAGTCCGTACTTGGTTCCCACTCTCCTGGGCGTTCCTGAACTTCAACCATAAGAGGGAGCCATACAACGATCCGCGCGTGCGCCGCGCTTTCGATTATATGATCGACCAGGAGGTTCTGGTGCAAGGCGCTCTGTGGGGGCAGGGGGAAGTGACGGCTTCGCCGAGCTTCCCGAGTTCGCCCTCCCGGAACAATGACCTGAAGACGCGGCCGCAGGACTTCGGCAAAGCGCGGGATCTGCTGAAAGAGGCCGGCTTTGGTCCCGGCGAACTGGAGTTCACGTTCAAGGTCACGACCAACTATCCCTGGCACATCGACGCGGCCCAGATATTGCAAGAGTGGTTCCGCGAGGGCGGCCTCAAGGTCGAGATTCAACAGCTCACCTGGAGCGATTGGCTCAGCCAAATCTGGGTCGACCGTGACTACGACGTCACCATGATGAACTTCTTCACCCTGTGGGAGCCCGACTTCCTGTATTACAGCCTGTGGCATTCGACGGGGGCGTTCAACTATCGGAATATCAACGATCCGACGATTGACGGCCTGGCCGAAAAGGCTCGTGTGACGGTCGACAAGGCCGCGCGGGACAAGATTTACCAGGACATCCAGCAGCGTGTTCACGACGAGTCGCACGACGTTATCCTGTGGTTCCGCAACGGCACCTTGGGCGCGCAGAACAACGTTGGTGGTCTGGACAAGCTGGTCCATCCCAACGGCAGCAACCTGAATTTACGCCATCTCTGGTTGAAAGCCTGAGGCCATCGCCATACGCGCCAACCGATCGGCGCACCCTTGATGTGAGTTCGCGGGCCGGGGAGAGGGGAATGTCCTTCTCCCCGGCCAGCTTACATTTGGGAATAGCTCGATTTGGGATGCGCGGCGGGTTCGATGAGATATCTCCTGAACAGATTGGCGCTCCTGCTTCTCACGCTTCTGCTGATCTCCATCGCCACCTTCATCCTGACGAATATTCTGCCGGGCGACGTGGCGACGATGATTCTGGGAACCCGCAGTAGCCCGGAAAAGCTCGCCGCATTGCAAAACGTTCTGGGCCTCAACGACCCCCTCGTCGTTCAGTATTGGCGTTGGATTTGGGGGATACTGCAAGGCGACTTTGGCGTCTCGCTGCGCTTCAAGGTGCCCATCACCACTCTCATCGGGCAAAAGATCTTGGCGAGCGGCATGGTGGTCGCCCTTTCGCTGATGATCGCCATCGTATTAGCCATACCGCTGGGCATCATCGGCGCGGTCAAGCAGAACCGTTGGCAAGATACCCTTAGCAGCGGCATCGCGTTGACGGGGATCAGCCTGCCCGATTTCTTCTGGGGGATATTGCTCATCCTTGTCGTCTCGCGTGGGCTGGGCTGGCTTCCGTCGAGCGGCTATGTGTCGCCGGCGGTTGATTTCTGGGCGGCCATCCAACACTCGATCCTGCCCGCGATCGCCCTTGGTTTCGGTCTGATGGCGCAGCTGACGCGCATGACGCGCTCGGCGATGCTCGAGGTGATTTCACAGGACTTCATTCGGGTGTGCCGCGCGAAGGGGTTGGCGGAGGGGAACGTCATTCTCAAGCATGCGCTGAGAAACGCCATCGCCCCTGTCGTTACCGTGGCGGGCCTGCAACTCGGCTATCTCTTCGGCAGCATCATTGTCGTCGAGACCCTGTTCAACTACACGGGCATGGGCTGGCTCACCTATCAGGGTCTGATCAACCGGGACATTCCGCTTATTCAGGCCACCATCTTCGTCATCGCCACGGTGTTCATGTTTAGCAATCTCATCGTGGATATGATCTACACCGCGCTCGATCCGCGTATCACTTTCGATTAGGCGGGGCGGTAACGCGAAATGAGTGCGCTCTTAAGTGCCAAGGGTTTGATCGGGCTGACGCTGGTCGTTTTCGTTGGACTTGTCGCCGTTCTCTCCCCGTTGTTCATTCCGGAGGCGCTCAGCACCAAGATCGATGTGACCGCACGGCTGATGCCGCCGTCGCTCGACCACTTCTTCGGAACCGATCAACTGGGCCGCGAGCTTTTCTACCGGGTGTTGCTCGGCGCCTCCACGTCGCTGTTCATCGCCTTTTCGGCGGTTGCCCTAAGCATTTTGTTGGGGCTGCCCCTCGGGGTTCTGTCCGGTTACTTCGCCGGCTGGACGGACCACATCCTCATGCGGATCGTGGATACGCTCCTCAGCTTCCCGGCGATTCTCCTGGCGCTCGCCATCAGCGCCGTGCTTGGGCCCAACTTGCGAAATACCATTATCGCGATCGGCATCGCCTTCGCCCCCTACCTCGCGCGGATCGTCCGCGGCGAAACGCTCAAGGTTTGCAGCCTGCCCTACATGGAGGCCATTCGATCCCAAGGCGCATCGAACGCCCGGATCATCTGGCGCCATGTCCTGCCGAACATCATGCCCCCCGTGATCGTGCAGGCGACGATCAGCGTCGCGTTCGCGATCCTGGCGGAGGCGGGCTTGTCGTTCCTGGGCTTGGGCACGCAGCCCCCGACCCCATCATGGGGCCTGATGATCCAGGCCTCGCGCGATTTCCTGGACGTGGCCCCCTGGACCGCCGTCGTCCCCGGAATTGCGGTGGCGCTTACGGTGTTGGGACTGAACATGCTGGGCGATGTCCTGCGCGACGTGCTCGACCCCACCGTCGTCTTCGATAAGTGAGGCCGGGCCGCCCGGTCATTTTCCCGGCATCAAAGCGCGCGCCACGGCAAGGAGGTCGACGTCGCGGTTTGGCGGGGCGATCAGCGACAGGCCGAGCGGGCAGCCCTCGATCGTGCCGAGCGGCAGGCTTATCTGCGGCAGGGAACACAACCCGGCGGTCGACAACAGGCTGAGTGCGCGGCTGCGGAACTGATCGACCTCCTCGGCCGGGGCCGCCAAGCGCGGCGCGGCGCCCGCCGCCGCCGGCAAACAGATAAGGGCGTCATCCCCCAGAAGCCGCCGCGTGTGTTGAATGGCCTCGTCTCGTGCGCGCCGCGCGCCGGCAACCTCGTCCGTGCCGATTCGCGCGGCCATTTCGAAGCGCTCGCGAACGCCGGGGCCGAAGTCCGGCTGATGTTCCGTGACCCATTCGCCGTGCTGGGCCCAGATCTCCGCTCCCTGGAGGATGCGAAACGCATTGAGCCGCGGTTCGAATCCATCCGGCGCCAATTGCGCTGCCGAGACCTGTCCCGCCAGCGCCCGGACCGCGTTCACCGCGTCGTCCAGCGCGGACCGGACCTCGTCTCCCGCCAGGGCGAAGGCGTCCTCGGCGATGATGATGCGCCCCGGAGGGCGGGCCTCGCTGTCGTCGCCAAGGAGCACCCGGCCCACGCGTTCGAAGAGTCCGGAGTCGCGGGCGAACCAGCCGATGGTGTCGAAGCTGGGCGCCAGGGCCACGCAACCGTGCCCCGATATGCGTCCGTGGGTCGGCCGCAGGCCAAGGACACCGCAATAGCTCGCCGGGATACGCACCGACCCGCCGCAATCCACGGCCAGCCCGAAGTCCACGGCGCCGCCCGCCACGGCCGACACGGATCCGCTGGACGAGCCGCCCGGAACACGGTCCGGCGCCGCCGGGTTGCGCGGCGTCCCGTAGTGATCGTTTTCGCCGTTCAGGCTGTATTGGATTTCGTCGCACTGGGTCTTGCCGTCGAGATCGGCCCCGGCATCGAGCAGGCATTGCACCGGCCAGGCCGTCTCCGCCGCCGGCTCGTGGGTGGTGAGCCAAACCGGGTGGCCGTTGCCGGTGCGGTGGCCCGCGACGTCGAAGGAATCCTTGGCGGTGAAGGTCAAACCCGTCAGCGGCCCGCCCGGTGCGCCCCCGATCCGAAGGCGTGGCCCCGGACAGAACGCCCCCAGGGGATCGTCGTTTGTGTTCGCGCCGGTCACGGCATTCGAGTCAGTTGGGCCGGTGAAGAACGGCGGGCTCGCGTGTGAAGGTTCGCCGCCCGCGTTTGAAGCCCCACAACGGTTGGACCAATTCGGCGACCGCCGTGGCCCGGTCGGTGCAATCCAGCACTACGAGGTCGGCCGACTTGCCCACCGCCAGGCCATAGTCGGGCAAGCGCATGAGCTGGGCCGAGCGCTTCGTCACCATCTCGAAGCAATCGATGATGTCGCCGCGGGTGCCCACATGACAGATGTTTGCGTACAGGTTCGCCATGCGGATCAGCGAGCAGTCACCGAAGGGCGTGAAGGGGTTCAACACATTGTTCGTCGAAAGCGAACAGTTGACCCCTTCGTGCAGCAGCCGGTGCGCCGCAGCGACGCCGCGTATGGCGCTGTGATCCTGATCCCGTCCCATCAGAAAAAGGTCGGTGGAGGGCAGAACCGTGACTGCGACTCCGGCATCGGCAAGCCGTCGCGCCGCCCCCGAAAAACGCTTCGAATCGGCGCCGGAAAGTTTCGTCACGTGCCCAATCGCCACGCGGCCGCCGTACTTGAATTCGTCGGTCAGGCGGCAGACGTATTCGAGATCGAGTTCATCCGCGTCCGGTCCAAAATCAAGGTGCATGTCGATGTCGACGTCGAAGTCCCGGGCCATCTCGAAAACGCGGTCGATCTGGCCGTGCGCATCGGAATCCGTATAGGGGGCCGCCCCGACGACTGTTGCGCCGCTCTTGAGCGCCTCCACCATTAATTCGTCCGTGCCCGGATTGTTGAGCAGGCCCTCCTGGGGAAAGACGCAGATTTCGATATCGATGGCCCAACGGTATTCGTCGATCAGCGGCAGGACCCCTTCGAAGCCGCGCAAGCCGATGCCGGGGTCGACCTCGAGTTGGGTGCGCATGTGCGTGGTGCCGTTGAGGATGCATTTCTCCAGCGTTTTGATGGCGCGGGCGCGCACATCCTCCGGCGTGAAGGTGCTTTTGACTTTGGCCACGCGGGTGATGGCGCTGCCAAGATCACCTTTCTCCGACCAGGTGCGGTCGAGAATGCAGGATTTGTCGAGGTGGATGTGGGTCTCGATGAAACCGGGTGAGACGAGGCGGCCGCCGGCGTCGATCTCCTCGCCATCCGCCGCCAGGCTCGGCTCGATGGCGGCGATGCGTCCGGCGTCGATGCCGATGTCGAACGTGGGCTGATCCCCGCCATCCTGGATGCGTGCGTTTCGGATGATCGTTTCCATCGTTCTTTCCCCGCGCCCCGCGGCGCCTAGCAGTCGAGCGTCTGCTCGCGCTCCCAGTCGCTCAGATGGCTGGTGTAGGCGCGCCACTCCCCCATCTTGAGCTTCAGGTACGATTTCACCGGCTCGGGCCCGAACCCCTCCTTTAGGGTCTTGCTTTTCTCCATCAAGCGCAGCGCATCGAGCAGTGTGAGCGGCAGCCGCTTGATGCCGCGCAGTCCCGCGCCCTCGGTATACATGTTTATGTCGAGCCGCTTTCCGGGCGGCCGCTTGTTGGCGATCCCGTCGAGACCCGCCAGCAGGATGCCCGCCTGCAGCAGATAGGGGTTGACCGCCCCGTCCATGAGGCGGAACTCGAACCGCCCGGCATCGGGAATGCGGATCATGTGCGTGCGGTTGTTCCCTGAATAGGTCACGGCGTTCGGCGACCAGGTGGCGCCCGACGCGGTGGTGCCGGCGTTGAGCCGCTTGTAGCTGTTGACCGTCGGGTTGAAGATCGCGCACAGGGCCTCGGCGCTGTGCATGATGCCGCCGAGAAAATCATAGGCGAGTTTCGAAAGGCCCAGCTCGTCGCGTTGGCTCAGAAACAGGTTTTTCTTGCCCGTCCTGTCCCAGACCGAAACGTGGGTGTGGCAGCCGTTGCCCGTCAGGTCCTTGAAGGGCTTCGGCATGAACGTGGCGCGCATGCCGTGCTCTTCCGCCAGGGTCTTGACCATGTATTTGAAAAACACATGACGGTCGGCGGTGACCAGACAATCGTCGTAGTCCCAGTTCAATTCAAACTGACCGTTGGCGTCCTCGTGGTCGTTTTGGTAGGCGCCCCAGCCAAGCTCGATCATGCCGTCGCAAATCTCGCGGATGAGGGGGAAGCGCCGCATCAGGGCGGCTTGGTCGTAGCAGGGCTTGGCCTGCGTATCGCGCGGGTCGGAGATGGCGCTGCCGTCTTCGTTGATGAGAAAATATTCGCACTCGACGCCGCTTTTCATGCGGTAGCCGCGTTTGGCGGCCAGCGCGATCTGGCGCTTGAGCATGACGCGGGGCGAGGCCTCCACGGGTTCGCCGTTCATCCACAGATCGCTCGCGAGCCAACCGATCTCGCGGTTCCAGGGCAGGATGATTAGGCTGTCCGGGTCGGGACGGGCGAACATGTCGGGGTCGGCGGGGGTCATATCGAGCCACGCCGCGAACCCGGCGAAGCCGGCGCCGTTGCGTTGCATCATCGAGATCGCCTGCGCCGGCACGAGCTTCGCGCGCAAGCCCCCGAACATATCGACGAAGCTAATCAGGAAGTATTTGAGCTTCTTCTCTTTGGCCACCGTGGCCAGGCTCTTCGGCATCGTCCGTCCTCCCCGCGCTGTTCTTGTTATATGGATGGCCCTCGATTGGACCATGCGTGCGAAACGGCTGCGCCCGGCCGCACATCCCGAATATACTCGGAGTCATCACTGGGGGAACAGCCAGACCGCGATGCCGCATCATCTTCTTCGGCGAGACCTTACCTGGGGCCATTTCACGCCGGCCAAAATATGGGGCCGGCCACGCGTGCCGGTTCGGCTGCTTGGCGCCTTCGCCCTCGTCCTCGTTTGGGGCTTGTTCGGGGCCGCGGCGGCCCGGGCCCAATCGGTCGCCGTCGACCTGGAGCTGGTCCTGGCCGCCGACGGCTCGGGCTCGATCGACTATGAAGAACTCAAGCTGCAACGCGACGGCTACGCCAGGGCCATCACCAGCCGGCGCGTCATCGAGGCGATCCAGTTTGGGCCGCGCGGACGTATTGCCGTCGCCTATGTCGAATGGGGAAGCCCCACATCGCAACACACGATCGTCGATTGGACGATCATCTTTGACCGCGAATCCGCCGAACGTTTTGCCTCCGCCCTGCGCATGAGGCCGCGCCGGGCCACCGGCTATAACTCCATAAGCAACGCCATCGTCTATTCCGCCGATATGATCCACGGCAACGATATCGACTCGATCCGCAAGATCATCGATGTCTCGGCCGATGCCGGAAATTTTGGTGGTCAGCCGATGGCGGTGGTGCGCGAGGCCGCGGTTGCGTCGGGCATCACCATCAATGCCCTGTCGATCGCCCGGCCGGGCAGCACGAGGCCCGGCGGCGCGGGCCGCGGCTACGCGACCTTGGAGGACTACTTCGCCAATGAGGTGATCGGCGGGCCGGGAGCCTTCGTCGTCGTGGCCGGCGAGGACACGAGCTTCGCCGACGCCGTGTTCCGCAAACTGATCCTCGAAATCGCCGGCGACAGTGGGGGCGTCATCAAAAAAGCCGGTTTGCCCGACTCCCGCCAGCGCTGAACAATGGCCAAGGGGGCGCCAGTCAGGCCCTGCGCGCCAAGAGCGGTTCCGTTCAGGTGGACTCGCCCCATTAAAATCTTCGGGGGGCGATCACTTCGGATATTGCTCGGGCCGCCGTCAATCCTTCCGCGCCAGGGCCCGCGTGATAAGCGCGTCGGCGGAGGCCACACTGCTTCGCGGATCGAACACTTCGGCCCAATCGACCGGCGCCGTCGTCCTGGCCTTGAGGACTTGATCAAGAGGCGTGCCGTCGCGGCGGGTTTCCGCGCAGGCGTCCTTGACCAACGCCTGGGCGTCGCTTCGCGCCATGTGACGCGCCAGGGCAAAGGTGGCCGCTTCCGCGAAAATCATCCCGTTACTGGCGGCGAGATTTGCGGCCATGCGTCCGGCGTCGACGGTGAGGAACGCGACGAGGTCTTGCGCCTGGCGCAGCGCGGCGCCACACGAAACGGCCATCTGCGGTAGTGTCAGCCATTCGAGTTGCCACGCCGAACCGTCGCGCTGCTGGGCGTGCAGCAGCGCCTGGTGCGCCGATGAGACCAGCGCGGCGTTCATGCGGCCCAGGGTGACCAAAACCTCCGCGCCGACCGGGTTGACCTTGTGCGCAAGAGTGCTGGAGCCGCCCGCGCCGTCGGCGCCGACCCGAAGCTCGCCCACTTCGGATTGTGCATGCAGCGCGACATCGAGTCCGATCTTTCCAAGCGCGCCGGTGACAAGCGCCAACCACCCGGCGAATTCGGTAAGGGCGTCGCGGTGGGCGTGCCAGGGCAACGCAGGAGCGCCGAGGTCCAGCTCGGCGGCCAACGCCTCCATCACGGCGACGCCGTCCTTGCCCAGCGACGCCAGCGTCCCGGCGGCGCCGCCAAACTGGACAACTTCGAATCGCGGCCGCAGCTCCGCCAGGCGCGTTGCGTTGCGTTGCAAAGCCGCGCGCCAGCCCGCCACCTCGAGGCCGAAGGTGGTCGGCAGCGCGTGCTGGAACCGGGTGCGTGCCACCATCGCGCGGCCACGGTGACGCGTGGCGAGATCGGCCAGGCTTTCGATCAACCCGTCCAGTCGTCCCGACAGAATTTCGGCGGTGCGGCGCAGCCGCAGCACCAGCGCGGTGTCGATGATGTCTTGGCTGGTCGCGCCCCAATGGATGTAGCTCGCCGCTTCGCCGCCGACAGCGGCCCGCAACTGGTCGACCAGCGCGATGACGGGAACGCCCGACGCTTCGGCGCCGCCGCGGAGCGCCGCCATGTCGGGCACGAAGGCGGCGGCTGCGCGCTCGATCGCGGCGGCGGCTGCCGCCGGAATGATACCAAGCCGGCCTTCGATCCGGGCGAGCGCCGTCTCCACGGCAACCATTTCGCGGACCGCGGCGTCGTCGGAAAACAGCGCGGCGATTTCGCGGTCCGACAGCAAATCGCCCGTGACGCTTCCTTGGGCGTAGCCGCCGCTCATGGCGCCGTCAGGCCGCGAAGAACACGGTTTCGCCGTCGCCCTGGAGGCGAATCTCGAACCGGAAGACGGGGCCCTTGGCGCTGTCCTCGCGCGCCGCGATGAGGGTCGGCCGGCGTGCTTCCTCGACCGATTCAAGCACCGGATCGTTCGCGTTGGCCGTATTTTCGTCGCTGAAATAGATGCGCGTGAAGGCGTGCAGCAGCATACCGCGGGCCATGACGACGACATTGATGTGCGGTGCCTGAAGGGTGTTCCCCCGGCCCGGCACAGCGCCGGGTTTGACGGTTTCAAACCAGAAGCGCCCTTCGGCGTCGGTGGCGCAGCGGCCGATGCCGGAGAACGCTTCGTCGAGAGCCACTTCCCCCCTCGCGTCGGCCGAATGGTTGTAGCGGCCGGCCGCGTTGGCCTGCCAAATCTCGATCAGGGCATCATCGACCGGGTCGGCGCCGCCGTCCAGGACGCGGCCTTCGACTCGGATCAACTCTCCTCCGGCCGTGTCCGCACCGGCCAGGACGTTGCCGCAAATGCCGGCGCGGCCATAGGCTTCGGGCGTCAGGCCGTAAGCGAAATAGGGCCCTATGGTTTGCGACGCCGTCTGTTTCGGCATGATCACGCCTCCCGCGGCGTGGCGCCGGCGCCGCGCAGCACGATGTCCCAGGCATAGCCGAGCGCCCACTCCGGTTCGGTCACCTCGGGCGAAAACTCGGCGACCAGGCGCCGACGCGCCGCGGCGGCGGGAATACTCTGAAAAATTGGATCGATTTCGAGGAGTGGATCACCAGGGAAGTACATTTGCGTCACCAGGCGGGTGACGAAACTCGGCCCGAACAGCGAAAAATGAATGTGCGGCGGCCGCCAGGCGTTGGCGTGGTTAGGCCAGGGGTAGGCCCCCGGGCGTATTGTGGTGAAGCGGTAGCTGCCCTCGGAATTGCTCACGCAGCGGCCCGCACCAAAAAAATTGGGATCGATCGGGGCATCGTGTTGGTCGTTCACGTGGATATAACGGCCTGCCGCGTTGGCCTGCCAGATCTCGATCAGGGTGTCGGGAATACCGCGCCCGTCTTCGTCGAGCACGCGGCCGGTGACAATCATGCGCTCGCCGAGCGGCTCGCCGTTCTTGACCGCGTTCTTGGTCAGGTTGTCATCCAGCGGCGCGAACGCGTCGTGACCAAACACGGGCCCGGTAATTTCCGACAGGGTGTGCGCCAGCGGCACGAGCGGCTTGCGCGGCGAACGCAGCGCGGTCGATTTGTAGTCGGCATGCGAAAAAGGCGGATGGACGTCGCGGTCCAGCGGCGCGTAGCCCCCGGCCATGGTCATGAGCTTTCAATCCCTCCCTCGCCCGTGGCGATCTCGGCGTAGGCCTCCTTCGCCGCCGCGAAGGCACGGTTGGCGGCCGGTACGCCGGCGTAGACGGCGACGTGCAACAGTGCCTCCTTCACCTCCTCCATGGTCGCGCCGGTGTTGGCGGTGGCGCGCACGTGCATGGCGACTTCCTCCGTGTGGCCGAGCGCGGCGAGGAGGGCGATGGTCAGGAGGCTTCGCGTCGCGGGCGGGAGGCCGGGCCGGCGCCACAGGCCGCCCCACGCGGTTTCAGTGATAAAGCGTTGAAAATCCTCGTCGAACTCAGTGGTCCGGGCCTCGGCGGCGTCGACGTGCGCATCGCCCAGGATCGTGCGTCTAACCTTCATGCCCTCGCGATAGCGTTCGTCCGCCATGGCTTCCCTCCCCGTGCCGTCCTGCCGCCCGCCACCGGCCGTCGGGGTCGCAGATTAGCCGGAACCAGCGCCTAAGCCAATTCGGCCGGCCTCAGGCCGGGGCGCCGGACCTCGTCCCCGCCATCCCTTCCGCTTATACTGGTGATCCGGCTTTTGCTCACGCCGCGAGATGGGCGGGCGGGTGCGCCCGAAGAAGGAACCAATAGCGCGGCGTCAAGCCGCGGACCAAGAGGAGGAGCACAATGGGCGCCAACGGCACGCCCCCCTTTCGCGCCGATCATGTCGGCTCCATGTTGCGGCCCAAGGAAGTACTCGACGCCCGCGCCCGCCGCCAACGCGGCGAAATCTCGGCCGAGGACCTGCGCGAGGCCGAGAACGGTGCGATCGAGAAGGTGATCAAGAAGCAGGAGGAGATTGGCCTACAGGCGGTGACCGATGGCGAATTCCGCCGCGCCATGTTCCACGTGGATTTCCTCGAGCACCTGAAGGGCGTGGTCATCAAGGGCGGCATCCCCATCAAGTTCCGCGGCAAGGCGGGCGAACACGAGTTCGCCCCGCCGCGCATGGAGGTGGCGGGCCGCCTCGAACGCGTTCGCCAGATCGCGGTCGAGGACTTTACGTTCGTGCGCGAAAGAACGCGCCAGACCGCGAAGCTCTGCATCCCCTCGCCGACCATGCTGCACTTCCGCTCTGGCCGGAAGGGAATCAGCGAAGAGGTCTATCCCGACATCGAGGATTTCTTCGCCGATTTGGCGCGGGCCTACCGCGAGGAGATCGCGGCGCTGGCGGCGGCGGGCTGCACCTACCTGCAGCTTGACGACACGAACCTTGCCTACCTATGCGACCCGGCGATGCGCGAACGGACGAGGCAGATCGGCGAAAACCCGGATGAACTGCCCAAGCTTTACGCCCGCATCATCAACGATGCCATCGGAGCCCGCCCGCCCGAGATGAAGGTGTGCATCCACCTCTGCCGCGGCAACTTCCGCAGCACCTGGGCCGCCGAGGGCGGCTACGAGCCGGTCGCCGAGGTTCTGTTCAACGAACTGAACGTGGACGGCTATTTCCTCGAATACGACGACGAACGCTCCGGCGATTTCGCACCATTGCGGTTCGTGCCGAAGGGCAAGATGGTGGTGCTGGGCCTCATCTCATCCAAGGTGCCGGCGCTCGAATCCAAGGACGCACTGAAGAGCCGCATCGACGAGGCCGCGGCTTATGTCCCGATGGAACAGCTCGCCCTGAGCCCGCAATGCGGCTTTTCCAGCACGGTGGAGGGGAACGAGATCACCGAGCATGACCAGTTCGCGAAACTCGAACTGGTCGTGGAGACGGCGGCGGAGGTCTGGAACTAGCCCTTGATGCTGGGGAAAGGTCGGTGCGGCTATCCATTTGGGGCGCTTCGATTTGCCGCGCCGCCACTGTAGGATCGTGCTAGACGGTAAATCGGGGGCCGGCGCCGGAAATCGGCGGGGCGCGCCCGCCCGCGCATTAGGAACGGAACGACGTCATGAACGAAAATCTCGCCGCGCCCGAGGGCAAGGCGGCTGACGGCACGGCACTGTTTTCCGGCGTTCTCGTGCCGGTGCTCACGCCCTTCGGCCGCGACCTTAGTCCCGACGTGGACAAGTTCGCCGCCTTCTGTAAATGGCTGCTGGCGGAGGGCGCGAACGGCCTTGCCGTGTTCGGCACGACGAGCGAGGCCACCTCGCTTTCCTTGGCCGAGCGGAAAATGTTGCTGGAGGCGTTGGTGGACTCAGGCGTTTCGCCAGCGCGGCTCATGCCCGGAACGGGCCTGTCCTCGTTCGCCGAGACGGTGGAGCTTACGGCGCACGCCGTTTCGCTGGGCTGCCGCGGCGTTTTGATGCTGCCGCCGTTCTATTACAAAAACCCGTCCGATGACGGCCTGTTCGCCAGCTTCTCGGAAGTGATTCAGCGCGTCGGCGATGCGCGTCTGCGCATCTACCTCTATCACTTCCCGGCCATGTCGGCGGTGCCCCTCGGTTTGAAGCTCGTGGGCCGTCTGCTGCGGGACTATCCAGAGATGGTCGTGGGGCTCAAGGATAGCTCCGGAAGTTGGGACAACATGTCCGCCCTGATCAAGGAGTTTCCGGGCTTTGCCGTCTTTCCCGGGACCGAGACCTTTCTGCTGGATGGCCTGAAGGCGGGTGGGGCCGGTTGCATCAGCGCGACGGCCAACGTGAACGTGCGTGCGATCAGGGCCGTCATCGACGCCTTTCCCGGTGGGGGAGCGGAAGACCTGAGCGTCCCGGTCGTGCGGGTGCGCAAGGCGATCGAGAAATTTCCCACGGTCGCCGGCCTGAAAAGCCTGCTGGCCCATGGCCGGGGCGACGAAAGCTGGCGGACCGTGCGCCCGCCGCTCACGGCGCTTCCGGACGATGAGGCGGCGAAGTTGCGGGCCGCCGCCGAGGCCGCGGGTTTCGATCCGGCCTCGCTCCGTCCGTAGGGCGGCCAACGAACGCAACGCGTCCTCCCTACGATCATGCCGTTCGGCCTCCTGAAGTACGGGTTTCGAAAACGCTACCCGGCGGGTCCCGACCTGTCGTGGCCGTCGGACCTGAAATCCCATTACGACGTGATCATCATCGGCGGCGGCGGGCACGGCCTCGCGATTGCCTATCACCTCGCCAAGCACTGGGGCATCCGCGACGTCTGCGTTGTCGAGAAGGGCTACATCGGCGGCGGTAACACGGCGCGCAACACCATGGTCATCCGGTCCAACTACATCACCCCGCAATCGGTGCGTTTCTACAAGGCGGCGGTCGATCTCTTCGGGACTCTCTCGGGCGAGCTCGGCATAAACCTGATGTATTCCCAGCGGGGTCAACTGACGCTCGCCCACTCCGACGCCACGATCCGCACCTTCCGGCTGCGCGCCGAAACCGGAAAGTTCTGCGGCACGCGCATCGAGATGGTGGACCGTGCGCAAATCCGCGAGATCGTCCCCTCGTTGCACATGCCCGAGGACGCGCGCTACCCCATCCTCGGCGGCCTGTGGCATGAGGATGGCGGAACGGCGCGCCATGATGCGCTTGCCTGGGGCTATGCCGCCCGCGCCCAACGGCTGGGGGTGGAGGTTCACCAGCGCACCGAGGTCACGGGCATCCAGATCGAAAAGGGCCGCGCGACCGGTGTCGAAACGACCCGCGGCGCCATCGGCGCGGGCCAGGTCGTGCAGGCCGTCTCGGGCCTATCGTCCGTTGTCGCCAAGATGGCGGGCATCGTCCTGCCCATCCGCACCTATCCCTTGCAGGCGATGGTGACCCAGCCGTTGAAACCGTTCCTCGATCCCCTGGTGTCCTCGGCTGGGCTGCATGTCTACGTCTCGCAGACGGCGCGCGGCGAGTTGGTGATCGGCGGCGGCTCCGACCCCTACGAGCTTTACGCGGCGCGGCCCACCCTGGAGATCAAGGAGGGGCTGGCCATGCACCTCTTGGAGCTTTTCCCGTTCCTGTCCAACGTGCGAATCCTGCGCCAGTGGGCCGGCATCACCGATATCACGCCCGACTACAGCCCGATCATGGGCAAGAGCCCCGTCGAAAACTATTGGCTCGACGCGGGCTGGGGGACCTACGGCTTCAAGGCGACGCCCGCCAGCGGCAAATACATGGCGCAAGCCATCGCGACGGGCACGGTGCCCGAGATCATCGCGCCCTTCGGCCTCGACCGTTTTGCCACCATGGACCTCATCAACGAAATGGGCGCCACGGCGGCGAGCCACTAGGGTGGTTAGGGGGCGGACATGAAGGTCATGCGATGCCCCCTGAATGGTGAGCGCAACATCAGCGAGTTCACCTGCCTTGGCGAGGTAAGCGAACCGCCCGCGCCCGACGGGGCGAGTGACGAGGCGTGGGCCGCCCACCTGTGGAATTCGAACAACACGGCCGGCGTGGTGCGCGAATGGTGGTGTCACGTGCCGACGAGCTATTGGTTCATCGCCGAGCGCAACACGGTCACCGACGAAATCTTGCGCACCTATGCGGCGGCGGAGTTGTTTGCGAAGGGGAATAACGAGTGACCGGCGCATCGGCACGCGGCGGCGCGAACCGGATCGCCGGCGGCTCCCAGGTCGATTACGGCAAACCGCTCGGCTTCGAATTCGAAGGGCGCCGCTACGAAGGCCTGGCGGGCGACTCCATCGCCAGCGCGCTGGCGGCGAACGGCGTTTGGCTGCTCTCGCGCTCCTTCAAATATCACCGGCCGCGTGGAGTGCTCACCATGGCGGGCCACGATGGCAACACGCTGGTTCGGGTCGGGAACGAGCCCAACGTCAGGGCGGACCGGCATCCCATCAGCGAGGGCTTGGCGGTCAAGGGTCAGAACTACCGCGGCTCCCTCGAGAAAGACCGCGACGCCTGGCTCGGCCGCGTGTCGCGGTTCCTGCCCGTCGGGTTCTACTACCGCGCTTTCTACAAGCCGAAATGGGCCTGGCAGCGGCTCTGGGAGCCCTGGTTCCGGAAAAGCGCCGGGCTCGGCGAGGCCGATTTGGCGGCGGCCCATGGATACTTCGACAAGGCGTTTGGCCATTACGATGTCGCCGTGATCGGCGGCGGGCCGGCTGGGATGAGCGCCGCGGCCTTCGCGGCCAAGGCGGGCGCCAACGTCGTACTGATCGGCGAATCCCCGGTTCTAGGCGGCGCGCTGAATTATGCCCGCTTCGACGTGGAGCGGGCGGGGGCCGCCAAAACGCGCGGCGAACTCGCGGCCGACCTCGAAAAATCCCCCAACCTGACCATCATGACCTACGCCGCGTGCACCGGTTGGTTCGCGGACAACTGGCTGTCCGTGGTTCGGGGCGAGCGCCTCCACAAGATACGCGCGCGGGAAGTGATCCTGGCGACGGGCGCGGTCGGGCAACCGGCTCAATTCCGCAACAACGATCTTCCCGGAATCATGTTGGGGTCGGCGGCGCAACGGCTGATCCGCCTGTACGGCGTGCGGCCCGGCCGGACCGCCGTGGTCGTCACCGCGAACGACGACGGCTATGGCGCGGCGCTCGATTTGCTGGACGCGGGCGTTACCGTGGCCGCCCTCGTCGACCTGCGGCCCGAATCCGGGACCGCGCCGTGCGAGGATGCGGTTCGCGAGCGCGGCCTGACCGTGTTCAACGGGTACGGCGTGAGCGAAGCCGTGCCGGTACGCGGCAACCGGCACGTGAGCGGCGTTCGGATTGCAAAGATCGGCGAACGCGGCGCAGTCGGGGACGGGGGCCAGACCATCCCCTGCGATCTTTTGTGCGTGTGCAACGGCGGCATGCCGGCCTACCAGCTGGCGCTGCAAGCGGGCGGGCGCCTCGGCTACGACGACGGGCGTTCGGTCTTCTCGATCACCGGGCTAGGAGGCCATCTGCATTTGGCCGGCGCGGTCAATGGCGCGTTGTCGCTGGAGGCGGCGCTCGCCGATGGACGCCGCGCCGCGTGGCGGGCCGTGCAGGCACTCGGCATCGGCGGCGTAACCGAGCCCGTGGCCCTGGCGGACCCAACGGTGCAAAGAATGCGCCCCCATCCCATCGCAACCCACCCTAGGGGCATGGACTTCGTCGATTTCGACGAGGACTTGCAGGTCAAGGACATCCTCAACGCGGTCGCCGAAGGCTACAACGAAGTCGAGCTCGTCAAGCGCTTCTCGACCGTGGGCATGGGGCCGAGCCAGGGCCGCCATTCGGCGCTTCCCACGGCGCGCCTGGTCGCCCGCGCCACCGGCCGCACGGTTGGCGAGGTCGGCGTGACCACGGCGCGGCCCCCCGTATCGGGCGAAAAGCTGGGCGTGCTGGCGGGCCGTGGCTTCGAGCCCGAACGCCACACCGCCATGCACCACCGCCACCTGGAAGCGGGCGCGCAGATGATGACGGCGGGCCTGTGGTGGCGGCCGGCCTTTTACGGCCCGCGCGCACGCCGCGCCGACGCCATCCGCGAGGAGATCGCCGCGGTGCGCGAAAACGTCGGCATGATCGACGTGTCGACCCTGGGCGGGCTCGATATCCGCGGTCCCGGCGCGGCCGAGTTCATGAACCGCATCTACACCTTCGCCTACGTCAAACAACAGGTGGGCCGCGCGCGCTACGTCCTCATGACCAACGAGGCGGGCGCCATCATCGACGACGGCATCGCCTGCCGCCTTTCCGAGGACCACTACTACGTGACCGCCACGACCGGCGGCGTCGACCGGGTCTACCTGATGATGCTGTGGTGGAATGCGCAGTGGCGGCTCGACGTGGACATCACGAACGTGACGGCGGCCTATGCGGCGGTCAATGTGGCGGGGCCGCAATCGCGCGCGCTTTTGGCGCCCTTGACCGAGGGCATCGATCTTTCCGGCGAGGCGTTTCCCTATATGGGGGTACGCGAAGGCCTCCTCGCCGGGATTCCCGCGCGCATCTTCCGGGTGGGCTTCGTCGGCGAACTCGGGTTCGAGGTCCACGTCCCCACCAGCATGGGCGAGGCCCTGTGGGACGCCGTGACCGGGGCCGGAACGGAATTCGGCCTGCGGCCATTCGGGGTCGAGGCGCAGCGTGTCCTGCGGCTCGAAAAGGGGCATATCATCGTGGGCCAGGATACCGACGCCATGACCACGCCCGAGGAAGCGGACATGACCTGGGCGATCGCCAAGCGCAAGCCCTTCTTCGTCGGCAAGCGCTCGATCGAGATGCGCGGCCGGCGCCTCTCGAAGCGCAAGCTCGTGGGATTTACCTTGGATGCGGATGGCCCGCTGCCCGAGGAGTCGAACCTCGTCCTGCGCCGCGGCGAAATCGTGGGGTTCGTCACGTCGGTGGCCCGGTCCGCCGCGCTCGCGAAAACCATCGGCCTCGCCTACACCGCGCGCGATGCGTCCGAACCGGGCGCGGCGATCCGGATTAGATTGAGTTCGGGTGGGGATGTGAACGGCGTCGTGGTGGCGCCGCACTTCTACGATCCCGAGAACAAGCGGCAGGAGATGTAGCCGTGGACCCCGCCGGCCAGACGCGGCGTTCCTTCGTCTACCGGCGGCTTGCCGAGGCGGGCGCGGTGTTCGGCGCGGTCGCGGACGTCGCCCTGGCCGTGCATTACGGCGACCCGGACGCTGAGTTGGAGACGGCGCGGCGGCTTGGCCTTGCCGATCTGTCGGTCCTGCCGCGGGTTGGTTTCAAGGGCGCGGGCGCGGCGAAATGGCTGGCGGCGCAGGGCGTCTCGCTGCCCGAGGTCAACGGGGCGGCGGCGCAGCCGGACGGCGCCCTTGCCGCGCGCCTTGGTCCCGACGAGGTTCTCCTGCTCGGTGGGCTCGACGGCGCGGCCGGCCTCGTGGGCCGTCTGGACGAGGCCTGGGCGGAAGCCAGCACGGTGGAGCCGCGCGGTTATCCCGTACCCCGGCGGGAAACCCATGCCTGGTTCGTGGTCACGGGCGCGCAGGCGGCGGACATGTTCGCCAAGCTCTGCGCCGTCGACCTGAGGCCGCAAAGCTTCGCCAACCACCGGATCGCCCAAACCTCCGTCGCCCGCGCCAACGCCATCGTCATCCGGGCCGACCTGGCTGGGACGCTGGCGTATCACCTGTTGGTTGATTCAGCCACGGCGGACTATTACCTGCCGGTTCTTCTGGACGCCATGTCCGAATTCACGGGCGGCCTGGTCGGGCATCAAGCGCTGCAAGCGCTACTCCAATGACCAGCGCCCTGTGCCTGACCTGTCTCGCCGAATCGGTGCAACCGGGGCGGGATGGCCATGCTGGCGGCGGATTTTGCGGGCAATGCGGCTCATCGCGGCTGATCACGCACCCCGAGCTTTTTGATCTAACGATTGCGCACCTCGACTGCGACGCTTTCTACGCCGCCATCGAGAAGCGCGACCGCCCCGAGCTGGAAAACGAACCGGTCATCGTCGGCGGCGGCCGGCGCGGCGTGGTGACGGCGGCCTGCTATGTGGCGCGCCGCTTCGGTGTGCGCTCGGCCATGCCCATGTTTCAGGCGTTGGAGCGCTGTCCCGGCGCGACGGTGATCCGGCCCAACATGGAAAAGTACAGCCGCGCCGGGCAGCAGGTGCGCGAACTCATGCGCGGGATCACGCCCCTGGTCGAGCCCATTTCCATCGACGAGGCCTTTCTCGACGTGTCCGCGCTGGCCGGCGGCGCGGGGCCGAGCCCGGCCGCGGCCCTGGCCGGGCTGATGCAAAAGATCGAGGGCGAGGTCGGCGTCACCGCCTCGGTGGGCCTGAGCTACAATAAGTTTCTCGCCAAGATCGCGTCCGACCTGGACAAGCCGCGCGGGTTTTCTCCCATCGGCCGGGCCGACGCCATCGATTTCCTCACGCCCAAGCCCGTGCGTATCCTGTGGGGCGTGGGACCCGCGCTCGAAAAAAAACTAACCGCGGGCGGCATTGCGACGGTGGGCGATTTGCGCGGCGTGCCGGAACGGGAACTCATCGCGCGCTATGGCATGATCGGCCGGCGGCTGTCGCGCTTCGCGCGGGGGGAAGACACGCGCACCGTCACCACGCACCGTGAGACTAAAAGTATTTCAAGCGAAACCACATTTGATGATGCGCTGTCGGACTTGGGCGATCTGCGGCGAAAACTATGGCCCTTGTGCGAACGGCTGGCGCTGCGCCTTGAAAAGGCGGACCTGTCGGCCGGGCACGTGACCCTCAAGTTGAAGAGCACCGATTTCAAGATCCGCACGCGGACGCGCGCCATCCATCATCCGACCAAAGACGCGAGGCAGTTGTTCGAGGCCGCCGCCCTTTTGCTTGAGCGCGAGGCCGTGGGCACGCGCTTCCGCCTGATCGGTATCGGCGCCCACGATCTCGTCCCGCCCGGCAGCGAACCGGCCGACCTTTTTTCCCTCGAACCGCAGGGCGTGGCGCGGTGATCATGTTCGCAGAAACTTCTAGTGAGACCCCTCCTCGTAATGGGGAGGGAGATTACACTTCCGTAGACGCATCCTTCGAGACGGAGCTGCGCCCCTCCTCAGGATGAGGAGGTGATTGAACGCCAAAATCAAATCCTCATGCTGAGGAGCGCCACTTCGAGACGCCGCCTGACGGCGGCTCTTCAGGACATGGGGCGCGTCTCGAAGCATGTGTGCGATTTGCTGTCAGCTTGCCGCGTCAGGACTCGCGCTGAGCTCGGCCCGGCGGGCGGCGGTGGCGGGTTGATCGACGGCGAGACTGTCGTCGTCAATACGTCCGGTGAGCACGACGCCGTAGACATCGCGCGCCTTCGCTTCAGTCTCCCATCCCTCCAGCACGTCGTGCAGCACGCGTGCGGGGTCGCGCGTCAGGGGATCGCCGTACCCGCCGCCGCTCGAATCACGGCCGCGAATGGACTGGCCGCGTTGAAGGTGCATGTTGACGAGGTTGGGCAGCTTGGTCTTAGCGCCGTTGTCGTTGATCAATTCCGTCTCTCCCGGGGTTCCGTTATGCCCGCCCTGCACGCCGCGCGGCGGGGCGAACTGGCCGTCGCAGGGAATGATCACCTGGACCGGGTTCTCGACCGGCTCGTAGACGATCTCCTGCGCCGGCGCGCCCCGGTACCTGCCGGCCCCGGCCGAGTCCTGAACAAGCCCCAGCGACTTGACGCGTATCGGGTGCTTGAGCTCGTCCACCTCGATGCTGTCGCGGTACATCAGCCCGGCGATGACGGGGATGGCGTAGTTGACCCAGCCATCTGCCTCGGCGCTGGCCGGGCCGCCGTTGGTCGACAGCATCATCCGGTTGACGTAGGGCGCGCCGTCGTGCCGGTGATCCTTGCCGGAAATGACGGCCATTCCGGCGCCCAGGCCGGTGCCGCCTTCCGACAGGCCGAAACCGTCGCCCAGTTGAGCAAACGCGGACTGGGTGATGTTGACCAGGCGTTCCGCCACGTTGGTGGTCGATACGGAGCAGCTATGGGGGAAGGTCGGCGCCGCGACGACGCTGCTCTCGGCATACTTGAAGGTCAGCCGCCGGAACGAGCCCGCGTTGCGCGGGATGTCGTTGTCGAGGCTGTTGAAGATGGCGCCGACCACCGCGCTCGTCGCCGAGGCCTCCGAGGTATTGAGGCCGCAGTCGACGCACTCCGGGTTCTCACGCAGGTCGACGTGGATCATGCCTTCGGCGGGGTCGATGTCGATGATGACCTTGAGTTCCAATCCATCCGGCAGAATACCTTCCAGGGGATCGGATCGGCCGGTATTGACGAGATGCGCCTTGGGCAGCTTGCGGATCGAATCCGCCATGCGGTTTTCCGAGTAATCGGTCCAGTCCTTTACGAAGGCTTTGACCGTTTCCATGCCGTATTTGGCGCAGAACTCCTTGAGCCGGCGTTCGGCGATGCGCGCCGAGCCAATGCCCGCAAGGGTGTCGCCGTACCACTGGTCCGGCACGCGGATGCGGGCGCGGCACATGCGCACGATGTCTTCGATATTCTTGAAATCGCGTTGGATGCGCACGCCGGGGAAAACCAGCGCGCCTTCGGCGTATACGTCGAGCGCGGCGGCGTAATAGCTCGACGGGATGCTGTTGCCGATGTCGGCCATGTGGCATTTCGCGACCGTGGTGAACAGGTGTTCGCCGTCGATGAAGACAGGCACCATGAAGGTGTGATCGGCGGGGTGCGTGTTGCCGCCGTAGGGGTCGTTATCGAGGTAGGCGTCGCCCTCGCGGAGGTCGCCCTCGTGGTACTTGCACATGTTCGCGGTCTGCAGGTGCGCGCCGAAGATGTGCACGGGCAACCCTTCCGCGGAGGCGAGCAGGTGGTTGTCGCCCGTGACGATGCAGCAAGAGAAGTCGCGCGCGCTTGAGATCACCGCCGAGCGCGCGGCCCGCAGCAGGGTGTTGGTCATCTCGCGGACGATCCCGTCCATCCGGTTCGCCATCACGGACACCAGTACCGGGTCCAGTTCGAGTGTCGTGGATGTATTCGAGGATTTATTCGTCATTACGCGTCTCCCAACGCTCATTTGCAGTCGAGGATGTAGTTCCCAGAGGCACTCAGGCGCGCGCTCATGCCGGGATAGACCACGAGCGTCGTGGTTGGCTCTTCGATGATGGCGGGTCCGAGAACCCGCGCGCCGGGCTTCAAGTCATCGCCGCGGAAGATGGGCGTGTCGATCCGGCCGGCGTCCCCGAAATAGGCGGAGCGTGTCGCCACGGGCGTGGGGTCATAGGCTTTCGCTGTTCCGTTCGCGGGCACGGCGGGCGCGCCGAAGGTGATCGACAAGCGGCCGACCCAGTTTACGCACTCGACATAGCTGCCCTCGTCGCGCACCGCATAGACGCGGTCGTGCACCTGATGAAAGGCCTCGACGAGCGCCTCCACGTCGGATGCGCCGTTGAAGCGCCGCACCGGCAGGGGGGTGTCGAGCTCCCAGACTTGGCTCTGGTATCGCGCTTCGGCGCTGAGTTCGACCTTGTAGTCCGCCGCCCGAGCGCCCTTGAGACCGCGGCGGAAGCGCTCGAGGCTCGCCTCGATGCTTTCCAGCGCCGCGTTGGCGCCC
>JADFIH010000185.1 GCA_022566715.1 Pseudomonadota bacterium | reverse complement strand
CGGAAATAGCGCCGCCAACCCATGCGCGGCCACAGAAATTCCTGCGCCCTACGGACCACACCAACAGACTCCCGGCGACCAAATGCCACTTATGGCTCCTATTCGATACCCCGGCGCCCTGGCCGAGCAGCCATTGCGCCAGAGCGGTTGAAAACGCTCCCGCGGGTCATACGCCGCGGACCCGCGTGACCGTCTGCATCATCGGGTCGGCCCGCAGCGCCGCGACGATGTTCGACAGATGCTTGGCGTCGCCAACCTCTACGTCAACCAAGAACTCAAAGAAGTCGGGCGTCCGATTGGTGATCTTGAGGTTGCTGATGTTTCCCATGTTCTTGGCAATGACGGAAGTCAGGGCGCTCAGACTGCCCGGTTCGTTTGTCAGCACGACGTCGATCCGGCCGACCTGAATCGACGGCGAGTCCGGCCCGACATCCCAGGATACATCCAGCCAGCGCTCGGGCGCACTGGCAAAGTTTTCCAGGCTTTCACAATCGATTGTGTGAACCGTGACCCCTTTTCCCTCGGTCACGATGCCGACGATCCGGTCGCCCGGCAGGGGATGGCAACAGGCCGCAAGGTGAACGGCCATCCCCGGGATAAGCCCGCGAATGGGAATGGACTTGTCGCCCCCCTTGCGCGTCTTGGACCTCGAAAAAGCGCCGGTCAGGGCGCGCAAGCGCCGCCGCCGGCTCGGCTTTTCGCCGGGAAAGGCCGCATCGATCACCTGACGGGCCGAGACGAGCCCCTCCCCGACCCGGGCGTAGAGATCCTCGACCGCTTTGGCGGCGAACACCTTCACCGCGTTCCCCAGGGCCTTTTCCGAGAAGGTCCGGCCTTCCTGCCGGAACACGCTTTCCAGAATGGCGCGGCCCAGTTCGGAATACTGGGCGCGTTCCTGGTTGCGCACGAAGCGGCGGATCGCCGAGCGGGCCTTGCCCGTGACAACGAACTCTTCCCATGTCGGTTGCGGGGTCTGCGCCTTCGAGCGGATGATCTCGACCTGATCGCCGTTTTCGAGGACCGTGCGGAGCGGCGCGATGCGGCCATTGATTTTGGCGCCGACCGTCGTATCGCCAACCTCGGTATGAACGGCGTAGGCAAAATCAACCGCGGTTGCCCCACGCGGCAGTGCATAGAGATCGCCGCGAGGCGTGAAGCAGAACACCTGGTCCTGAAACATCTCGAGCTTCGTGTGCTCGAAGAACTCCTCCGGATTTGACGCGTGATCGAGAATTTCGAGCAGCTCGCGAATCCATCGGTACTCGCCCTCGGCATTCACTTGGTTCTGCTTGTACTGCCAGTGCGCGGCGACGCCGAGTTCCGCCACCTCGTGCATTTCGCGCGTGCGGATCTGAACCTCGATGCGTTGCCTCTCAGGGCCGATGAGCGTCGTATGAACGGACCGGTAGCGGTTCCGCTTGGGCGTCGACACGTAGTCCTTGAAGCGGCCCGGCACCATCGAGTAGGACCCGTGCATGAGTCCCAGCGCTTCGTAGCAATCGGCTACCGTATCCACCACGACACGAAACGCCATGACGTCGGAAAGCTGCTCGAAGGATATGTTCTTGCGCTCCATCTTGCGCCAGATCGAATAGGGCCGTTTTTCGCGGCCCGACACCCAGGCCCCCAGGCCCCCTGTTTTCAATGTTTCTTGCAACTCCGAGGAGATGCGTTCGACGAGATCGCTGCCCTGCTCCCGCAGGAAATCGAGCCGCGCCGTCACCGATCTGCGCGCTTCCGGATTGAGTTCGAGGAAGGCCAGATCCTCCAACTCTTCCTTCATGTCCTGCATCCCGATGCGCTCGGCCAAGGGCGCATAGATTTCCATGGTCTCGCGCGCGATGCGCCGCCTCTTGTCGGGCTTGGACACGAAATGGAGCGTCCGCATGTTGTGCAGCCGGTCGGCCAGCTTGACCAGCAGAACGCGCAGGTCGTTCGACATCGCCAGCAGAAGCTTGCGGAAGTTTTCCGCCTGCGGCGAACTCTCCTCCGGTATTTCAAGCCGGGAAAGTTTGGTCACGCCGTCCACGAGACGCGCGATCTCGGCGCCGAACTCCTTGTCGATCTGGTCGAGCGTCGCCAAGGTATCTTCGACGGTGTCGTGAAGCAGCGCCGTCACCACGGTGGCGGCGTCGAGCTTCATGTCGGTGATGATGCCGGCGACTTCGAGCGGATGTGAAAAATAGGGATCGCCCGATTCGCGCCGCTGGGCGCCGTGCGCTTTTAGGGAGAAATCATAGGCCCGGGCGAGAAGGCCCTCGTCGACGTCCGCGTCGTACTCGCGCACGCGTTCCAGAAGGTCGGCTTGACGGTTCATGCGCGCGCTCTCCCCCGCATGGGACAGCTCGCAAAACCTCGCAATGAGCGACGCGCCGGAGTCCCGGAAGGCGACCGGCGGTTAAATCCAGAGGTCGCCCGCTCAGAGGCCTCCGGACCCAGGGGTATCATCGTTGGCCTGGCCCGGAGCACGGAACGCATCAGGCGCCGCCGGTTCCTTGGGGGACAAGGATTCGCCCGGCGTTGCCGCTTTCGCGGGCGAGAAGGGATCGCGCGGCGCCGCCGCTTCTCCCGGGGGCGCGGCGTTGGCCGGCAGAATCGGGCCGGCCGGCGCTTCACCGTCAGGGGCCCCCATCTCCCGGGCGCTCCCAACCTCCGCCTCGCGAGGCGAAGCCTGGGGCTGGGGCTGTTCGGCGCCGGTCATCCACTGGTCGCTCGACATCAGCATGGCCATGTCGTCTTCCTCGGGTTCGTCCGTTTCGACGTGCTTCTGCAAGCCATGGAGGAGCGATTCTTCCAGCTTCCCGGGATCGACCGCCCGGTCGGCGATCTCGCGTAAGGCGACGACCGGGTTCTTGTCGTTGTCGCGCTCCCGGGTCAAGGGAGCCCCGGCCGAGACCTCCCGCGACCGCTGGGCCGCGAGAACCACGAGCTCAAAGCGGTTGGGGATGACTTCAACACAGTCTTCAACGGTTACGCGAGCCATTCACGTTCACTCCCGAGATGCCAAAGAGAGCCTTGCGCCGCCCGCCGGCGCGGCGACGCTCTGCCCATACATATTCGCTTGGGCCGGTCAGCGCAAGGCCAAGACCTGGGGCCCGGACCCAAGGCCAAGACCTGAGGCCAAGACCCGGGAACGCCGGCCTTTTAGTCGGGTCCATCGAGGAGCTTACCGGCGTTGGCCGTCCCGAAAACGCCCGGCGCCGGGGTCTCGAAGCGTTCGATCTCCTGCGCCCCATCGAGCCCGGCGATCAGGCCGCCAACCCCCCGGCCAAGGACGGGATGACGCCAATCGGGCGCAAGATCGGCCAGGGGCCGCAGGACGAAGGCCCGCTCATGCATGCGCGGATGGGGGATTTCCGGCCCCCCCGGGACCGCCAGCACCTCGTCGTGAAAGGCGATTAGGTCGAGATCGATGATCCGCGGTCCCCAGCGCTCCCGGCGCACGCGCCCAAAAGCCGCCTCGATGCCATGCAAGGCGCTCAGCAGTGGCCCCGGCGCCAGGGCCGTCTCCACGGCGGCCACGCCATTGACGAACCAGGGCTGGCCGGAACGCGGGACGGGTGCGCTTCGGTACCAGGGTGAGCGCGCCACCACGCTCACGCCAGCGGCGGCAAAGCGTTCCAACGCGGCGGCGAGCGTCGCCTCGGGCGTGCCATGGTCCGGGCTCGGCAGGTTGGCGCCCAGGCCCACGTAGATCACGGCCGCGCGCTCCACGGCCCGGGCCGCGCTGTCTTCACGACGACGTGCATTCGTTCTCTCCGGCCTGTTTCGTACAGTGTCCGCAACCTTGTTTCAGTGGGGCCGCGCGTACAGACGGGACTGTAAGCGCAAGGCCCATAGTTTGGGGATACTGGTAATGGAGCCCAATGCGCAAGAGCGCCTTGCACTATTCATCGACGGTTCGAACCTCTATGCCGCGGCCCGCGCCCTGGGCTTCGAGATCGACTACAAAAAACTCTTGGAGGTTTTCGCGGCCAAGGGCCGGCTGATCCGCGCCTTCTATTACACGGCGCTGCTGGAGGATCAGGAGTACTCGCCCATCCGCCCGTTAGTCGACTGGCTCGACTACAACGGATATACCTTGGTGACCAAACCCGCCAAGGAATTCACCGACGCGGCGGGACGGCGCAAGATCAAGGGCAATATGGACATCGAGCTGGCCGTCGACGCGATTGAGATGGCGCCGCACCTCGACCACATCGTGCTCTTCAGCGGCGACGGCGACTTCCGCCGTCTCGTCGAATGCGTGCAGCGTAAAGGCGTGCGGGTGACCGTCGTCAGCACTGTCGCGTCGAGTCCGCCCATGGCGGCCGATGAGTTGCGCCGTCAGGCCGACACCTTTATCGAGCTGCAGGATTTGGCCCCGGAAATCTCGCGGGCGCCGAACGCGCGCGAGCATGGCCAGGGGCGCAGGGCCGCGACGGATGGGGCGGAGACCGAGACGGAGACGAGCCCCCTGCGTAACAGCGCCTGACGCACGCCTTTGCAGGAAGCGCGCACCAGGAATACCGGCCGTCTCATGGCGCCGGACCGCGAGTGTGGCCTGTGCCCACGCCTTGCCGATTTCCGTGCGGCCAACCGGGAGAGCTTTCCGGGCTGGCACAACGCGCCGGTCGCCGCCTTCGGCCCCCTCGAAGCGCCGCTCCTGATCGTCGGTCTGGCGCCGGGCCTGCGCGGGGCCAACCGCACGGGGCGCCCGTTCACGGGCGATTTCGCCGGCGACCTGCTCTATCCGACCCTGCTCGACTTCGGCCTGGGAGAAGGTCGCTATGGCGCCGGGCCCGATGACGGCCTGCGCCTAACGCGCTGCCGCATCACCAACGCGGTGCGCTGCGTGCCGCCGCAGAACAAGCCCACCGGCGCGGAGACGAAGGCCTGCCGCCCGTTCCTTGCGGCCGAGATCGCCGCCATGCCCAACCTCGAGGGCCTCCTGGCCCTGGGAGTGGTCGCCCACAAGGCCATCCTGGCCGCCCTGGGGCGCAAGCAGTCGGCCCTGCCCTTTCGCCACGGCGCGGTCCACGACTTGAGCGGCGGCCACAGGGTCGATGGCCCCCCTCCGGAGGAAGGACGTGGGGGCGATGGCTCCCCTCCGGAGGAAGGACGTGGGGGCGAGGGCTCCCCTCCGGGGGATGGACGCCGGGGCGATGGCCCCCGGGTTGATGGCTTATGGC
>JADFIH010000184.1 GCA_022566715.1 Pseudomonadota bacterium | reverse complement strand
TCACTTTTCCGACTGGGAGTCCGCACGGGAATATCTCGCGCCGCTCGGGCTGCCCGAGGACTGCCGCGGTGCGCGCATCGCCACCCTGTCAACGGGCGAACGCCAGCGCTTCGCCCTTATCCGCACCCTGCTCCTCGAACCACGGGTTCTACTTCTCGATGAGCCGACCTCGGGACTGGATGCCGAAACGGCGGCCGCCGCCGAGAGCTTGATCCTGGCGCGTCTCGGCTCCGGGACCGGCATCCTATGGGTCACCCACGACGACGCGCAGGCGCGGCGCATCGCGCGGGCGGGACTCGTGGTCGAGGACGGCGCCGTGGAGCGAATTGCGTGGTGACCTTCATTCCCCTCGACCTGATCGATCTCGCGCTGGCGGCGACGCTGATCCTGGTCAACGGCGTCTTGTCCCTGGTTCTACGGCTGCGGCTGGAACGGCAGTTGTTGATTGCGGTGGCGCGCATGGTGGTGCAACTCGCCCTGGTCAGCCTGATCCTGACCACCCTGTTCGAGAACGTCTCGCTGCTCTGGACGAGCCTCGCGGCGGCGGCCATGGTGCTGTTCGCCGGGCGCGAGATCATGGCGCGCCAGGAACGCAGGCTCGCCGGCCTGTGGTCCTATGGCCTGGGCACGAGCTGCATGCTGTTCGCCGGCGTACTCGTCACCGTGTTCGCCTTGACCACGCAGGTCAGCCCCGAGCCCTGGTATCACCCGCGCTTCGCGCTGCCGCTTCTCGGCATGATCCTGGGCAACACCATGACCGGCGTGAGCCTTGGGTTGCACACCCTGACCACGGGCCTCGCGCGGGATTTCGCCGCCGTCGAGGCGCGCCTCGCGCTCGGCGCGACGCGCCATGAGGCGCTTTTGCCGGTCACGCGCACGGCCATGCGCAGCGGTCTCATCCCGGTGGTCAATTCCATGGCGGCGGCCGGCATCGTTCATCTGCCCGGCATGATGACGGGCCAGATCCTGGCCGGTATTTCGCCTTACGACGCGGTCCAGTATCAGATCCTGGTCATGTTCCTGATCGCCGGGGCCACCGCCATGGGCGTGGTCGCGGCCGTGCTCGGCGGCGCCTTCAGGTTGACCGACAACCGCCACCGCCTGCGCCTCGACCGGCTCACCGGCTGATATTGGCGGGCTGAGGGCGGCGGGGCGACGGCGGCGCACGCTGCGCGGGGGGCTACCTTGCCCCCTCCTTGCCCACTCCTCGCCCACTCCTTGCCCCCCTGCCCCACGCCCCCCATACTCCGCCGCCATGAATGACGAGGTGAAACCGGACGCGGACACCGGCATCGCCGGCCTGTTGCGGATCATGGCGCGGTTGCGTACGCCCAAGACGGGCTGCCCGTGGGATCTGGAACAGAACTTCGCGAGCATCGCGCCCTACACCATCGAGGAAGCCTACGAGGTCGCCGAGGCGATCCGCGAGGACGACATGCCGGGCCTCCGGGACGAGCTCGGCGATCTATTGTTTCAGGTCGTCTTTCACGCGCGCATAGCCGAGGAAGCCGGCGACTTCGGCTTCGGCGATGTGGTCGAGGCGATCAGCGAAAAGATGGTGCGCCGTCATCCACACGTCTTCGGCGACGCCAAGATCTACGATGCGGCGGCGCAGACCACCGCCTGGGAGGCCCACAAGGCGGCCGAACGGGCGGCGAAGTCACATGGTGGAGAGCCGGAGAGCGTGCTGGCTTCGGTCCCCCTCGCCCTCCCCGCCCTGACCCGGGCCGAGAAATTGCAGAAGCGCGCGGCCCGCGTCGGGTTCGATTGGCCCGAGGCGGCGCAGGTTCTCGACAAGATCGAGGAGGAGTTGGCGGAGCTGCGCGAGGCGCTCGCGCAAAAGGCGCCGCGCGAAAAGATCGCCGAGGAATTGGGCGATATATTGTTCGGCTACGTCAACGTGGCGCGGCACTTAGGCGTGGACCCGGAAGACGCCTTGCGGTCCTGTAACGCCAAGTTCGTGCGCCGCTTTCAAGCGATCGAAAAGTCGCTCGCCGCCGAGGGCCGCGGCCCCCAGGACGCCAGCCTCGATGAGATGGAGGCCCTGTGGCAGGCCGCCAAAAAGGCGGAGTGAGGCAAAAAAAAAGGGGCCGCGCGGTGCGGCCCCAAAATTTTTACTAAACGCACTTCTTTGAAGAAGCGCTTCTTGTTCGTAAGGCGTCTTACATCATGCCGCCCATGCCACCCATGTCCGGGGCCGCCGGCATGGGAGCCTTCGGCTCCGGCTTATCGGCCACCATGGCTTCGGTGGTGATCAAGAGACCGGCGATCGATGCCGCATCCTGAAGCGCGGTCCGCACGACCTTGGTCGGGTCGATAATGCCGGCCTTGATCATGTCGGTGTACACCTCGTTCTGGGCGTCGTAGCCATACTTGTAGTCCTTGCTCTCCAACAGCTTGCCGGCAACCACGTCGCCGCTGACGCCGGCGTTTTCGGCGATCTGCTTGACCGGGGCCTGCAGGGCCCGGCGCACGATTTCGACGCCGGCCCGTTGGTCGTCGTTGGGGACCTCGAGCTTGGCGAGCGCCTTACCCGCGTAGAGCAGGGTCACGCCGCCGCCCGGCACGATGCCTTCCTCGACCGCGGCACGGGTCGAATGAAGCGCGTCGTCCACACGGTCTTTACGCTCCTTCACCTCGACCTCGGTGGCGCCGCCGACCTTGATGACGGCAACGCCGCCGGCCAGCTTGGCCAGCCGCTCCTGCAACTTCTCCTTGTCGTACTCGGAGGTGGTTTCCTCGATCTGGGCGCGGATCTGACCGCACCGGCCCTTGATGTCCTTCTTCTTGCCGGCGCCATCGACGATGGTGGTCTCTTCCTTCGTGATGGTGATGGACTTGGCCGTCCCCAACATGTCGAGGGTCACGTTCTCGAGCTTGATGCCGAGGTCTTCGGAGATGACCTGGGCGCCGGTGAGAATGGCGATGTCCTCGAGTTGCGCCTTGCGGCTGTCGCCAAAGCCCGGGGCCTTGACGGCGGCGACCTTGAGGCCGCCCCGCAGCTTGTTGACCACGAGGGTGGCCAGGGCTTCGCCCTCCACGTCTTCGGCGATCACCAGCAATGGCTTGCCCGACTGCACCACGGTTTCGAGAATCGGCAGCAGCGCCTGCAGATTGGAGAGCTTTTTCTCGTGCAGAAAGATGTACGGGGTCTCGAGCTCGACCACCATTTTTTCCGCGTTCGTCACGAAATAGGGCGACAGGTAGCCGCGGTCGAACTGCATGCCTTCGACGACGTCCAACTCGGTCTCGCGGCCCTTGGCCTCCTCCACCGTAATGACGCCTTCCTTGCCCACGCGCTGCATGGCCTCGGAAATGATGTCGCCGATCTCGCTTTCGCCGTTGGCGGAAATCGTGCCCACCTGGGCCACCTCGTCCTCGGTCTTCACCGCCTTGCTGCGACGGCTCACATCGGCCACCACGGTGGTGACGGCGAGGTCGATTCCACGTTTCAGGTCCATCGGGTTCATGCCCGCGGCCACGGCCTTGGCGCCCTCGCGGACGATCGCCTGGGCCAACACGATTGCCGTGGTGGTGCCGTCGCCCGCCTCGTCGCTGGTGCGCGAGGCAACCTCGCGGACCATCTGTGCGCCCATGTTCTCGAACTTGTTGCCAAGCTCGATTTCCTTGGCGACGGTGACGCCGTCCTTGCTGATCCTTGGCGCTCCAAACGACTTATCAAGGATCACGTTGCGGCCCTTCGGGCCGAGTGTCACGCGTACCGCATTGGCCAGGATATCGATCCCGCCGAGCATACGGTCGCGCGCCTCTGTACCGAATTTGACTTCTTTAGCAGCCATCGACGCGCTCCTTATTCGATAACGCCCATAATGTCGGACTCTTTCATGACCATGACTTCCTTGCCATCGAGCTTGACCTCGGTGCCCGACCATTTCCCAAAGAGGATGCGGTCGCCCTTTTTGACGTCCAGCGCATGAATCTTGCCCTCTTCATTGCGGGCGCCTTTGCCGACGGCCATGACCTTGCCTTCCATGGGCTTTTCCTGCGCCGTGTCCGGAATGATGATCCCGCCGGAGGATTTCTCCTCCTGGTCGACCCGTTCCACTAGAACGCGGTCCTGTAAAGGCCTGATTTTCATCAAGAATTCTCCATCTTATTTTACTTGTGAGCCTCCTCCCCGGCAGGCATTTAGCACTCCGCCGGTTAGAGTGCTAGTTAGGTAGATCGGTGCCTGACGGATGTCAACATTGGCTCAAGAATACGTCGGGGCAATCCACGGCCAGCGCCAAAGCGAATCGCGCGATTCCGTGGGAGCGCGGAAGCCTGGGTATTTAGTGCAGGTGGAGTTGTACCGCTGCGTGCCGAATCTCGTCTCCGGTGATGATCTTCTTCGAACCGACCTTTACCGAGTGCAACCGGCCCTCGAGGTTTTCTTCCCAGAAGCTCAGAAACTTAGCCAATACCGGAAATTTCGGGGCCAGGTCGTAGTCCTGCCAAACGTAGGTTTGCAGGAGGCTCGGGTAGTCGGGAAGGTGATAGAGGATTTCAGCCGTCGTCAGGCGATAGCCTTCAAGCCGTAGATCCTTAACCGGTCTGTGAGGAGCTTGCATGGAGCCTCCTTCTCGGACAAACCGCCGCAGACGAATCGCCCTTGTGCCGGCACGCCGACGCCAAGCTTCATGATGCCAAAACGGGGCGGAAATTGTATCGGTAAGAAGGCCTAGGCCTTTCGCGAACTTGAAATATCCGAAATTCAATCTGTAGGAGCACAGCGTCTTTCGAAGTCAGGCCAGGTTTACGCGTGTTCTTACCTGAGCGCTGCGGAAGCCGGAGGCAATGCGCCGCTTGGAACCGGATATCGAAGCTCTGCTGGAGGCCGAGCAGCTCGCCATGCGTCCTGGCCCACGGCCCAAATCTCGTCCCTTCGTGCTCGAGGAACTGAGGAACGCGATCAAGGGCTTCAGGACAGTCAATATCAAATACCGCAACAGATCGACGCGGCGCATCAATCGGCCCGATCGTGCTGGACCCGATCCAGGCAACGTTCAGTGGCGGGCGGCATGAGCCACTGCATGACGCCCGTCAACAGAAAGCTCGCCGGCGCCGGCAACGCCCGGCTGACGAAGATCGGCCATTCATGGTGTGAGGACGTGGCGGTTCGCCGGGCGCTCTCGGGCAAGGACAAAGTGCGCCGCTTCTTCCAGACCGGCTACCAGGCCGGAAGCTGGTC
>JADFIH010000183.1 GCA_022566715.1 Pseudomonadota bacterium | reverse complement strand
TTATCCCGCCTTGCGCAAGCCGAGGACGACACGATCCGCCGGGAAACTTACCGTCACCGTCGTGCCCACACCTGGTTCGCTCTCGATTTCGAGCGACCCACCGTGGGCCTCCATCAGTGATTTGCAGAGCGGCAGCCCCAGGCCTGTACCTTCGCAAGGTTTGGTCATGCCCGTTTCGACTTGACCGAACATGGTAAGGGCGGTTTCCAGTTCTTCCTTAGACATGCCGATCCCGGTATCGGAGACAGTGAGGTATATCGACCCACCGCTGGCCATCCCCGCGGCGACCGAGACCTTATCGTCCGCCTCGGTGAATTTGGCGGCGTTGGAAAGAAGGTTCAGAAGTATCTGCCGGACCTTCGTTTCGTCCGCGCGGAGCAGCGGCAAATCGATTAATCCCGAGGTCTTTATCTCGAGATGCGTCCCGTTCATCCGCCCTTGGACGATCCGCACGCAACTCCGAATGGTGTCGCCGAGGTCGACCGCATCGTCCGAGAGCTCCATGCCGCCGAGTTCGACCTTGGATAGGTCGAGGACGTCGTTGATGAGTTCGAGGAGGTGGTCGCCGGACGCGCGGATATCGGCGACGTACTCGCGCTGCTTGTCGGCGAGATCGCCGGCAACCCCTGCTTCCAGGGCCTGTGAAAAGCCGATGACGGCATTGAGCGGCGTGCGCAGTTCGTGGCTCATGTTGGCGAGGAATTCCGACTTGGACTGGTTGGCGGAGTCGGCGACGGCCTTTGCCGTGGAAAGCGCCTCGGCCATCTCAACGGCTTGGGACGCGTGTTCCTCGAGCTTCGCCTGAACCATCTCGAGTTCGTTGACCGTGTGTTCAAGGGTCTTGCCCCGCTCGATCAGGTCCCGCTCCTTGAGCTTTAGCTCGGTGATTTCGGAAAATACGGTGGCGACCCCGCCTTCGCGCATCCGCTGTTCCTTGATCAGGTACCAGCGGCCGTCGTGAGCTTCGACTTCGGATTGCTTGACCGGGGATATGTGGCTTTCGACGCGTTCGGCGATCCAGGCCTTGGAGTTGTCCGACCGGAACAGCTCTTCGTGCATGGCGCGGGTCATGATCTCCGTGAAGGTTTCGCCGGCGCGGAGCGGCGTTTCACCTCGACCATGGAGCCGCGCGAACTTGTCGTTGAACAAAACCAGCCGGTCTGCCTGGTCCCACACGGCGAACCCGTCGCCGGTGCTCTGGATCGCATCCTCCAGCCGCATCTCGCTTCGTTTTTGGCCGGTGATGTCGGCCCAAAGCCCGATCACGCCGCCATCGCCGGTCGGCCGTTCCTTGATCTCGATCCAACGTCCGTCGGCCAGGCGCTGCACGACGCGGCTGCTCGTGGGATTGCGGTGCTGCGCCACGCGTTGTTCGATCCAGGCGTCCACGTCCTTGACCACCAGATCGCCCGCGATCTCGCCGTTGGCCGCCTTGATCCGGACGATGTCGCGGAAGGTCAGGCCAATGATCTCGCCGATCGTGGCGAAGGACCGGTAGACGTAGCGGTAGTGCTCGTTGCAATAGACGAGGACATCGCGCTTGTCGAAAATCGCGATGGCCACTCGCAACGTATCCAGGGCCCCCACGAGAAAGTCCTTATCCTCTGGGACGCCCATATTATCCGGGACGTAGGTTTTCATCTGACGATGCACGGATGCCGGGTAGGGTGGCCCCCGCTTCCCCCCAAATCGGGTTGGCCTAACAACAATTAACGCAGGCTACCGGTTTTCCGTTTAAGATTTGGTTTAGCTTCGCCCCTTTAATTCATTGAAATTTAACGAAATTATACTTTTCGTTAACGGTTTCGGCTGGGCTGAGGGCCGGTTCGGCGCTCGCCGGGCGCGTGTCACGACCGGCCGGCCGAGGCGGCGCGCGCACCGTCAGCCAGCGCCGCTATTTCGGCAGTTGCGTCTCGACGAGCCGCGACCAATAGCGCGCGCCGATGGTCAGAACCTCGTCGTTGAAGTCGTAGCCCGGGTTGTGAACCATGCAGCTTCCCTCGCCGTCGCCGTTGCCGATGAAGATGTAGGAGCCGGGCTTCTTCTCCAGCATGTAGGAGAAATCCTCCGAGCCCATCACCGGGGCGATGTCGGTCTGCACGTTTTCCTTGCCCACCACGTCCGCGGCGGCGGCGGCGGCGTTCGCCGTTTCTTCCTCGGCGTTGACCGTGGGCGGATAGCCGCGCGTGTAGGTGAAATCGTACCGCGCGCCGTGGGCCTCGCAGATCCCCGAAACGATGCGTTCCATGGCGGCCTCCATGGCCTGCCGCGTGTCCTCGCGCAGGGTGCGCACACCGCCGCGCAGGGTCGCCGTCTCGGGAATAACGTTATAGGCGTCGCCGGCCTGAAACTGGGTGACGGAAAGGACGGCGCTGTCGAGCGGGTCGGTGGTGCGCGACACGAGGGTTTGCAGGGCGGAGACGATTTCGGCGCCGATGGGTACGGGATCAATCCCGGTGTGGGGCATGGCGGCGTGCGTGCCCTTTCCGGTCACGACGATGTCGAAGGTGTCGGCGGCCGCCATGATGGGGCCGCTGCGCATGGCGAACTTTCCCACGCCCAAGAGCGGCCAGTTGTGCATGCCGTAGACGGCGGCGATGGTGAACTTGTCGAACAGACCTTCCTCGATCATGACGCGGGCGCCGCCCGCGCCTTCCTCGGCCGGCTGAAAGATGAAATGCACGATGCCGTCGAATTCGCGCGTCGCCGAGAGGTATTTGGCGGCGCCGAGCAGCATCGTCGTGTGGCCGTCGTGACCGCAGGCGTGCATTTTCATGTCGTGCACGGACTTATGCCCGAAGTCGTTTGACTCCTGGATCGGCAGGGCGTCCATGTCGGCCCTCAGCGCGATCGACTTGTTCGCCGTCCCCGCCTTGAGCGTTCCCACGACGCCGGTCTTGGCGAGCCCGCGTTGAATCTCGATGCCGTAGCTTTGGAGCTGTTCCGCCACGATGTCCGACGTGCGCGTTTCCTCATAGGCGAGCTCGGGATGCCTGTGGATGTCCCGGCGGATGGCGGTCAGTTCCTCGCGGTAGCCTTCGATGAGATCGGTCATTTTCTTCCTTTTTAGAAACCTTGCCGGCTTAGAAACCTTGCCGGCTTTAGAACCTTGCCCGCGCGCCGCTAACGCCGGCGTCCGCCGGCACGGATCGGCGCCTTAATCCGCGAGGGCCCGCAAGAGCTCGCGCACCTCGTCCTCGCTCGCATCGGCGGGGCCATTGTGCTGGAGCTTGAGGGCTGCCAGGGCCGCCCCGAACCGGCCCGCCCTTTCGACGTCGCCGGACTGGCCGCGCGAAAACAGATAGCCCGCCATATAGGTGTCGCCGCAGCCCGTGGGGTCGAGCGCCGGATGGGGCGGGTAGGCCGGGATCTGGTGAAAGCGCCCGTGCGCCAGGATGCGCGAGCCCGCCGAACCATCGGTCAAGATCACCTCGGAGGGGCCCATGTCAGCAATGGCGCGCGCCGCGTCGTCCGGGTCGCGCCGGCCGGTCAGGACCCGGGCCTCGGCAATGTCCGCCTTGACGATATCGGCGTGGTACAAGCCCTCTCGCGCCTCAACCCACGGGCCCGCCTCTATCTTCCCGTCATTGATGGCGCGGACGAATCCTTGGACGTCGAGCGAAACCCGAACGCCCAATTGCGACACCGCCGCCAGAAACGAGACCGGCATCTCGTCCGGCGTCAGCGGTCCCAGGTGGATGGCTTGGGCCGAGATGCCCTCCAGATCCGCCGGTGCGAAGGGGTCGGCGACGGCCACGACCCGCTGTGTCCGCCGATCGAGGTCATCGCGCGGGTAGGTGTTTTCAAAGTAGGTCGTGTGCCCGCCGTCGCGTGCGTAGGCGGTGACGCCGGCCTCGCGCATGGGCAACAGCACGCTTGCCGCGTCCGCCGGCGCGGTCTTGGTCAACACCGCCGTATCGAGGCCCAGTCTGGCCAGGGCGACGCCCGCATAGTGGGCCGCGCCGCCGAGCATGTACCGGTCCGGCCGCCCGCCGATTCGCACCACTTCCTGGGTGATATGGCCGATTACGCAGATATCGTGCACGTTGCCTCCCGTCATTCATAAGTCGATGTGCTGGCACGGCTCATTAGCCTGGCGCCAGGTTGCTTCGCCGGGCGCGCTCAGTCAGACTGAGGCCTCCGCGCCACCCGCCACGCGCCCGCAATGGCCCAAAATGAGTTGGACCTTTTACCTTTCGATCGCCCTCCTGGCCCCCTTTCCCATCATCATGGGGGCTCTGGATTATCCCGAGAAGATTCTCGAATATTTAGACCGCAAACGGGACGAGGAGCGGCGGCGGCGGCGGCACTCGATCTGGATCGAGCATCACGGCGTGGGATTCTTGCGCAAGCTCGGCGAGCTCGGCGATATGGAAGTCTGGATTATGTCGGAAACCCTGATCCACCGCAAGAACCGCCTGGCCCGGCGGAGCGGCGATCCGGCCATCCGGGCCCTCGGACAGCGCGGCTACGTGGAACCGGCGGGCGCCCTTGATTTCGCCGGCTTTCCCTTCTATTTCACCGAGAAGGCTTGGTGCCTCATGACGGAATACAAGGACGATATCATCGCCGAGCGCGAACGGCGCCGCGCGGCCGGGCTCACCGGGGTCATGGAGCCCAGCCTTCACGGTACATTAACACGGTCCGGTAAAGTATTGATCGAAAGTCCGAATTGACGCTTTTCACCCCACCAACCATGGTCCGCCCGCAGACCAGCGGGCCTTGTAGAGTCGATACCACATGAAAGCTCGAATCTATCAGCCCGCCAAAACGGCGATGCAGTCCGGCCGCGCCGGGAGCAAGCTCTGGCGGCTCGAATACGACGCGGAACAGGCCCGCGAGATCGATCCCCTGATGGGCTGGACCAGCTCGGCGGACATGCCGCAACAGGTCTCGTTGAGCTTCGAAAGCCGCGATCATGCCGTGGCCTTCGCCGGCAAGCACGGCATCCCCTATTACGTCGAGGAGCCGCAGCGGAGAACCGTGCGGCCCAAGTCCTACGCCGACAATTTCCGTTCCGGCCCCGCGCGTTAGGGCGTTTCCGGTTCGTCTAAAATCGCTCAAGGTTGCTGGGACGGCCCAAGGCCGCTGGAATCGCCCAAGGCCGCTGGAATCGCCCAAGGCCGCTGGAATCGCCCAAGGCCGCTGGAATCGCCCAAGGCCGCTGGAATCGCCCAAGGCCGCTGGAATCGCCCAAGGCCGCT
>JADFIH010000182.1 GCA_022566715.1 Pseudomonadota bacterium | reverse complement strand
GCTGGCAGCGCCCGCCTCGTGCTCCGGGCCGGCGTCCTGGACCGCTCTTCGCCGGGCTGCCGCAGGCGGACCGAGGGATCCCGCCCGGGGCTCTTCGGTCCCGTCCGGGCGGAGGCCGAACGTTCCGGCCGGGTTCTGGGCGTTCGGATCGTGACTTCCCGCGCCCTTACCCCCGGCGGAGGCTTCAAGCGGATGAGGTCGGCATCTTGATCCCCCTGGCCCGGCATGCGTAGGCGCCGGCGCTGCAAGGGGGCGCCCAGCTCCTTCAGGACCTCTAGATTGACGACGACGGCGGGCAGGCCGCGTCCGCCGATGATGACCGATTCCTTCGCCAATGCGGGCCGATCCCCCGCACCAAAGACAAGCCCGGCCGCCAGCGCCGCCACGGCGGCGCTCATCGCGCCCCGGCCGCGGCGCGCGCGCCATGACTTCAGGGCGTCCCGCACCGGGAATCCTCGCCCCACACAATCGTTTGCGGCCACATATTCAACGTCATGATGAGGACGCACCATAACAAAGAGGGGCCTTACAGGACAACCGGCCAGGACAGCCGGTTGGCCCGGCTAGACCCGCACCTCGTTGGTTTCCAATAATTCCTTCATGGCATCGTACAGATAGGCATTGGATGCAAGAATATCACCCGCGGTGAGCGGGTCTCCGCCCTTTGTCAGCGCGCCGACAAGGCCGCCCGCCTCGCGCACCAGCACAAGCCCGGCGGCGACGTCCCATGGCTGGACGTCACTCTCCCAGTAGCCCTCGAACCGTCCGGCGGCGACATAGGCGAGGTCAAGCGCCGCGGACCCCAGGCGCCGCACCCCCGCCACGCGCTCGGTGACGGCTTCCAGGTGGCCGAGAAATTCGGCGTGGCCCGGCCGCCCCTTGAATGGAATCCCGGTGCCGAGCACGGCCTCCGCGATATTCTGGCGGGCCGAAACCCGAATGCGGCCGCCGTTGACGAAGGCGCCGGCGCCCTTTTCGGCCGTGAACATCTCGTCGCGCAAGGGGTCAAAGACGACGCCCGCGAGGATTTCATTGCCGCTCTGGTGAGCGATGCTGATCGCGAAATGCGGGATGCCGTGCAGGAAGTTGGTGGTGCCGTCGAGGGGATCGACGACCCAGCGGTTGATCCCGTCCCGGCCCTTGATCTCGCCGCGTTCCTCCATGAGGAAGCCGAAATCAGGCCGCACCCGAGCGAGTTCCGCGTGTATGACCTCCTCGGCGCGCAGGTCGGCGGCCGAAACAAAATCGGCCGGGCCCTTCTTCGAGACCTGAAGGTTCTCGACTTCGCCAAAATCACGGATCAGTTTGCGCGCGGCCTTGCGCGCGGCGGCCACCATGACGTTGATGATGGCGGAGGTTTGGGCCATGCGACGCCGCCCTACTCGCCGCGCTTCACGTAGGTGCCGTCGGCGGTGCCGATGACGACCTTCGTGCCGGTCTCGATGTGGGGCGGCACCATTACGCGCACGCCGTTTTCCAGCAAGGCCGGTTTGAAGGAGGCCGCCGCCGTCTGGCCCTTCACCACGGGTTCGGTCTCCGTGATCTCGAAGGTCGCGTGCTCCGGCAACGCGACTTTCAGGGCTTCACCCTCGTAGCTCTCGACCGTCAGAATCATGCCGTCCTGCAGGAAGCGGACGGGCTCGCCCACCAAGGGCCGGTCCACCTCGATCTGGTCGAAGGTTTCCGTATCCATCAAGGTCAGCTTGTCGTCGTCGCCGAACAGATACTGGTATTCCTTTTGGTCGAGGCGCACGCGCTCCACGTCCTCGGCCGAGCGGAAGCGTTCGTTGAGCTTCGAGCCGTCCCGCAGGTTGCGCAGTTCGACCTGAAGGAAGGCGCCGCCCTTGCCGGGCATGGTGTGCTGGGTCTTGACCGCGGTCCAGAGCTTGCCCTGGTGCTCGATCACATGGCCCGGCTTGATCGAATTTCCCTTGATTCTCATAAGTACGGCTTGGGCATGGCTTGGGTTCGGGGTATCGCGCCGGCCCATTGGCGGCGCGGCGCGGAACCTATCAGCTTGGCCAAATCAATTCAATTGGGCCAATTCAATCAGGGCCCTGGCCGGCGCCTTGGCCAGTGGCTTGACCGATGGCTTCGTTGAAGGCGGTGACCGCCTTGGCCGGCCCCTCCGGGTGGTCCCAGACCGCCGAGACGACGGCGATGAAATCGGCGCCCGCCCGCACCAGCGCGCCGCAGTTGCCGATGGTGATGCCCCCGATGGCGACGCAGGGCACTACGAATAGGCCGCTCCACCACTTGAGGGTTTCCGGATCGGCCCGCGTTTTGGCCTCTTTGGTGGCGGTCGGGAAAAAGGCGCCGAAAGCCACGTAATCCGCGCCCTGTTCACCGGCGCGCATGGCGAGATCGCGCGAATCATGGCAGGTGACACCGACGATTCGCTCGGCCCCCACGGCTGCCCGCGCCGTCCGATAGTCCGCGTCGTGCTGTCCCACGTGGACGCCGTCCGCGCCGGTCTCGGCGGCCAGGTCGGGCCGGTCGTTGACGATAAGGGCCACGCCACGCGCCTGGGCGATGGGCAAAAGGGTTTCAACGGCGCGGCGCACCGCGTCGTCGTCCACGTTCTTGAGGCGCAGCTGCACGCAGGCCACGTCGCCGGCATCGAGCGCGGCCGACAGATCGTCGGCGAAGAGCGCGGGATCGATTCGGGCCGGCGTGATCAGGTAAAGACGGCAGCGCGAGTCGTCCAAGGGCGCGTCCCATATTCCGCTTTGGCGCCCCGGCAAACCACCGGGTTCATTTGGGCGTCAGGCGGCGAGTTCTTTTTCCAGATCGGGCTGGTAGGCGCCGCGCCGGGCCAGACCATTCATGCGGGCCCGGTGCAGATAGGCGGCCTGCGCCGCCGCTGCGTTCTCGGGCTTGCCCAGCCACGCTTGCAAGGCCGATTGCTGCAGGGCTCGGCCATAGGAAAAACTCAGTTGCCAGGGATGCGGGCCTAGCGCGTTCATGGCGTTCAGGTGTTCGGTAGCCACTTCCTCGCTTTGGCCGCCCGAGAGGAACGCGATGCCGGGCACCGCGGCGGGTACGTGACGGCGCATGGTCTGGACCGTTTCCTCCGCCGCCTGCGCGATCGCCGCCTGCTGGGGGCACGCGCTGCCCGCCGTCACCATGCTGGGTTTCAAGACGATCCCCTCCAGGCACACCCGTTGGAGACGGAGCTCCTGGAAGACCACGCTCAGAATCTCCCCGAGCGCCTCGCGGCAGCGTTCGATGGTATGCGGACCATCCATCAAAATTTCGGGCTCGACGATGGGGACAAGCCCCGCCTCCTGGCTCAGCGCCGCGTAACGCGCAAGCGCGTGGGCATTGGCCGCGATCGCGGTGCGGCTCGGCATGCCGTCCCCGATCATGTGCAGGGCGCGCCACTTGGCGAAACGCGCGCCGAGGCCGAAATATTCGGTCAGGCGCTCGCGCAACCCGTCGAGACCGGCGGTGACCAGTTCTCCGGGACAGGCCGCGAGGGGTTTCGCGCCGCCATCGACTTTGATGCCCGTCAAAATGCCCTGGCGGCTCAATAATTCGGGGAAAGCCGTTCCGTCCGCCGAAGATTGCCGGATCGTTTCGTCGAACATGATAACGCCGCTGATGAACTCGGCGGCGCCGGCGGTGGAAAACAACAGGTCCCGGTACGACCGCCGGGATTCCTCGGTCGATTCGACATCGATCGTATCGAAGCGTTTCTTAATCGTGCCCGTGCCTTCGTCGGCGGCAAGAATGCCCTTGCCGTCGGCAACCATTGCTTGCGCGATGGTGTCGAGATTCTGTTCTGTCATGGGCTCAATCTCCACCAATCTCCCCCGCCGACGGCTATTTTTCTTCGTTGCCTGTGGCGAGAGCGGCCTTCTTTGAATAGCGCAGCGGCCACGCCTTTGCAATTGGGTGCTTTGCAATTGGGTGCTTTGGGCGATCGCGGCCCTTGTAAATATTCTAATCCGGCGCGCTCAGCCAGCGCCGGCAGGCGCCGTCCGGGTCGGGCTCATCGAGCAGGTCGAGCGCGTCCGCGGGCCGGTCCACAAGGCGTGCGCCACACTGGGCCGCCATGTCGGCGATCTTCCGTTTCACGGCGGGCTCGCCGGAGAACGCGAGCGTCTTCCATCCGGCCCGCAACGCCGACATGGCGGAACCCGCGTTCCCGCCGCAATCGATCAGGACGCCGCTCGCTTCGCCTTCGAATTCGGCCAGCGCCAGATCGGCGATCTTTTTCAGGTGGTCCACGCCCGCGTAGCGCGCCGCACCGGGCGCCGTGACCAGGCAGATCTCAACGCGCGTCTCCCGGGCCGCCCCCAGCGCCGCCCGGGCATGGGCCAGGGAATGAAAGACGATGGCGCGCGCCATGGCCTTGCCCATCCATATTGGGGAGATCTATCCCAGCTTACCCATGGCGGCGGCGGTGTCCGCCATGCGGTTGGAAAAGCCCCATTCGTTGTCGTACCAGGCCAGGACGCGGCACAGGCGCCCGCGGACCACCTTGGTCTGGGTCAGATCGAAGATCGAACTCGCCGGGTTGTGATTGAAATCGACCGAAACCAAGGGCTCGTCGTTGGTGACCAGGATGCCCTTGAGCTTTCCCTCCGCCGCCTTGGTGATCGCCTTGTGGATTTCCTCTTCGCTGGTCGGGCGAGAGGTCCTGAAATGAAAGTCGATCATCGACACATTGGCCGTGGGCACGCGGATGGCGGTGCCGTCGAGCTTGCCGTCGAGCTCGGGCAGGACCAGGCCGACGGCGCGCGCGGCGCCGGTGGAGGTCGGGATCATGGACAGGCTGGCGGCGCGGGCCCGGCGCAGGTCCTTGTGTAAGGTGTCCTGCACCGGCTGGTCGCCCGTATAGGCGTGGATCGTGGTCATGAAGCCTTCGACGATGCCGATTTTTTTGTTCAGGACCGAGGCGATGGGCGCGAGGCAGTTGGTCGTGCAGGAGGCGTTCGACACGATGCGCATCTTTTTACGCAGCTTGTTGTCATTGACGCCGTAGACGACGGTAAGGTCCGCCCCCGTGGCGGGCGCCGAGATCAGGACGCGCTTGGCGCCGCCTTGCAAATGCATTTCGGCCTGTTCGCGTTTGGTGAAGATGCCGGTGCAGTCCATCACCACGTCGACGCCAAGATCGCCCCAGGGGAGCTTCGCCGGGTCGCGCTCCGCGAACACCTGAATACGGTCGCCATCGACGCGGATCGCGGATCTGAAGGTCTTGACCCGGTGCGGAAAGGCGCCGTGCACCGAATCGCGGCGCAACAAATGCGCGTTGGTTTCGACC
>JADFIH010000026.1 GCA_022566715.1 Pseudomonadota bacterium | reverse complement strand
CATTTATGACATAAGCTTACACGTTGATGGGTTGCGGTGGCACGGCCCCATCTCCGTTGTTGGAGCTCCTAGCCATAGCTACGGCTATGGCGTCGTCGCTCCGCCTAGGGTCTGGGACCGTGGCATCCGCAACGCGGCCCACTGTACTCCTTCAACAGCCTTCCTAGGCACGGCGGCTTTATCGTTTTCAAGGCAGGACCCCTTTACATAGGAGAAGTGACCCCCAGATGACTCCTTGGGTGACTCGGATTCTCGTGGCGAACGTGATCGTGGCCCTTGTGCTGCCGCGAGGGATGGTCCTGTACAACCTCCTGACTCTGTTCCCACCGGCGGTCGTGGGGCTCGACCGGGTTTTCATCCCAGAAATGCCGTTCAGGCCCTGGACGCTCTTCACGTACATGTTTTTGCACGCGGGGTTGATGCACCTGATCTTCAACATGATCGGACTCTTCTTCTTCGGACCGCGCCTCGAAGCGCGTTTGGGGGCGAGAGGATTCTTGGGGCTCTACTTCCTGAGCGGTATCGGTGGCGCGGCGTTTTCATTCGCGTTCTCCTACGGTGCTCCCGTCGTGGGGGCGTCGGCGGCGGTCTACGGCATCTTGATCGGCTTCGCCATGTATTGGCCTCGGGAGCCGATCTACATCTACGGTGTGCTGCCGGTCCAAGCTCGCTGGCTCGCAATCGCCCTGGTCGTCTTCAGTTTGTACAGTGGGATCTCGGGATCGGGGGGCGGGGTGGCACACTTCGCCCACCTGGGCGGTCTCGCGGTGGGTGCCGGGTTCCTTCGTTGGCGTGACCGGCGTTTGGGCAAGGATCGGCGGGATTTCCACCGTAAGATCAACTATACCCCGTCGATGGAGGGGTCGGAGCGCGACGCTAGAAAGCGCTGGGCCTCCATCGACCTGGTGTCGATGCACGACCTCAACCGGAACGAGGTCGAGGAACTGTTGGCTCGAGTCGATCGGGAGGGGGTGGGCGCACTCTCGATAGAAGAGCGCCAATTCCTCGATCGCATGTCGGGGGAATAGGCATCCCCTGATACCCGGAGGACTGGTACCCCGAAGCGGTCGTCAAAGCCGCGGACGAGGCACTTTGCCGGGCGAAAAAGAAGAACCGAAATCGGGTAGCGCTGTAGGGTGATGGCTCGAGCCGCGAAACCCGGCACGTCGGTTTTGCGTCAGGGACGTCGGGGCCGGTCGGTGAACGGTTGGGCGGCGGGCCCCCGCATGAGACCTCCGGCAGCCGCCAGGCGCGGAGGCCGAGGCTAGAACTCGCTGGCAAGGCTAGAGAAAATGATCCAGTTCGCCCTTCATATCGTGGTTACGGCGGCCCTCCTCTCCGTCGTCGGGTACATGGTTGCCGGCATCGACGTCGAAGACGGAACGGCGGCCGTGATCGGCGCGCTCGTTCTCGGGTTGGCAAACGCGTTCATTCGACCGCTCCTGATCGTGCTGACTCTCCCGATCACGTTTCTGACGCTCGGGTTGTTCGTTTGGGTCGTGAACGCCTTCATGTTGAAGCTCACCGCGGCTCTCGTTCCTGGCTTCAAGGTCGAGGGCTTCCGGGCGGCGCTTGCGGGCAGTGTGCTTCTCGGAATTCTCAACTTCGCGGTTTCGGCCCTGTTCGGGTTCTAGAAGGGTGGACCTTTGCCAGGGGCTGCCACTCGGCGAAGCGGTTTTCTATAAGGCCCGCGACTAGACGGAGCGGCCCTCATCGAGGCGTCTCACTGCGCCATTTGAGGACTATGACAGGACCGGTCGCTGCATCAGCCCATGGATCCACGATCGTGTGACGTCCGCGAGTTCTGTTAGCACCTCGTCGTCAGTGCGCCCCGACCTCTTCAGTACATGGAACCCGTGGTCCGTACCCTCGACCAAGTGCAGCGCGGCACTCGGGGAGGCTCGACCGTAGCATGATTTTCTCCTTCATTCTTGACGGTTCGAAGCCGACCGATCGCATGATTTTGCGCCGCTTCGGCAAGGCTAACCGTCCTGGCGGACCGTGTGCATCGCGGAGCCGTACGCGTAAGTTCGACCAACCCGTCATCTTGTTCAGGAGGTTTACCATGCTTCGAGGAACGGCCGCCGCCTTTTTGTTGTTGCTCCGACAGGCGCTTGTCCCTGGCCATCGGGTCGTGCTCCATGACTTCGCCGGTGAACACCCAGACCTTCACGCCGCAGGTGCCGTAGGCGGTGAGCGCCGTGGTCTCGCCGTAGTCGATGTCGGCACGCAGGGTGTGGAGCGGCACCCGGCCCTCGCGGTACCATTCGGTGCGCGCGATTTCGGCGCCGCCCAAGCGTCCCCCGCAATTGATGCGGATGCCCTTGGCGCCGAGGCGCATGGCCGACTGAACCGCCCGCTTCATGGCCCGCCGGAACGCCACGCGCCGCTCGAGCTGCTGCGCGATGTTGTCGGCTATCAGTTTCGCGTCGATCTCCGGTTTGCGGATTTCGACGATGTTCAGGTGCAATTCCGAATCCGTGATCTTGGCCAACTCGACCCGCAAGCGCTCGATATCGGCGCCCTTCTTGCCGATGACGACACCCGGCCGCGCCGTGTGAATGGTGATGCGGCATTTCTTGGCCGGCCGCTCGATGATGACCTTGCTGATGCCGGCCTGACCCAACTTCTTGTGGATGTAGTTGCGAATCTTCAGATCTTCGTGCAACAGTTTGGCGTATTCGTCGCCTTCGGCAAACCAGCGCGAATCCCAGGTCCGGTTGATGCCGAGCCGCAGCCCGATCGGGTTGACTTTTTGGCCCATTAGTCCTCGTCCTCCCGCTCCGCAACGACGATGGTCAGGTTGCTGACCGGTTTATTGATGCGCGAGCCGCGCCCGCGCGCCCGCGCCCGAAAGCGCCTCATGGTAAGGGTCTTCCCCACCGTCGCCTGCGCCACGACCAACTGGTCGACGTCGAGTTGATGGTTGTTCTCGGCATTGGCGATCGCCGACTGCAAAACCTTGCGCACATCGGCAGCGATCCGCCGTTTGGAAAACGTGAGTTCGGCAAGCGCAGCCTCCACCGATTTTCCGCGGATGGTCTGGGCCACGAGGTTGAGCTTGCGCGGACTCACGCGAATCGAGCCGCCATAGGCGCGGGCCTCGTTATCCGCCAAACGGCGTTCTATGGACTGTTTGCCCATTACGACCTCTTGGCCTTCTTGTCCGCCGCGTGCCCGGAGAAGGTGCGGGTCGGCGAGAACTCACCCATCTTGTGACCCACCATGTTTTCGGTGATCAGGACCGGAATGAACTTCCGGCCGTTATAGACGCCGAAGGTCAGGCCGACGAACTGCGGCAGAATCGTCGAGCGGCGCGACCAGGTACGGATGATTTCCTTACGCCCGGTATCACGCGCGGTTTCCGCTTTCTTCAGCAGGTACCCGTCGACAAAGGGTCCTTTCCAGACTGAACGCGCCAAATCCGTCTCCTACTTCTTCTTGTGCCGACGCCGGATGATCAGCTTGTCGGTCCTGGTGTTCGAGCGCGTGCGTTTGCCCTTCGTCGGCTTGCCCCACGGCGACACGGGATGGCGCCCGCCGGAGGTGCGCCCTTCGCCGCCGCCGTGCGGGTGATCGACCGGGTTCATGGCGACGCCGCGCACGACGGGGCGCTTGCCCATCCAGCGCTTGCGCCCGGCCTTGCCGAGCTTGACGTTCTTGCGGTCCGGATTTGAAACCGCGCCCACGGTGGCCATGCATTCGACGCGCACCATGCGGCGCTCGCCCGAGGACAGGCGCAGCAGGGCATAGCCCGCGTCCTTGCCCACGAGCTGTACATAGGTGCCGGCCGAGCGGGCGATCTGTCCGCCCTTGCCCGGTTTCATCTCCACGTTGTGGATGATCGTGCCCACGGGGATGTTCTGCATCGGCAGGGCGTTGCCCGGTTTGATGTCGGCGTCCTCGCCCGATTCCACCGTGTCGCCGACGCTCAGGCGTTGCGGCGCCAGAATGTAGCACTGTTCGCCATCTTCATACTTGAGCAGGGCGATGAAAGCCGAGCGGTTGGGATCGTGCTCGATACGCTCGACCGTAGCCGGGACGCCGAACTTGTTGCGCTTGAAGTCGATCACGCGGTAGCGCCGCTTGTGGCCGCCGCCGATGTGGCGCGCCGTGATGCGGCCGTTGTTGTTGCGCCCGCCACTCTTGGTCAGGCCCTTGGTCAGGGCCTTGACGGGTCCGCCCTTCCAGAGATCGGACCGGTCGATGAGAACCAGGCCGCGCCGGGATGGCGATGTCGGTTTATATTTCCGCAGCGCCATCTCTAGATTCCTGTCGAAATATCAAGGCTTTGGCCTTCTTCGAGCGTCACCATCGCCTTTTTCGTGGCGACCCGCTTGCCCAGCCGCCCGCGCCAGCGCTTGACCTTGCCCTTCATGCGCGAGGTGTTCACCGCCCGCACCTTGACATCGAACAGGCCTTCGATCGCGGTCTTGATTTCATTCTTGTTCGCGTCGATGGCGACACGGAAGGTCACCTGATTGTGCTCCGAGCCGAGAGTCGCCTTCTCCGTAATGATGGGCCCACGCACAACCTCGTACATCCGTTCCTTGCTGATGACGGCCGATTTCATTTCAACCTCGTATGCAAGTGTTCGACCGCGGCCTTGGTCAGCGCCAAGGTGTCGCGGCGCAAAATATCGTAGACGTTGACGCCCTGTTGCGGCAGCACGTCGATGCCGGGCAGGTTGGCGGCGGCGCGCGCGAGGTTCTGGTCGACCTCGGGGCCGTCGATGATCAGCACCGAGCCCCAGCCGAGCGCGTCGAGCTTGTGCGACAGAGCCGCCGTTTTCGCGTCCGGGAGCGCGGCGGCATCGAGGATCGTGAGCTTCCCCGCCGCCTGCTTCACGGACAGCGCCGTCTTAAGCGCCAACCGGCGCACCTTCTTGGGCAGGCCGTGGCTGTGGTCGCGCGACTGCGGCCCGTGAGTCGTGGCGCCACCACGCATCTGGGCGGCACGGCTCGAGCCCTGACGGGCGCGCCCGGTGCCTTTTTGCCGGAAGGGCTTGGCCGTCGAGCCGCGGATGTCGCCCACCACCTTCGTCTGATGCGTGCCGGCGCGGCGCTTGGCCAACTGCCAACGCACCATGCGCTGCAACAGATCGGGACGCGCGGGCAAGCCGAACACGCCGTCCTCGAGGTCGAGGGTTCCGGCGCTCTTGTTGTCCAGGGTTTTAACGTCCGCCTTCATCCCGCCTAGTCCTTTTTCGCCTTACCGGCTTCGGGCGCCGCCGCGTCAGCGCCATCGTCGCCCGATTCCGCCGCGGCTTCCTCTGTCTTGGCTTCCGCGGCTTTGGCTTCCGCGGCCTTGGCCTCTTCGGTTTTGTTTGGCCGCAGGCCCGCCGGATAGGGCGCTTCGTCCGGACGCGGATGCTTGGCCGCGTCCTTGACCAGAACCCAGCCGTTCCTTGCACCGGGCACCGCGCCGCGCACCATCAGCAGCCCTTCCGCGTCGACGGTTCGGACCACCACGAGGTTCTGGGCGGTGACACGCTCCGCACCCATGTGACCGGCCATCTTCTTTCCCTTGAAGACCTTGCCGGGATACTGGCACTGGCCCGTCGATCCATGGGACCGGTGCGAGACCGAGACGCCGTGGGTCGCGCGCAGGCCGGAAAAATGGTGCCGTTTGATGACGCCCGCAAAGCCCTTGCCGATCGAGATTCCCGATACGTCGACGTGCTGGCCGGAGACGAAATGATCGACCGACAGTTCCGCGCCGACCTCGAGCAGCGCGTCGGCATCGACACGGAACTCCACCAACTTGCGCTTGGGCTCGACCTTGGCCTTGGCGAACTGCCCGCGCACCGCCTTCGAGAGGTTCTTCACCTTCACCGGCCCGGCGCCGAGTTGCACGGCGTTGTACCCGTGAGTCTTTTCGGTGCGCTGTCCGGTGACCTGACAGTTCTCGAGCAGCAGAACCGTGACCGGCACGTGCCGCCCGTCCTCCATGAAGAGGCGGGTCATGCCGACCTTGCGTGCGAGGAGACCTGTGCGCATCGTTTCGGCCTAAAGCTTAATCTCGACATCCACGCCGGCCGCTAAATCGAGCTTCATCAGCGCGTCGACCGTTTGCGGGGTCGGGTCGATGATATCAAGCAGGCGGCGGTGGGTGCGGATTTCGAACTGTTCGCGTGATTTCTTGTCGATGTGCGGCGAACGCAGGACCGTGTACTTCGCGATCTTGGTGGGCAGCGGAATGGGCCCGCGGACGCTCGCGCCGGTGCGCTTGGCCGTTACCACGATTTCGTTCGTGGACTGATCCAGCACGCGGTGATCGAACGCCTTCAATCGAATGCGGATGTTTTGACTCTGTATTGCCATTGCCTTTTCAACCGCCCTCGCGGCCGCTCTCCAGTTTGACTTCTACACAAAAAACCGGCTCTCGGGGCCGGGTTAATCTCCTATTCGATGATCGCGGCGACGACGCCGGCGCCGACGGTGCGGCCGCCCTCGCGGATGGCGAAGCGCAGGCCCTCGTCCATGGCGATCGGCGCGATCAGCTCCACTTCCATCGACACGTTGTCCCCCGGCATCACCATCTCCGTGCCCTCGGGCAAACTCACAACCCCCGTCACGTCCGTCGTCCGGAAATAAAACTGCGGACGGTAATTCGTGAAGAACGGCGTATGCCGCCCGCCCTCGTCCTTGGTCAGAACGTAGGCTTCCGCCTTGAACTTCGTGTGCGGCGTGATCGAGCCCGGCTTGGCCAGAACCTGCCCGCGCTCAACCTCCTCGCGCTTGGTGCCGCGCAACAGGACGCCCACGTTGTCCCCCGCCTCGCCCGTGTCCAAGAGTTTGCGGAACATCTCCACGCCCGTGCACACCGTCTTCATCGTCTCCTTGATGCCGACGATCTCGACCTCCTCGCCGACCTTCACCACCCCGCGCTCGATCCGCCCCGTCACCACCGTGCCACGTCCCGAGATCGAGAACACGTCCTCGATCGGCATCAGGAACGGCTTGTCCTTGGCCCGCTTGGGCTGCGGAATGTAATTGTCCACCGCCTCCATCAGCTTATGGATCGACTCCCTGCCCGTCGCCTCGTCGCCGCCTTCCAGCGCCGCCAGCGCCGAGCCCATCACCACCGGGATGTCGTCGCCCGGGAACTCGTAGCTCGACAGAAGCTCCCGCACCTCGAGCTCCACCAGCTCCAGAAGCTCAGGGTCGTCCACCTGATCCACCTTGTTCATATAGACCACGATGGCCGGTACCCCGACTTGGCGCGCCAGCAGGATATGCTCGCGCGTCTGCGGCATCGGGCCGTCGGCCGCCGACACCACCAGGATCGCCCCGTCCATCTGGGCCGCCCCCGTGATCATGTTCTTCACATAGTCCGCGTGGCCCGGGCAGTCCACGTGCGCGTAGTGCCGCGCCTCGGTCGAGTACTCCACGTGCGCGGTCGCGATCGTGATGCCCCGCGCCTTCTCCTCCGGCGCCTTGTCGATCTGGTCGTAGGCCATGAACTCCGCCCCACCCGTCTCGGCCAGGATCTTCGTGATCGCCGCCGTCAGAGTCGTCTTGCCGTGGTCAACGTGACCAATCGTGCCGATGTTGCAGTGCGGCTTCGTACGCTCAAACTTCGCCTTCGCCATCTTCGTCTTCTCCGTGGGCCTTGTTGTGGCTTTTCCCGGGGGGTCTTGGTGCTAAATTCGCTTGCTCGGACGCCTAGGCCAGCTTGGCGCGGACTTCGTCCGACACCGCCTGCGGCACCTGAGAATAGTGATCGAAATGCATCGTGAACTGCGCCCGCCCCTGGGTCATGGACCGCAAAGTGTTCACGTAACCGAACATGTTGGCAAGGGGCACCATGGCGTTGATGACCGTCGCGTTGCCGCGCGGTTCCGAGCCGGTGACTTGGCCGCGGCGGCTGTTCAGATCGCCGATCACGTCACCCATGAATTGGTTCGGGGTGACGGCTTCGACGCGCATGATGGGCTCGAGGAGCCTGATGCCAGCCTTCTGCGCGATCTCGCGGAAGGCCGACCGCGCCGCGATCTCGAAGGCCAGCGGCGACGAGTCGACCTCGTGAGAGGCGCCGTCGACGAGCTCGACCTTGAAGTCGATCACCGGGAAGCCCGCGAGCAGGCCGCCGTCGGCGACCCCCTTGATGCCCTTCTCGACACCCGGGATGAATTCCTTGGGCACGCGGCCACCCACGACCTTGCTTTCGAACACGAACCCGCTTCCCGGCGGCAAGGGCTCGAACAACAGCTTGACGCGGGCGAACTGGCCGGAGCCGCCGGTTTGCTTTTTGTGCGTGTAGTTGATCTCGGCTGCGCGCGTCAGCGTCTCGCGATACGCCACCTGCGGCGGGCCCACATTGGCATCGACGTTGAACTCCCGCTTCATGCGGTCGACGATAATCTCCAGGTGGAGCTCGCCCATCCCCCGGATGATGGTCTGGCCGCTTTCCGGATCGCTGGTGACCCGGAACGAGGGGTCCTCGGCCGCCAACCGGCCCAACGCGGTCGACATCTTTTCCTGGTCGTTCTTGGTCTTGGGCTCGACCGCGATCTCGATAACCGGCTCCGGAAACTCCATCTTTTCGAGTGAGATCGGGTGGTTTGGATCGCACAGGGTGTCACCGGTCGTCGCCGATTTCAAGCCGGCCAGCGCCACGATCTCACCCGCGCGGGCTTCCTTGACATCCTCGCGCGAGTTCGCGTGCATGGCCAGCATGCGGCCCACGCGCTCGCGTTTGCCCTTAGCCGAATTGAGCACCGGCTTTCCGGTTTCGATGACGCCGGAATAAATGCGGATGAAGGTCAAGGTGCCCACGAAGGGATCGTTCATGACCTTGAAGGCCAGCGCCGCGAAGGGTTCGTCGTCGCTCGTGGCCCGTCTAATTTCCTCGTTCGTGTCCGGGTGGGTCCCGAGAACGGCGGCAACGTCGGTCGGCGCCGGCAGGTAGTCGATCACGGCGTCGAGTAAGGGTTGCACGCCCTTGTTCTTGAACGCGCTGCCGTTGAGGACGGGCACGAACTTCCCGCCGATGGTGCCCAACCGGATGCAGCGCTTGAGCGTCTCGGCATCGGGTTCGGTACCCTCGAGGTAGGCTTCAAGTGTCGAATCGTCCATCTCGACCGCGCTTTCAACGAGTTTCGCGCGGTATTCCGCCGCCTGCTCGGCATAGGCCTCGGGAATGTCCGTGGTCTCGAACTCGGCGCCCAGCGCCTCGTCCTTCCAGACCAGCGCCTTCATGGCCACGAGATCGATAACGCCGATGTAGTCCGCCTCGACGCCGAGCGGCAACTGAGTAATGAGGGGCGTGGCGCCGAGCCGGTCGCTCAACATCTCGACACAGCGCATGAAATCCGCGCCAACGCGGTCCATCTTGTTGACAAAGCAAAGGCGCGGCACGTCGTACTTGTCGGCCTGGCGCCAAACCGTCTCGGACTGAGGCTCGACCCCGGCGACACTGTCGAAAACGGCGACGGCGCCATCCAGAACCCGCAACGAACGCTCGACCTCGATGGTGAAATCCACGTGCCCCGGCGTGTCGATGATGTTGATGCGGTAGTCCCGCCAAAAGCAGGTGGTCGCCGCGGAGGTAATGGTGATTCCGCGCTCCTGCTCCTGCTCCATCCAGTCCATGGCGGCCGTGCCGTCGTGGACCTCGCCGATCTTATAGGAGCGGCCCGTGTAATAGAGAATCCGCTCGGTCGTCGTCGTCTTACCGGCATCGATATGCGCCATGATGCCGATGTTGCGGAACTTTTCGAGTGGAGTCGTGCGTGCCATGTCCTTAACGAACCAATCAGTGCTGAAATTTCTCTACCAACGGTAATGAGCGAAGGCCTTGTTGGCGTCCGCCATGCGATGTGTGTCTTCGCGCTTTTTCACGGCCCCGCCGCGGCCGCTGGAGGCGTCCAGCAATTCACCGGACAGCCGTTCCGTCATGGTGTTTTCCGAGCGCCCGCGCGCCGACGCGATGATCCAACGGATGGCCAGCGCCTGGCCCCGTTCGGACCGCACCTCGACCGGAACCTGATAGGTGGCGCCGCCCACCCGGCGGGAGCGAACCTCGAGGTCCGGTTTGACGTTGACCAGGGCCTCGTGAAAGACCTTCACCGGGTCCTGGCTGGTCTTCTTTTCGATGGTCTCGAAGGCGCCGTACACAATGGCCTCGGCCACCGATTTCCGGCCCGCGTACATCAGCGAGTTCATGAACTTCGTCAGAACGATATCGCCAAATTTGGCGTCGGGGAGGACCTCGCGCTTTTCGGCGGCATGACGGCGTGACATGGGGGCCTCCTCCTAGCGCACTATTTGGGCCGCTTGGCGCCGTATTTCGAACGGCGCTGGCGGCGGTCTCCGACGCCCACGGTGTCGAGGACGCCGCGGATAATGTGATAGCGCACACCGGGAAGGTCCTTCACGCGCCCACCGCGGATCATGACCACGGAGTGTTCCTGCAGATTGTGGCCCTCGCCCGGGATATAGGAGGTGACCTCGAATCCGTTGGTCAGCCGGACGCGCGCAACCTTGCGCAGCGCCGAGTTTGGCTTTTTCGGCGTCGTCGTATAGACGCGCGTGCAGACGCCCCGCTTTTGCGGGCACTTCTGCATCGCCGGGACCTTGTTGCGGGCCACGGGCCGCACACGCGGCTTGCGGACCAGCTGGTTAATCGTCGGCATTCACAACCTTCCGTGCCACTTCGCCGCCGTACCGGCGGACTCGCGATTATTGGGGGCGGCCCACGTCTCCAAAACGCCGAAGACCCGCCAACCCATTGAAAACCTTGACCAAACCCGGCCCAACCGACGGGCCGCGTTCCATACAAGAACCTCGGTAGCAGCATAAACCGGCCTGCATACGCTACCGAGCCAAGCACCCAAGAGGGCTTCTATTTGTTTGCGCTTTCTTTCAGCGCCGCGTCTAGGCAAACGGCCTACCACCGACCCCGAAAGCGGCCCGGATAATAGTCAGGGGCCATTAGTGCGTCAAGGCCCAATTGGCTAGTTTTCTGCCACTTTCAGGGCCTTTTGGTGAGGCGGCGCGAACCTCGTGCGGGCCGCGCCACCGTTCCCGTCAGGCCGCCGAAGGTGCTTCTTCGATACTGCCGCCCTCCGTCTCGCTCGCCGCCGCGGCCTCGGCCTCGACCGCGGCCAACCTGGCCTCCCTGCGTGCGATCACTTCACTGTCGCGCTCGGCCGCCACGGCCCGCATGCGATTCATGACGCCGCCTGTTCCGGCCGGAATGAGGCGGCCGACGATGACGTTCTCCTTCAGTCCGATCAAGTGGTCGGCCTTGCCGGAGACCGCCGCCTCGGTGAGCACCCGGGTTGTCTCCTGGAAGGAGGCCGCGGAGATAAAGGATTTTGTCTGCAGCGAGGCCTTGGTGATGCCGAGCAGCACCGCCTGGGAGGTCGCCGGTTTGTGGCCGTCCTTCACGGCGTCCGCGTTGACATCCTCGAATTCCTCGCGGTCGATGTGTTCGCCCAACAGGAACGTCGTCTCACCCGGATCGATGATCTCGACCTTTTGGAGCATCTGCCGGCAGATGACCTCGATATGCTTGTCGTTGATGCCCACGCCCTGGAGCCGGTAGACCTCTTGGATCTCGTTGACCAGGTAGGTCGCCAACGCCTCGACCCCCAGGATTCGCAGAATGTCGTGGGGCACCGGGTTGCCGTCGAGCAAGAGGTCGCCCGTCTGGATGAAGTCTCCCTCCTGGACCGCCAGGTGCTTGCCCTTGGGAATGAGGTATTCCACGGGATCCTCGTCCTCGTCGCGGGGGCGCACGATGATCCGGCGCTTGTTCTTGTAGTCCTTGCCGAACTCCACCGTGCCGTCGGCCTCGCACATGACGGCGTGATCCTTGGGCATCCGCGCTTCGAATAGCTCGGCCACCCGCGGCAGACCGCCTGTAATGTCGCGATTCTTGGTGGACCCGCGCGGGATCCGCGCCAGGACGTCGCCGGCATGGACGGTCTGGCCGTCCTCGACCGAGAGGATGGCGTCCACCGAGAGGAAGTTGCGGGCCTCCAGGCCGTTTGCCAGCAAAACGATCTCGCCCTTCTCGTCGCGCAAGGTAATGCGTGGGCGCAGGTCGGACCCCTTGGGCTGTTGGCGCCAATCGACCACGACCTTGTTGGAAATGCCGGTCGCTTCATCGAGCACCTCGCGCATCGAGATGCCTTCGACCAAGTCGCGGTAGGTCGCCACGCCTTCGCACTCGGTGATGATGGGGATGGTGTAGGGGTCCCACTCGACCAGCTTTTGACCCTTCTTGACCTCGCTGCCGTCGTCGACCAGCAGGCGCGAGCCGTAGGCGACCTTATGGCGCGCCTTCTCGCGGCCGTCCGCGTCGATCACCAGGACCTCGGTACTGCGGCCCATGACAACGAGTCCGCCCTGCGAATCGACGACGATGTTGCGGTTGACGATTTTGGCGGTGCCGGCATGGAGGGATTCAAAACCGCTCTGCTCGGCCAACTGCGCCGTACCGCCGATGTGGAAGGTGCGCATGGTGAGCTGCGTGCCCGGTTCCCCGATCGATTGGGCCGCGATGACGCCGATCGCCTCGCCCTCGTTGACCGGGGTACCGCGGGCCAGATCGCGCCCGTAGCAGCGGGCGCACACACCGGCCTTCGAATCGCAGGTCAGAACAGATCGGATGAGCACGGTTTCGATTCCGGCCAGTTCGATCGTCTTGACCTCGTCCTCCTCCATCATCTCGCCCGCCTTGACGATGACCTCTCCGTTTTTCGGGCTCACCACGTCGACGGAGGCGCAACGGCCGAGAAGCCGCTCGGCCAGGGAGACGATGACCTCGCCGCCCTCCAGCACTTCCTTCGTGGTCAGCCCGTTTTTGGACCCGCAATTATCCTCGACAATGATGCAATCCTGCGCCACATCGACCAACCGCCGGGTGAGGTACCCGGAGTTGGCCGTCTTCAGGGCCGTATCCGCCAGACCCTTGCGCGCGCCGTGGGTCGAGTTGAAGTACTCGAGCACGGAAAGCCCTTCCTTGAAGTTGGCGATGATGGGTGTTTCGATGATCTCGCCCGAGGGCTTGGCCATGAGGCCGCGCATCCCGGCGAGTTGCTTCATTTGCGCCACCGATCCGCGGGCGCCCGAATCGGCCATCATGAAGATGGAGTTCACGTTGTGGCTCTTGGCGGCGCCGTTACCCTCGCCCGACATGCCCTTCATCATCTCGGCCGCGACTTTTTCGGTGCATTGCGACCAGGCGTCGACCACCTTGTTGTACTTCTCGCCCCGCGTGATCAGGCCGTCGAGATACTGCATCTCGTATTCCTTGACGAGATCCCGCGTGCTTTGGACAAACTTGTCCTTGGACTTGGGAATGATCATGTCGTCCTTGCCGAAGGAAATACCCGCCTTGCACGCATAGTTGAAGCCAAGGCTCATGATGCGGTCGGCGAACAGCACGGTCTCTTTCTGGCCGCAGTGACGGTACACCTCGTCGATGACGTGACTGACTTCCTTTTTGGTCAGCAGCAGATTGATGATGCTAAACGGAACCTTCGGATGGCGCGGCAGAATGTCGGACAAGATCATCCGGCCCGGAGTCGCGTCGACCACCGAAGTGACGTCCTTCCCGTCCGCGTCGATCGTCGTGTAGCGCGCCTTGATCTTGGTGTGCAGGGTGACGGCTCCCACGTGCAGCGCGTGCTCGATCTCGGCCACGTCGGCGAACGCCATTCCCTCGCCGGGCTCATCGTCCTGCATCATGGTGAGGTAATAGAGCCCAAGAACGATGTCCTGCGAGGGCACGATGATGGGCTTACCGCTGGCCGGGCTGAGGATATTGTTGGTCGACATCATCAGGACCCGCGCCTCGAGCTGCGCCTCGAGCGACAGGGGTATGTGCACGGCCATCTGATCGCCGTCGAAGTCCGCGTTGAAGGCGGTGCACACCAGTGGATGAAGCTGAATTGCCTTTCCTTCGATCAACACCGGCTCGAACGCCTGGATGCCCAAACGGTGCAACGTCGGGGCGCGGTTGAGCAGCACCGGGTGCTGGCGGATCACTTCCTCGAGGATGTCCCAGACCTCCGGGCGCTCGCTCTCGACCATCTTCTTCGCCATCTTGATGGTCGCCGCCATGCCGTAATGTTCGAGTCGGCTGTAGATGAACGGCTTGAAGAGTTCGAGCGCCATCTTCTTCGGCAGGCCGCACTGGTGCAGCTTGAGCTCCGGCCCGACGACGATGACGGAGCGGCCGGAATAATCGACGCGCTTGCCCAACAGGTTCTGCCGGAACCGGCCCTGCTTGCCCTTGAGCATGTCGGCCAGGGACTTGAGGGGGCGCTTGTTGGTGCCGGTAATAACCCGGCCGCGGCGGCCGTTGTCGAACAACGCGTCGACGGATTCCTGAAGCATGCGCTTTTCGTTCCGCACGATGATGTCGGGCGCGCGCAATTCTATTAGTCTTTTCAGCCGGTTATTGCGGTTGATGACGCGGCGGTAGAGATCGTTGAGATCCGAGGTCGCAAAGCGCCCACCGTCCAACGGCACCAGCGGCCGCAGGTCCGGCGGAATCACGGGGACCACCGTCAGGATCATCCATTCGGGCCGGTTGCCGGACCGGATGAACGACTCCACAAGCTTCAGCCGCTTGACCAGTTTCTTCGGTTTGACCGTCGAGGTTGTCTCCGTGAGTTCGGTGCGGATCAGCCCGCGCTCCTTGTCGAGGTCCATGGCCCCAAGCATGTCCCGAATCGCCTCGGCGCCGATGCCGGCGGTGAAGGAGTCCTCGCCGTACTCGTCCTGGGCGGCGAGGTACTCTTCCTCCGACAAAAGCTGACGCTGCACCAGGGACGTGAGCCCCGGCTCAATGACGATGTAGTATTCGAAATAGAGGACGCGCTCGAGGTCCTTCAGCGTCATGTCGAGCATCAGGCCGATGCGCGACGGCAGCGACTTGAGGAACCAGATGTGGGCCACGGGCGAGGCCAGCTCGATGTGTCCCATGCGCTCGCGGCGGACGCGGCTAAGCGTAACCTCGACGCCACACTTTTCGCAGGTGATCCCGCGGTACTTCATGCGCTTGTACTTGCCGCACAAGCACTCGTAGTCCTTCACCGGCCCGAAGATGCGGGCGCAGAACAGGCCGTCGCGCTCCGGCTTGAACGTGCGGTAGTTGATGGTCTCCGGCTTTTTGATATCGCCGTAGGACCACGAGTGGATACGGTCCGGGCTGGCGATTGCGATCGTGATCTGGTCGAAGCTGGGCAGACCGTCAGTCTGACCGAAGAACCGCATCAGTTCGTTCATGTATCTCGTCTCCTTGACGTAATCTTCGCGCCGGCGCGCACTTTCAGGCCGGCAAACGTTCTCATGCCGCTAGGCGGATTTGTCGCTCTGCGACAGCTCCACGTTGAGTCCGAGCGAGCGCAATTCCTTCACCAGCACGTTGAAGGATTCGGGCACGCCCGCCTCGAACGTGTCATCGCCCTGGACGATCGCTTCGTAGACTTTGGTCCGGCCCGCGACGTCGTCCGATTTCACGGTGAGCATTTCCTGCAACGTGTAGGCCGCGCCGTAGGCTTGCAGGGCCCACACCTCCATCTCACCAAACCGTTGCCCGCCGAATTGCGCCTTACCGCCGAGCGGCTGCTGAGTGACAAGGCTGTACGGACCGATGGAACGCGCGTGGATCTTGTCCGCCACCAGGTGATGCAACTTGAGCATGTAGATGTATCCGACGGTCACCTTGCGGGCGAACGGCTCACCGGTGCGGCCGTCGGTCAACGTCACCTGTCCGGAAACGTCGAGTCCCGCGCTCGCCAACATTTCGACGATGTCCGGCTCTTGGGCGCCGTCGAACACCGGTGTCGCTATGGGCACGCCATGCCTGAGATTGCCCCCCAACTCGAGCAGTTGCACGTCGTCGAGCTCGGCGATCGTGGCGTCGTACTGTTCCTTGCCATAGATGTTCCTCAGGGTCTTGCGCAACTCGCCGCCCTTGCCGGACGCCTGGAAGGCGTTGACCAGTTCACCGATCTGCCGCCCCAGCCCGGCCGAGGCCCAGCCGAGGTGGGTTTCGAGAATCTGACCCACATTCATGCGGCTCGGCACACCCAGGGGATTGAGCACGATGTCCACGGGCGTGCCGTCCTCCAGGTGGGGCATGTCCTCGATCGGCACGATCTTGGAGATGACTCCCTTGTTGCCGTGGCGGCCGGCCATCTTGTCGCCGGGCTGAAGCTTGCGCTTCACGGCAACGAAGACCTTGACCATTTTCATGACGCCGGGCAGGAGTTCGTCGCCGCGCCGTAACTTTTCGACTTTGTTCTCGAACCGCGCCTGCAAGGACGCGGACGCGGCATCGAACTGAGCCTTGAGTTGTTCCGCCGCGTCAGAGACATTGGCCTCCTTGACGCCGATCTGCCACCACTGGCCCTGCGACAAGCCCGCAAGCAACTCATCGTCGATCTTGCCGCCGGTCGGCATGTCCTTGGCTCCGCTTACCGCCGTCTTGCCGAGCAGCAGTTGCTTGAGCCGGTCGTAGCTGTTGCTTTCAAGGATGACCTTCTCGTCGTCCTTGTCCTTGGAGAGCGCCTTGATCTCCTCGCGCTCGATGGCGAGCGCGCGTTCGTCCTTGTCGACGCCGTGGCGCGAGAACACGCGCACCTCGACAATCGTTCCCGTTACGCTGGGCGGGAGACGAAGCGAGGTATCCCGCACATCCGAAGCCTTCTCGCCGAAGATGGCGCGGAGCAGTTTCTCCTCCGGCGTCATGGGCGATTCACCCTTGGGCGTCACCTTGCCGACAAGGATTTCTCCCGGCTCGACGTTGGCGCCGACATAGACGATGCCCGCCTCGTCGAGATCCTTCAGGGCCTCTTCGCCGACATTCGGAATATCGCGCGTGATCTCTTCTTGGCCCAACTTGGTGTCGCGGGCCATGACCTCGAACTCTTCGATGTGGATCGAGGTAAACACATCGTCGCGGACGAAGCGTTCCGAAATCAGGATCGAATCCTCGAAGTTATACCCGTGCCACGGCATGAAGGCCACGAGCACGTTGCGTCCGAGCGCGAGTTCGCCGAGATCGGTCGAGGGGCCGTCGGCGATGATGTCGCCTTGCTCGATCTGATCGCCCACCTTCACCAAGGGCCGTTGGTTGATGCAGGTGTTCTGGTTCGACCTCTGGAATTTCAGGAAGTTGTAAATATCGACGCCCGGCGCCGAAAGGTCTGTCTCCTTCGTGGCGCGAATGACGACGCGGGTTGCGTCGACTTGCGACACGACGCCGGAGCGCCGCGCAATAACGGTCACACCCGAATCGCGCGCCACCACCTCTTCCATTCCGGTTCCGACGAGCGGCGCTTCGGTGCGGATCAAGGGGACCGCTTGGCGTTGCATGTTGGAGCCCATGAGCGCCCGGTTGGCGTCATCGTTCTCCAGGAAGGGAATGAGCGCCGCCGCCACCGACACGAGCTGCTTGGGCGAAACATCGATGTAGTTGACGTCCTCGGGCCGAACCATGACGAAGTCGCCGCCGCTGCGGCAACTCACCAAATCGGCGGTCAGACGGCCGCGCGAGTCCTTTTCGGCGTTGGCCTGGGCGACGGTGCAGCGCCCTTCCTCCGTCGCCGAGAGGTAGACCACGTCCTCGCTGACGCGGCCGTTTTCCACCTTGCGGTAAGGACTCTCGATGAAGCCGTACTTATTGACCCGCGCGTACGTGGCCAGCGAATTGATCAGGCCGATATTCGGCCCCTCGGGCGTCTCGATGGGACAAACCCGCCCGTAGTGAGTGGGGTGAACGTCGCGCACCTCGAAGCCCGCGCGCTCGCGCGTCAAACCGCCGGGGCCCAGGGCCGAGAGCCGGCGTTTGTGCGTGATCTCGGCCAACGGATTGGTCTGGTCCATGAACTGGCTGAGCTGGCTCGAACCAAAGAACTCCCGCACGGCGCCCGCGGCCGGCTTGGCGTTGATCAGGTCCTGCGGCATCACGGTGTCGATCTCAACCGAACTCATGCGTTCGCGGATCGCACGCTCCATACGCAGCAGGCCGATCCGGTATTGGTTCTCCATCAGTTCGCCGACGGAGCGGACGCGGCGGTTGCCAAGGTGGTCGATATCGTCGATCTCCCCGCGGCCATCCTTGAGTGCGACAAGGGTCTTGAGGATCTTCAGGATATCTTCCTTGCGCAGCACGCGCAGGCTGTCGTCGGTCTCGAAATTCAACCGCGCGTTTATCTTGACCCGCCCCACGGGCGAGAGATCGTAGCGTTCGGAGTCGAAGAACAGGCTTTTGAACAGTTTGTCCGCCGTCTCTTCGGTCGGAGGCTCGCCCGGCCGCATGACCCGGTAGATTTCAACCAGTGCGCGGGAGCGGTCGGTGACCTTGTCGGCGGCCAGGGTGTTGCGGATGTAGGGGCCGACCGTGATATTGTCGATGTCCAAGGTCGGCAGCTTGTCGATGCCGAGCTCGTCCAGCTTCTCCATGCTTTCCTCGGTCAACTCCTCGCCCGCCTCGACATAGATCTCGCCGGATTCCTCGTTGACGATGTCGTAGGCGGCGTAGCGGCCGATAAGCTCGGCCGGCGGAATGAGAAGTTCGGTGACGGTCGAGCTTTCGAGCTTCTTCAGAAGACGGCCCGTGATCTTCGTACCCTCTTCGATAATCACCCGCCCGGTCTTGGCGTTGACGAGGTCGCGCGTGGCCTTCAGGCCGCGCAGACGCTCGGGCTGAAACGTGGTCTTCCAGCCGCGCTTCTTGTCCCGGGTGTAGACGACGGTGCCGTAAAAGTATTCGAGGATTTCCTCGTCCGACATGCCGAGCGCATAGAGCAGCGTTGTCGCCGGTAATTTGCGCCGGCGGTCGATGCGGACATGCACGATGTCCTTGGCGTCGAATTCGAAATCGAGCCAGGAGCCGCGGTACGGAATGACCCGCGCGGCGAACAGGAACTTGCCCGACGAATGGGTCTTACCCTTGTCGTGGTCGAAGAACACACCGGGGGAGCGGTGCATCTGGCTGACGATGACGCGTTCGGTGCCATTGATGATGAACGTCCCGTTCTTGGTCATCAAAGGCATGTCGCCCATGTAGACGTCCTGTTCCTTGATATCGAGAACCGAACGGGCGCCGGTGTCCTCGTCGACTTCGAACACGATGAGGCGCAAGGTGACCCTGAGCGGAGCCGCATAGGTCATGCCGCGTTGCTGGCATTCCTCGGTATCGTATTTAGGCTCTTCGAACTCGTATTTGACGAACTCGAGGGACGCCGTGTCGGCAAAATCTTGGATCGGAAAGACCGACTTGAAAACGGCCTGGATCCCAGCCTCGGGCCGCGTGTCCGACGGCACGTCCATCTGCAGGAACGCGTCGTAGGAACTTTTTTGGACCTCGATCAGGTTCGGCATCGAGACCGCGGACGCGGTTCCGCCGTAATCCTTGCGAACCCTCTTTCGACCCGTAAAGGATAGTGCCATTCGTGCTCCTATGCGCTTGCGATGCGCCTAAAGGGATGGGCGCGTGCGGGCGCGCCAAATATTAAAGACGGCGTGCGGTGCGGCGGAGAACGCCGCACCGTCCCGATTTCATGAGGCGCCTAGACCTGGCGGCGCCAACAATGTTGGTCCATTGCACGGGGTTACTTGATCTCGACCGTGGCGCCCGCGCCTTCCAGCTGCTCCTTGAGCTTTTGAGCTTCGTCCTTGGGAATGCCCTCTCTTACGTCCGTGGGCGCCGCTTCGACGAGGTCCTTGGCTTCCTTGAGGCCAAGGCCGGTGATCACCCGGACCTCCTTGATCACGTTGATCTTCTTCTCGCCGTAGGACTTCAGGACGACGGTAAATTCTTCCTGCTCCTCGGCCACGGCCGCGTCGCCGCCCGGGGCCGCGGCGACCGCCACCGGCGCCGCCGCCGAAACGCCCCATTTCTCTTCCAGCATCTTGGACAAATCCGCCGCCTCCATAACCGTTAGCGACGAAAGGTCATCCGCGATTTTTTCCAAATTAGCCATCTGTCATTTTCCTTTGTTCTAACCCTGGGTGACGGCTCAGGCCGCCTCTCCCTGTGATCCGTATGCGCCGAACACGCGCGTCAACTGGCCCGCGGGCGCCTGCAGCACGGCCGCGATCTTGGTCGCGGGTGCGACAAGAAGTCCGACGATCGTGCCCCTCAATTCGTCGAGCGAGGGCAGCGCCGCCAGGGCCTTGATGCCGTCGGCGTCAAACGCCGTCTCACCCATCGCGCCACCCAGAACGACCAGCCGGTCGTTTTGCTTGGCGAATCCGACCACCACCTTGGCAGCGCTCAGAACGTCTTCGGAGAACGCAATCGCCGTTGGCCCCACGAACATCTCGTTCAAGGGTTCATACGGAGTCCCACGGAGGGCAATCTTGATGAGCCGGTTCTTGGCGATTTTGAAGGTGGCCCCAGCCTCCCGCATTTTCCCGCGCAGATCGCTGACTTCGGCGACCGTAAGCCCCGTGTTGTGCGTGACAACGACGAGACCCGCTTGGGAGAACACGGTATTGAGGTTGGCGACCGCGACTTCTTTTTGCGCTCGGTCCAAGCTGCTCTCCACTGATCGGCCCGGCAGCCTCGAGCGGCTGCCACGCCTGGTTGCAATAAGATCCCCGCCAAACGGCGACGGATCCGACGGCCTGCCCCAGGGTTTGCCCCAACGGCGCCTGACGGCGTCGCTGGCGCTGGGCCCTGCCTATGCGGGCGGCTTGGAAGCCCTTAAGCCCCTCCCTTCGGAGCGGCGCCTGCAGTCTCGGACAGGTTGGAAACCGGTATTCGCCCGGCCCCCGCCCGGCCGCGCAACGGCGCGGACGGAATCTCTTCGTCTCCTACGTTCTTACGTCCCCAGCAGGGACGCGATATCCACTTTGACGCCCGGTCCTTGCGACGAACTGATGGAGACCTTCTTCATGTAGGTCCCCTTGGCGCCGCTGGGCTTGGCCTTGTTGACCGCGTTGGCAAGGGCGCGGACGTTGGTCACGATGTCGTCCTCGCTGAAACTCGCCTTGCCGACACCGACATGGATGATTCCCGCCTTCTCGACCCGGAACTCGACCTGTCCGCCCTTGGCGCTCTTGACGGCCTCGGCCACGTCCTGCGTCACGCTGCCGAGTTTCGGATTGGGCATGAGTCCGCGCGGTCCGAGAATCTTTCCCAATTTGCCGACCACGGCCATCATGTCCGGGGTCGCCACGCAACGGTCGAAGGGAATGTCGCCGCCTTGAATACGTTCCGCCAGATCCTCGGCGCCGACTACGTCCGCGCCCGCGGCATTCGCCTCGTCGGCCTTGGCGCCCCTGGCGAACACGCCGACGCGCACGGTCTTGCCGGAGCCCTTGGGAAGCTGCACCATGCCGCGCACCATCTGGTCGGCGTGCCGGGGATCGACCCCGAGGTTCAGCGCGATCTCGATGGTTTCGTCGAATTTCGCCTTGGCCCGGTCCTTGACCAGCTTGACCGCCTCTTGGACGGGATACGCCCGTTCCCGGTCCAGGCCGTCGCGGGCCGCCTTCATCCGTTTGCCGTGCGCCATCGCTACCCCACCACCTCGATGCCCATGGAACGGGCCGAGCCCTTGATCATTTCCGCCGCTTTATCGATGTCGTAGGCGTTGAGGTCGGCCATTTTCAGTTCGGCGATCTCGCGCACCTGTTTCATGGTCACCTGGCCGACGAACTCGCGGCCCGGTGTGCCGGTTGCCTTCTCCAGCTTCGCCGCCCGCTTGAGAAAGAAGGACGTGGGCGGTGTCTTGGTGATGAAGGTGAACGATTTGTCGGCGAAGACCGTGATCACCGTCGGAATGGGCATGCCCTGTTCCAGCTTCTGGGTTTGGGCGTTGAAGGTCTTGCAGAACTCCATGATGTTGACGCCGCGCTGACCCAGAGCGGGTCCGATGGGCGGCGACGGATTCGCCTGCCCGGCCGGCACCTGCAATTTTATGTAGCCGTCGATCTTCTTTGCCATCTACTCCATCCTCGCGGCCGGCTGCAACCGGCGTCCAGGGGCGCGGTACGGCCCATGGCCGGCCTCCCGCACGAAATCCAAGGGCGGGCGCACGGCCGCCGCCCCACCTAAAGCTTCTCGACCTGCACGTACTCCAACTCGACCGGCGTCGCCCGTCCGAAGATCGACACCGCCACCTTTAGCCGCGCCCGTTCCTCGTCGACTTCCTCGACGTGGCCGTTGAACGAGGTGAAGGGACCGTCCGCCACCCGCACCTGCTCGCCGATCTCGAAGGTGATCGACGGCTTGGGCCGCTCGATGCCTTCCTGGACCTGGCGCAGGACGCGGTCGACCTCGACCTGCCTGATCGGCGACGGCGTATTTCCGGCGCCCAGGAACCCCGTGACCTTGGGCGTATTCCGGACGAGATGGTAGCTCTCGTCCGTCATCTCCATGCGCGCCAGCACATAACCCGGGAAGAACTTGCGTTCGGCGTTGACCTTCTTGCCGCGCCGCACCTCGACCACTTCCTCGGTCGGCACCAGCACCTCTTCGAACTGATCCCGCAGGCCCGCCGTTTCCGCTTGTTCCAGAATCGACGCGGCGACCTTCTTCTCGAAGCCCGAGTAGGCGTGAATGATGTACCAGCGTTGCGTCATTGTCGCTCTAACCCCCGAGGTTCAGAATCAGACGAACGATGAGAGACAGAATCTGATCGACCGTGAAAAAGAAGATCGCGGCCAGGAACACCATGATGAAGACCAAGATGGTCGACACCGTGGCGTCGCGGCGGGTCGGCCAAGTCACCTTCGCCGTCTCCTGCCTCACCTGGCGTATGAATTCGGCTGGGTTTACCTTCGCCATCCGTTCCACTCCGATCCAAACTAACTCACGCTCAAACGGCTCAACCTGCCCAAACAACCTCAGCCACTCAAACGGCTCAACCTACCCAAACGACTCCGCTTACCTGTCTTCGGGCCCTTATCGCACCCCACCCGCGGGGGCGCTTTTCTGGCAGGAGTGGAGGGGCTCGAACCCCCAACCCCCGGTTTTGGAGACCGGTGCTCTCCCAATTGAGCTACACTCCTCCGTTTCTGACATCTCCTACTCGATGATCGCGGCGACGACGCCGGCGCCGACGGTGCGGCCGCCCTCGCGGATGGCGAAGCGCAGGCCTTCGTCCATGGCGATCGGCGCGATCAGCTCCACTTCCATCGACACGTTGTCCCCCGGCATCACCATCTCCGTGCCCTCGGGCAAACTCACAACCCCCGTCACGTCCGTCGTCCGGAAATAAAACTGCG
>JADFIH010000181.1 GCA_022566715.1 Pseudomonadota bacterium | reverse complement strand
CTCAAAAGTGCCGTATTCCCGACAAGGAGCGCGTGACCAATCCGATTTGGCGGCGCAATCTCGCTCTATGTCGCGGCCACGACTTCATCTTCGAACTCCTCCTTTCGCCGTGGCAACTCGAAGACGCGCGCCGGCTCGCCGACGACTTCCCGGATATCACGTTCATCCTCAACCACTGCGGCAGCCCCATGGACCGTGACGCCGAAGGCATGCGGCGCTGGAGCGATGGGCTTCGCTTGCTCGCCGGTGCGTCCAACGTCTCGATCAAGGTCTCGGACCCGGTGGCCTACGATCCGGATTGGACGTTCGAAAGTCTCTCACGGGTCATTCTGACCTGCATCGACTGCTTCGGCCCCTCCCGCAGCCTATTCGCCAGTGACGACCCGGTTGCCGGACTGTATATCAGCTTTTCCGAATGGCTCTCCGTCTTCGCGAAGGTTACGCGTCACTTCTCAGCCGATGAGAAAGCGGCCATGTTCCATGAAAATGCCCGCCGCCTGTACCGGATGCCGGGCCTGCCCCGGGGTCCGGCGAACACCTGAAACCGGTATCTGTTCCGTGCAAAGTTGCGCTCCATACGATTGAGGGCGTTGGGCGCCGTCGCGGCAAACACGCGTAGTCTTGGCGATGGCCTTGCGATATCGTGTCCACCACAACGCGGCCGGGCGAGCTAAGAAACGCGAACGGCGCGCCGCGGTATCCCGGTCCTTCGGGCGGAACAGGGGACGGTCGCGGATCAACATAGGGGAGTGGCACCGATGCTTCAACTTAGCCGCCAGGATCTGACCCAGGCGTACACCCTCATGCGGACGATTCGGGAGTTTGAAGAGCGCGTTCACGAGGAGTTCGCGGCGGGAAAGATTCCCGGCTTCGTGCATCTTTACGCCGGCGAGGAGGCGTCGGCCGTCGGCGTCTGTCTGCATCTGACGGACAAGGACTCGGTGACGAGCACCCACCGCGGCCACGGCCACTGCATCGCCAAAGGTTGCGACATCACCGGCATGATGAAGGAGATATTCGGTCGTCGTGACGGTCTATGCGGCGGCAAAGGCGGCTCGATGCATATCGCCGACCTGTCCAAGGGCATGATCGGGGCGAATGGAATCGTCGGCGGCGGGCCGCCGCTGGCCTGCGGCGCCGCGCTCAGCGCCAAGACCCTGGGGACCGGCGCCGTCGCCATCGCGTTTGTCGGTGACGGCGGATCCAACCAGGGAACCACTTTGGAATCCTACAACCTCGCGACGGTGTGGAAGCTGCCGGTCGTCTTCGTCGTCGAGGACAACGGTTACGCCGAGGCGACTGCGAGCGCCTGGTCCGTCGGCGGCAGCCAGCTGGCGCGGGCCGAAGGCTTCGGCATGCCCGGTCATGAGGTCGACGGGTACGACTTTTTCGCCGTCTATGAAGTGGCCGGGGAGGCCGTGGCCCGCGCCCGCGCCGGCCAAGGCCCCAGCCTCATTCATGTCCACCTCGCCCGGCACTACGGCCATTTCGAGGGCGACGCCATGACCTACCGGGCCGACGGCGAGGTCGAAAAGCTTCGCCGCGAAAACGACCCCCTCACGCTTTTCCGGCGGCGGGTCACGGAGACCGCATTGTTGGACGCCCAGCAACTCGACGACATCGACCAAAGCATCGCCGCCGAAGTCGGCCGCGCGGCGGACGCGCCTGATCGCGAAGTTCATCGCCTGATCGGGGCGTTTTTCGCGTGATCGGAGCCGCGCCTAAGTTCCAAGGCGAGCCGAATCCCGCCATCCCGGGCCGTCGGGGTATTCGTATTGCCGAAGCGATTCAGGACGCATTTGGATGCTGTAGCCGGGCGCCATGGGCGGCATGTAACGCGCGTTCCTGATGACGCAGGGGTCGAGGAAGTGTTCGTGGAGGTGGTCCACGTACTCGACAACCCGGTCTTCCAGCGAGCCCGAGATACAAATGTAATCGACGATCGCGAGGTGTTGGACGTATTCGCATAGGCCGACGCCGCCGGCGTGCGGGCAGACCGGTACGCCAAACTTTGCCGCCAGGAGCATCACGGCGAGGACCTCGTTGACGCCGCCGAGGCGGCAGCTGTCGATCTGGCAAACGTCGATCGCCTGCGCCTGGAAAAGCTGTTTGAAGACGATCCGGTTCTGACAGTGTTCGCCGGTCGCCACCCGAACGGGCGCAATCGCCTTGCGGATCGCGGCGTGGCCCAGCACGTCGTCCGGACTCGTCGGTTCTTCGATCCACCAGGGGTCGAAGGGAGCGAGGTGCTCCATCCACGCGATGGCTTGATTGACATCCCAGACCTGGTTGGCATCGATCATGAGCTTGCGGTCGGGCCCGATCTCTTCACGCACGACGCGCAGGCGCCGGATATCGTCCTCTAGGTTGGCGCCGACTTTCAGCTTGATGTGATTCCAACCCGCCGCGATCGCCTCGCGGCACAGGCGGCGAATCTTTTCGTCCGAATAGCCGAGCCATCCGGCCGACGTGGTGTAGGCGGGGTAGCCCGTGGCCACCATCTCGGCCGTTCGGCGTTCCTTGCCCGGGGCCGTGCGCCGCAACATGTCGAGCGCCTCCTCCGGCTCAAGAGCATCGGTGAGGTAGCGGAAATCGACACAACCGATGAGCTGTTCGGGGGTCATGTCGGCGAGGAGTTTCCACAGCGGTTTTCCCTCCGCCTTGGCCCACAGGTCCCACACCGCGTTCACGACCGCCGCGGTTGCCAGATGAATCGCGCCCTTGTCCGGCCCGATCCAGCGCAGTTGGCTGTCGCCCGTCATGTGACGCCAAAACTCCGCCATGTCGGCGGTGAAACTTTCCAGGGTGCGGCCAACCACAAGCGGCTTCAGCGCCTCGACGGCCGCAACGCAAACCTCGTTGCCGCGGCCAATGGTAAACGTGAGCCCGTGCCCTTCCAGGCCGCCGCGGCTGGTATGCAGGATGACATAGGCGGCGGAATAGTCCGGGTCCGCGTTCATGGCGTCCGAGCCGTCAAGCGCGCGCGACGTCGGAAACCGGATGTCCTTGACCGTCAGACCCTCGATGATGATGGGCACCGGATTATCGCCTCCGCGTCATGGCGTCGGCGCGTCCGGCCGCAGGAGGCCCTCGGCTTTCAATTCGGCCCAAAGGTCGGCGGGGATCTCGCGCCCAAAGGTCTCGACGTTGATGGCCACTTCCGCAGGCGTCCGCGCGCCCGGGATGACCGCGGCTACCGCCGGATGGCCGAGCGGAAATTGCAGTGCCGCACTCGCAAGGCCAACGCCGTGGCGCACACACACGGCCTCGATCTCGCCAACCCGTTTCATGATCTCTGGCGCCGCCGGTGCATAATCGTAGGTCGCCCCCTCGACGGCCCCGGTTGCCAAGATCCCGGTGTTGTAAGGGCCGCCCACGATGATGCCGATTCCACGCTCCTCGCATAGCGGCAGGAAGGTGGCGAGCGCCTCCTGTTCCAGCAAGGTGTATCGCCCAGCCAGCAAAAAGCAGTCGAAATCGCCCTGGCGCGCCAGGAATTCACACGCCTGCCACTCGTTGAGGCCGGCGCCGATGGCCGTGACGGCCCCCTGATCCCGCAGTTCCACGAGCGCCCTGTAGCCGCCAGCCATGAATTCCTTAACGCGCGCGTCGCGCGCCGCCTCGCCGCCGTGGGTCCAGGCATCGAGATCGTGGGCGAAAAGAATATCGATCCGCGGCGTTGCAATGCGTTGCAGGCTATCCTCGAAGGATCGCATGACGCCGTCGTAGGAATAATCGAACACAGGCCGAAAGGGCAGCGTCTTGGCGAACTGTCCCCCGTCGACCTTGTCGGGGGGGCAGGGCTCGAGCAGCCGACCGACCTTGGTCGATAGAACGAAACCGTCGCGTCCGTACTCGCGCAAGACCTCTCCCATCCGCCGTTCGCTGTCGCCGTGGCCATAGAACGGGGCGGTGTCGAACAGGCGGATACCCTCCTGCCAGGCCCGTGTGACCGTGTCGTGGGCCTCGGCATCCGCGAGCTCGGCGAAAAGATTGCCCAGGGGCGCGCCTCCCAACCCCATCGATGTGACCGACAACGAGGTCCGCCCCAAGCGCCGCCCCTGCGTGTGCTTCATTCCGGCGCTCCTTCCGTCGCGCCGTGTCAGAATAAATTGGCTTGAGCCTCAAAGCGAGGTTTCTCAGGCTCCGGTGAATTACAATCCGTACCGCTCTTTCAACAGTTCGCCCGAGATGATCCGCCTCGCGGTGATGATGCGCATCCGTAATCCGCTTTCCCTGTGACAGGTGGAAGATATTCCGTTCGAGCGCCGCATCGATATCTGCCACGAAACCGTGCGGTTCTGATGGAAGAAGCGCTTGAGGGTTCGCGACGAAGCGCCGGGATCGCGGGGCTGCGCCGGAGTTTCTAAAGCGCACGATGAGGCGTTGCGGCCGACCGCGATCGATCGTAACCGGCCGGCTTCGCCCATACCGATCAACGATGAGGGTAATCGGCGATGCGACCGATCAGAAGCGCGGCCGGTGGCTCAACAACCGTTCCGGCGACGAGAAGGAACGATGGCGACGTTAAGAGATGTAATGATTCGGCAAGCCCCACCACCGCCGCACACCATCAAACCACTTGCAAATCAGGGGGCGTCCATACATGACAATGCCAACTCAACGTCTTCTTCGGACCCCTGCCGACCCTCTCTTTGTGACCAGGTTGGCGAGCAGATATTTGGAAGCCTCCCTAACGTCGTTGTTGAACGCCAGCGTAGCCCAGTCGTGCTAAGGGTACAAACCGCCGCAATCGGGGGCGCCGAACGACCTATGCGCTCCCGCGAGGCCCGGAGCCAGGGTCAGGGAGGGCCTAGGGCCGCATGGTCGCCGTATTCCAGGAATCGATCACCGCCGAGGCCATCAAGGCCAAGGCACGTGAGCTGGGCGCCGATCTTGTCGGCATCTGCCTTTGCCACCATAGTTGGCTACCGCCTCCAGCCCCGGAAACCATCGTTCCGATGGATCCCAGGCCGGTCATACACTAACTTTCAAACTGGATCACTCAAGTGGGGCTGACCACACTGACGCCCGCCAACTGCGAAATCCGGGGCCCGATCACGACGAGAGTCGCCCCTCACTTACGCCGAAATCTTGGGCACGCAACCACCTATACCGAACTCGCCTGACGTGGCTCCGCCGCTCAGCCTAGCCGGCATCAGGCGCGCGCAACCACCATTATTTGCTCGAATTCGATCCGAAACTGCCGCTTGTCGCGAGCTAGTCGCAAAGCCGGGGATTCAGCCAATACCGAATTCGCCTCACTTGACTCCCCCGTTCGAAATG
>JADFIH010000180.1 GCA_022566715.1 Pseudomonadota bacterium | reverse complement strand
GCTAGAGCAGCATCCGTTCGGTTGGAAATGCCCCACTGAAACCCAAGCGGGCATCACCGAACGGATGCTGCTCTAGAATCTTGAAAAGTAGAGCAATTTTATCCGAGTGCCGACGTTATTGAACCGCACCGGTTCAATCAATTCGGATATTGCTCTATGCGGCCCGCCGGTTATCCGGCGCGCCCGTGCAGGCGCGGCCATCCTTAATTCATCCGAGATTGGCTGGTCCGCAGCCGTGAGCGGCAAAAAGCTAGAGTGGTTCCGATCAGGCCGGAGCCGCTCTAGGTCCCCGCGGCCGCTGATTTTCTCCCGCTTTGGTCCATGCGCCAAAGAAGCATATCGATGCGGTCCTGACCGAAAAAGGGCTCCCCCTCGTAGACCATCAAGGGCACGCCCCAGTGGCCCGCAGCCTCCTGATGGCGCTCGTTTTCCGCGATGATTGAATCATATTTCCCGGGATCCGCCAAGAGGGCGGCATCGAGGGCGGCGAGATCGAGACCTGCCCGCGCCGCCGCCTTTGCTAGGTGATCTCCCTGATCCCAGCCCTTCGTTCCGCCGAAGATAAGGCGCGAGACGCTGTCGATGAAGGCGGGACCACGGCCCCGCAACCCCGCTTCGACGCCCAGCCGCGTCAGCCTGTGGATATGCGGCTGCTCGTCCTCGCCCGGGCCCAGGTTCATGGCCACGGGATCGGGGTCGGGCCAGTGGAACGGGAGTCCGAGGTAGTCCGCCACACGCTTGGCGTCACGGACGACGTAACTCACGAACAACGGGTTCACCTTCTTGAAAAAATCGGGGGTGCGGATGGCCAAGGGATAGACGGGCCGCACAATGACCTCGGCGCCCGTGTCCCCGGCGAGTTTCACCAGGCGGCCCGCCGCCAAGTACGAATACGGGCTGCGGAACGACCAGAAGACCTCGACCCGCCGTGTCATCGCCTTGTCACCCCACTTCGACCGCGCGAGACTCCCCCGTGCGCGCCGCCCGAGCAAATCCGGGTTGCCGGAATCGCTCCATTCGATTTTCCCATGGCGATTCATTGATCCGGAGGATTTGCTCTAATTTATCGATGCTGAGCGGATTCACAAGTTTGGCGGGAACCTCGTTGCGGCTCCGGCCAAACTTGATCCGCTCGAGGCAAGAAAAAAGCCCCGCCGAAGCGGAGCTTTGATACAGGACTACCCGCTCGGGCAGCTCACGTTCTTGTTGTAATCCGCGAAGGTCCCATCGGGGTTGTCGAACCAGACGTGCAGGTCGTAGTGCGGCGGCATTTGCGGATTGTGGCCCGCCATCGGGCCCTCGAATTTCGCGCCGAGCAGCGTCGGCGTCGGCGGCGGCGTGGGGGGGATCGGCGTGCCCGGCGCACCGATGGCGAAGAAATACTCGACGCCCCTCAGACGCAACCCGTCATTGGTCGGCTCGTACAAAAGAATCTCGGGTTCGTTGGCGACAATCGCGGGGTCCTGCATCCGCGCGATGTGAATCAGATGGACCCCCATGGCGCCCGGCCCCTCCTCGTTGACGACGCACTCCACCAGGTTGAGGAACCCGTCGGTCTCGGCCCGGGAAACATCCTCCATGTAAATCGACATCGCGTCCTTGATACCGTCGACCCCACCGTGCGAAGCCGCCAACGATCCCGTCGCCCCGGCCCCCAAGGCGAGGAGCGCCAAGGCGGGAAGCGAGAAAATTGACGTTTTTAGTGACATGGGTGTCCTCCCGTTGATGTGTGTGCTGGAAACCGTCCCCACGACTGCGCAGACCCATCATAACAGGACCGTGCCCCCTCGGATCAATCGGTTAATGTTAGTGTTGGCACAGTCACTGTTTGCGGCGCGCCAAAAGGGTGCCGCGGTCACGGAAAAGAAATGGGGAGAATCAGCGCATGAAAGCAGTCGTTATTCGCGAGCACGGCGGCATCCAGAATTTGTTGTTCGAGGACATCGAAACGCCGAAGCCGGGACCCGGCGAGGTGCTGGTGCGTATCCGCGCGACCGGGGTCAACCACTTCGACCACGATATCCGCGAAGGCGTATCGGGCATCACCCACAAACTGCCGCATGTGCCCGGCGTCGAAGGCGTCGGCGAGATCGCCGGCGTGGGACCGGAGGTCAGCGATGTCGCGGTCGGCGACCGCGTCGCCATCAACTTTTTTCAGAGCTGCGGCAAGTGCCGTATGTGTCTCACCGGCATGGACGGCATCTGCCTCAACGGCAAACGCATCGGCGTGACCGAGTGGGGAACCTTCGCCGAGTACACCCTGTGCGAGGCGGCAAACGTGATCCCCCTTCCGTCATCGCTGTCCTTCGAGACCGCCGCCGCTTCGCTCATTTGCATGAGCACCGCCTGGCATATGACGGTGACGATCGGCCAGGTCAGCGCGGGGATGGACGTGCTGGTGAACGCCGCGGGCAGCGGCGTTGGCTCATCGGCGGTTCAGGTCGCCAAGCTGCACGGCGCCAACGTGATCGCCTCGGCCGGCAGCGACGAAAAGCTGCAACTGGCCAAGGACCTCGGCGCAGACCATGTCATCAACTATGAATCCCAAGACCTGGCCGAGGAAGCCATGCGGCTCACCGATGGCAAGGGGCCCGACCTCGTCGTCGAGTCGGTGGGCGGTGACGTACTGCTCAAGAGCATCGACGCGGTTGCCTTCAACGGCACGGTGGTCACGTGCGGCGCGCACGCGGGCGAGATCGTCAAGCTCAACGTCATCGAGTTGTTCCGCAAGCACGTGCGGTTTCAGGGCAGTCACTACGCCTCGAAGCACGAGGTCGCGCATGTGCTGAATCTTGTCGCCGCGGGCAAGCTCAAGCCCGTGATCCACAAGGTGGCGGCGCTGGCGGATATCCAGGATATGGCCCGCCTTACCGCCAACCGGACCTTCTTCGGAAAAATGGTTCTGTTGCCCTGAGCCCGCCGGGCTCCCGCGTCCTCCCGCCCCCGGCGGTTTTGAGGTGCGAACCCATCCAAACAGGACGGTGCCCTCTCCGATCAGCCGGTGATTGGAATATTGGGCCCGTCAGGCACATTGGGATGAACGGAGCCAGTGCCAAAATAGGACACTCAGCCATCCAAATTAGGACAGTTCATCCCTACTCAGGACACCACCATGGGACGTGCCGCAAAAAATACGGCTTGCCGGCCACGGCTCGCGCCAACGATCGACGGATGGCCCGGCGCTTGCATGGCGGCGCGCGAGCACCTGATGTGCTCGGTCTGTTTATTGAAGACGGCGCGGGCTGCTTGCGGGAGGGAGTTTCGCTACGGCGCCGAAGTGAGGTGACACATTGCTGCGTCTATTCGTAATCGCCGCCGCCATTGCGTGGCCCCTATTCGCCGCCCCCCAAGCACACGCCCAACAGTACTGCAGCTCAAGGCCCGTCCTCACCAAACAACTCCTGGCGCGTTACGCCGAGAGTCCGGTGAGCCAGGGTCTGTCCGCGAAAGGGACCTTGCTGGAGGTGTTCGCCTCCAAAGACGGCTCCTCCTGGACTCTCGTCGAGACCCTGCCCATCGGCGTGAGTTGCGTGCGCGCCACGGGTGAGGCTTGGTCCAACAACCCAACCCTGGCACCTACCCCAAAGGCCTACGACAAATCCTTCTAGACCAGGTCGGCGTTCAGCCGCCGTAGAAGACGTTGTCGCCCAACTCCTTCATCTCGAGGATGGCCGCGTCCGCGCGGCCCTCGGGCTCTTTGGCGACATGAGCGTCGATCACCTCGCCAATGAAGATGTGATGATCGCCGCGTTCGACGATTTCGACGATCTTGCATTCGACGCTGGCGTGCGCGCTGTCGAGAATGGGCGCGCCGCTGGTCCCGGTGTGAAAGCTTTCGCCGCTGATGGTGTCACCCTCGCGCTTTGCCGGTTTGAAAAAGCCGAAGGCCATCCCTTGCTGCCCCTTGCCGAGCATATTTAGGGCAAAGTGACCGGCCTTCTTGGCGATCCCGTAGGCGCCGGAGTCGGTCTTAACCCCGACGACGACGAGCGGCGGTGAAAATGAGGTCTGGGTTACCCAATTGACCGTTGCCGCCGCAACCGCGCCGTCCGCTTCCGCGGTCATCACATAAATTCCATAGGGGATCATTCTCAGCGCGGTTTTCTTGGCGGCGTCGTCCATCGGTCTGGTCCACTCCCTGTCCTGGTGTTTTGCTCGGGCCCGGCCGGGCCCGCCCTAAGGCCCGGAAACTTGCCACACTTGCCGGCTGCCTCCAAGCGCGGTTCGGGGCGCGCCCGTGAGACGCGCCCGCGCGGTCAGGGGGTCAACATTCCGCCGCTGAGGTGAAGCACCTGCCCGGTCATGTAGCCCGACATGGGGCCCATGAGGAAAAGCATCGGCCCGACAATATCCTCGGGATCGGCGAACCGGCCCATCGGGATGGTCTTGAGGATGTGCCCGACCGGCAGGCCATTGGGGCCGACCGCCTCGCCCTCCTTACCCTTCGTGACCTTGACCTTATTAGTCACGCCCCCCGGCGCGATCACGTTCGCCCGCACCTCCGGCGCGTTCTCAACGGCGAGGGTCTTGGTCATGCCGATAAGACCGGCCTTCGCCGCGGTATAGGACCCGACGCCCGGCAGACCGCGGAAGGCCGCGCCCGAAGCGGTGTTGACGAGGGCGCCGTGACCGCTTTTCCTGAGCAGCGGCATCGCCGCCTTGGCGATGAGAAAGGCGGAGCGCAGATTGCGGCTGATCACCGAATCGAAGCTGGCGGTCTCGGTTTCGACGAGCGGCGCGGGCGGATCGCCTGAACCGACGAGATTGGCCAAGGCGTCGATCGAGCCCCCGTCCTCCGCGATCCGGGCGAAGGCCGCATTCACCGACCCCTCCTCGTAGGCGTCAAAGGGCACGAACGTTACTCCGTTGGGCGGTGGGTTCGCCTGCGCCGTGGCCGGCAGATCGATGACCGTAACGTCGAGGTCCGTATCAAGGCAGCCCCGTACGACGGCGCTGCCAATGCCCCCGCACCCGCCCGCGACGACGACGCGCGCGCCCTCCGGCGGTCCAAGCCGCGCAAAGTCGAATTCAATCGGACTCCCCATGCTCCTCCACCATGCTTACCCGCGGCCTCGCGGGCTAGAGTCGTTCCGACTTAGTCGGAACCACTCTAGTTTTTGTCGCTCACGGCTGCGGACAGGAAGGTCCGCGCCTGCGCGGGCGCGCCGGATAACCGGCGGGCCGCCTCGCGGCCTTGGGCGATTCCAACAACCCTGAGCGATTCCTGTTGAACCGGAAACGCCCTGAACGCGCTCAGGCGCCGGGCACGCGCAGGCTTTCGTAGGACGTCATGATGACGTCGCGGAACGGCGCGCGCTCTTGCAGGCGTTCGTACCAGGCCTCGACGTTGGGCAGCGCGGGCCGGGCAATGTCGATCGAATAGTAA
>JADFIH010000179.1 GCA_022566715.1 Pseudomonadota bacterium | reverse complement strand
TCCACCGCCGCGGGCGGTTTCCGTGAGCGTGGCGCCGGCGGTCCGGCCGGCATCGTCGTCGCCACCGGTCGCAAACAGCAAAACGCCGCCCCCCAGAACGACGAGAACGGCAACAATTACCAGGTATCTCAATGTGTGAATCCGATGCGCCAAGGCGCCGCAAAAGTTACAGTGCCTAACTATACCACCCACCCCACGTCCGGCAAACTAATGACGCGCCGACTAAGCCTTTTGCGTCACCCGACCCCGACCACCGCTCTCCCTTCTTCACCTGAATCGTGAGCGGCGTAGGGCAACGCGATGAAATTAACCATATGCGTGGCCGCCGTGATGACCGGAAGAAAGGGCGCGCCGGATAACCGGCGGGCCGCCTCGCGGCCTTGGGCGATTCCAGCAGCCTTGGGCGATTCCAGTTGAACCGGATGCCGCCCTAGTTCGTGAGCCGTTTGGCCGCCAGGTCGATGACTTGCTCCGCGCCACCGTAGCCGTGCACGTTGTCGTGCGCCCGAAGCCTCACTCTGACGATCTCGGACGAGATCCGGACACCGCCCAGGGATCGCGTGAAGGGTTGTTCGTTTTCGTGCGGATGCACCAGCTTCCGCGTCGCCAGGACGCGCCCGTCCAGGGTCAGAACCTCCCAGCGGTCGGCGTAATGTTCCCAACCTGAATCTTCATGTCGCACAGCGACGTCAAACCGGTATATTCGGGTCTCAGTCTCGGCAACGGTGACGCTGACCACGTCGGCCTCTCCCGCCCGCGCCGGCCCGGCCGCCAGAGTCGTGAACACGCCGGCAATGCCCAAAACGAGTGCAGGTCTAAGCATGGCGAAGTTGACCTCTCTTTGTGTTTACTGCGGTTCCAGCATGGGGACCGGCGACGCCCATCGCGCCGCCGCGGCACGGCTTGGCGCCCTGTTGGGGGAACGCGGCATCCGTGTCGTGTTTGGAGGCGGACAAGTCGGGCTCATGGGCATTCTCGCCGACGCGGCCATGGCGGCGGGCGGCGCCGTATTTGGGGTAATCCCCAACCATTTGGACGAGATCGAGATCGGCCATCCGAACGTGACGGAGCTCCGCGTGGTTGATAACATGCATGCCCGCAAGGAGCTTATGTTCCGCGAATCCGATGCTTTCGCCATCTTGCCGGGCGGCCTCGGCACCATGGACGAGACCTTCGAGATCCTCACCTGGCGGCAGCTTGGTCTACACGATAAGCCCATCATCATCGTCAACGAGGGTGCATACTGGACGCCCCTGCTCCATCTGTTCGATCACATCTCCGCGAACGGTTTTGCCCGGGACGGTCTGAGCGATCTCTACACGGTGGTCGACTCGGTCGACGCGGTCCTGCCCGCCATCGAGGCCGCGCCCGAACCAACGGTCACCACGAAAATCGAGCGGCTTTAGTGCGTGGTTTAGTGCAATGAATACGGCTTATGCGTGCGCCGCGCCGGCGGTCTTCCGGGCCGGCGCGCTCCAAGGACCGAGTCTAGAGCGTTTCCAGCTCACCTGGAATCGCTCAAGGCCGCAAGGCGGTCCGCCGGTTATCCGGCGCGCCCGCGCAGGCGCGGACCATCCGGTCCGCAGCCGTGAGCGACAAAAAGTTAGAGTGGTTCCGACCAAGTCGGAACCACTCTAGAGTTCGAGTAAAAAGGCAGCGAAACCTCATGCGGAAAATCAACGTTCAAAACCCGGTCGTCGAGCTCGACGGCGACGAGATGACCCGGATTATCTGGGCCTTCATCAAAGAAAAGTTGATCCTCCCCTACCTCGATATCGACTTGAGGTATTACGACCTGGGGATCGAATCGCGCGACGCCACCGACGACCAGATCACCATCGACGCGGCCGAGGCGATCAAGGAGATCGGCGTCGGCATCAAATGCGCCACCATCACGCCCGACGAAGCGCGCGTCGAGGAATTCGGCCTGAAGAAGATGTGGCGTTCGCCCAACGGCACGATCCGCAACATTCTCGGGGGCACCGTGTTCCGCGAGCCCATCATATGCAGCAATATCCCGCGCCTGGTGCCGGGCTGGACCGACCCCATCGTGATCGGCCGCCACGCCTTCGGCGATCAATACCGCGCCACCGATTTCCTCGTGCCGGGCAAGGGCAAGCTGACCATGCGGTTCGAGCCGGAGGATGGAGGCGACGCCGTCGAGCGGGAGATATTCACCTTCCCGGGCGCGGGCGTCGCGCTTGGCATGTACAACCTCGACGAATCGATCCGCGGGTTCGCGCGGGCCTGCATGAACTTCGCGCTGGAGCGCAAGTGGCCGCTCTACCTCTCGACCAAGAACACGATCCTCAAAGCCTATGACGGGCGCTTCAAGGACCTTTTCCAGGAGATCTTCGAAGCAGAATTCGAGAGCGGCTTCGGCGCCGCGGGCATCACCTACGAACACCGGCTGATCGACGACATGGTGGCCTGCGCCATGAAGTGGAGCGGCAAATTCGTCTGGGCCTGCAAGAACTACGACGGCGACGTGCAGTCCGACACCGTGGCGCAGGGCTTCGGCTCGCTCGGCCTGATGACGTCGGTGTTGATGACGCCGGACGGCGGCACGGTCGAAGCCGAGGCGGCGCACGGCACGGTCACGCGGCACTACCGCTTGCACCAGAAGGGGGAAGAGACCTCGACCAACCCGATCGCCTCCATATTCGCCTGGACGCGGGGCCTCTTGCACCGGGCCAAACTCGACGGCAACCACGATCTCCGCCGCTTCGCCGAGACCCTTGAGCGCGTGTGCGTGAGCACGGTCGAGGGCGGCGCCATGACCAAGGATCTGGCGATCCTCGCCGGACCCGACCAGAAGTGGCTGACCACCCAGCAGTTCCTCGACAGTCTCGACGAGGGCCTGCGGAAGGCCATGACGCAACGCTAACCGGTCGCGGCCAGAGAGTCCTCGATGGCAGCGAGCGCCGCGTCGGCCTTGGCGCCATCCGGCCCGCCCGCCTGCGCCATGTCGGGACGGCCCCCGCCGCCCTTGCCGCCGACCACGCTGGCCGCCGTGCGGACCAGATCGACCGCGCTGCACCGTTCCGTCAAATCCGCGCTGACGGCGACCACGATCGCGGCCTTTCCCTCGTTCACGGTGGCGATGGCGACCACGCCCGAGCCGATTTTCTTGCGCGCTTCGTCGGCCAGGGCGCGCAGGTCCTTGGGCGGCACGCCGTCGAACCGGCGCGCCGAGAACTTGATGCCGCCCACGTCGCGCACCGCGGCGCCATCGCTCCCGCCGCCGCTGGCGAGCGAGCGGCGAGCGGCGGCAAGGTCTTTCTCCAGGCGCTTACGCTCCTCCAGCAGTCCCGCCACGCGCGCCGATAGGTCTGCCGGCGATGTTTTGAGTTCCGCCGCCGTGGCCCGGAGCAATTCGGCCTGGGCGTTCACATAGTTGAGGGCGGCCGCGCCGGTGAGCGCCTCGATGCGCCGCACGCCTGCCGCCACGGCCCCTTCCGAGACGATCTTGAAGAACCCGATATCGCCGGTGCGCCGCACGTGGGTGCCGCCGCAGAGTTCGACGGAGAACGCCGCCGCGCGCCCCTCGCCGCCACCGCCATTGCCGCCCGCGCCCATCGAAACCACGCGCACCTCGTCGCCGTACTTTTCACCGAACAGCGCCAGCGCCCCCTTTTCGACTGCTTCCTCGGGGCTCATCAGCACGGTCTCCACGGCGCTGTTGCGCCGCACCTGCGCGTTGACCTCGGTCTCCACCGCCGTCAATTCCTCGGGCGTCACCGCTTTGGGGTGACTGACGTCGAAGCGCAGACGGTTGGGCGCGACGAGGGAGCCTTTCTGCGTCACGTGATCGCCGAGCGCGTTACGCAGGGCCGCGTGCAATAGATGGGTGGCGGAATGATTGGCGCGGATCGCCGCGCGGCCGCCGCCCTCGACGCGCAGCTCCACGACATCGCCGAGGCGCAGCGACCCCTGCGTAAGCGCCCCGCCATGGGCGACCAGGTCGCCGAGCTTCCGCGAGGTCTGGCGCACCGCCACTTCGGCGCCCCCGGCCGAGAACATGACGCCGGTGTCGCCAACCTGTCCGCCCGACTCGCCGTAGAACGGCGTCTGATTGACGATGATGGTCACCTCGTCGCCGTCCGACGCGGAGTCGGCCTCGGCCCCATCCTTGACGATGGCCTCGACGCGCGCCTCGGCCACCTCCGTCCCGTAGCCCAGAAACTCGGTCGCGCCCACGCGCTCGCGAATGGCGTACCAGACGTCCTCGGTGGCGGCGTCCCCCGACCCCGCCCAGGCGGCGCGCGCGTCGGCGCGCTGGCGGTCCATGGCCTTGTTGAAACCCGCCACATCGACGCTCCGGCCCTGCCCGCGCAGGGCGTCCTGCGTCAAATCGAGCGGAAAGCCGTAGGTGTCGTAGAGCTTGAAGGCCACCTCCCCGGGCAACTCGCCATCCGCCGCCAAGTCCGCCACGGCCTCATCGAGCAGGCGCAGGCCGCGCTCCAGGGTCCGCTTGAACCGCCCCTCCTCGAGTTTCAGGGTCTCGGTAATCAACGCTTCGGCCCGGCCGAGCTCGGGAAAGGCTTGGCCCATTTCGGTCACCAGGGCCGGTACCAGCCGCCACATCAGGGGCTCGGTACAGCCGATCATGTGCGCATGGCGCATGGCGCGGCGCATGATACGGCGCAGCACATAGCCCCGCCCCTCGTTCGACGGCATCACCCCGTCGGCCATGAGGAAGCTCACCGCGCGCAGGTGGTCGGCGATCACTCGGTGCGACACGGCGTGCTCGCCGTCCGCCGCCACGCCCGACTTATCGGCCGAGGCCAGGATGAGTGCACGCATGAGGTCGATGTCATAGTTGTCGTGGGTGCCTTGCAACACGGCGGTCATGCGTTCGAGCCCCATCCCGGTGTCGATGGAGGGCCGGGGCAGGTCGATGCGCTCGCCCCCCTTCTGCTGTTCGAACTGCATGAAAACGAGGTTCCAGATCTCGATGAAGCGGTCCCCGTCCTCCTCGGCGCTGCCCGGCGGCCCGCCGGGAATCTTGTCCCCGTGGTCGAAAAAAATCTCCGAACAGGGTCCGCAGGGACCGGTCTCGCCCATGCTCCAGAAGTTGGCCGAGGTGGCGATCCGGATGATCCTGTCCTGGGGCAGGCCGGCGATCTTGCGCCACAATTCCGCCGCCACCTCGTCCTCGTGATAAACCGTGACCACAAGGCGCGAGGGATCGAGACCGAACTCCTTGGTCACGAGGTTCCAGGCCAATTCGATCGCCACGTCCTTGAAGTAGTCCCCGAAGGAAAAATTTCCCAGCATCTCGAAGAAGGTGTGGTGGCGGGCGGTGTAGCCCACGTTGTCGAGATCGTTGTGCTTGCCCCCGGCGCGCACGCACTTCTGACTGGTGACGGCGCGTTTGTAGGGCCGCT
>JADFIH010000178.1 GCA_022566715.1 Pseudomonadota bacterium | reverse complement strand
CGACAGGAATCTCCTATAGCGTGCAGACAGGCATGTACGTGAAAATTGGCCGGCTGGTCTGGGTCAATATTCGAATTATCTTGACCAACAAAGGAAGTTCGACTGGAGTAGCGCGGATCACTGGATTACCCATTACTGCTGCGAACATTGCGGGAGAACCGGTGGGCTCTTTAGCGCCCGGATCATCTGGAGTTCAGTTGGTCAACCTCGGGACAAACTATACGCAGCATTGTTTTGGCGTTGCAGCGGGCGCCACCACTGTCTCCATACAGCAGATGGGCGATAATGTGGGCCTTGCGAATACCCAGGATACCGACTTCGCTAACACCTCACAGATTCACGTAGCCGGTTGGTACGTAGCTGCGTCCTAAGAGAACGAGTAATTATGTCGCGATTTCGCGCGATTCTTCCTGCGCTCGCCCGAACGGATTCGCTCCGGCGAGCGACAGGTTCTGGTGAGGCCCCCTTCGGGAGCCTCATGCCGAACTTGACGAAGCATCAGGACCAGACATTGAATCGGGCTCCGCCGTGTGGCGGGGCCCGCTTTTTTTGTGCCTGGAGCACAGGCGCAACCGCCGCGCCACCTAAAATTCATCCGGATCGTGATCGACCCGCCGCCGACAGCACACTATTCGAAGACCGCGCGAACCTCGCCAAGTCCTTCGATATTGGCCACGACCTCATCGCCGGCGCTTATCCACCGCGTCTCCACGACGCTGCCAAGGGTTACAAAGGCGCCTGCGGGCAGCCCCCGCCCCTGGGCGCTCCAGCGGTTGGCAAGCCAGGCGAGTGCTTCGAGGGGGTGGCCCATGATGTCGCCGCCGACCCCGGTCCCCACCACCTCCCCGTTGACGGCCATCCGCCCGCTCAGCGCGGCGAGGTCGAGGTCCCGCCAATCCTCCACCGGGCCGCCGAGAACAATTCCCGCATTGAAAAAATCGTCGGCGATAAGGGTGGGCGTTCCAAGAGAGCCGTAGTCGTCGTAGCGGTCGGCGACAATCTCGATCGCCGCCATGCAGCTTTCGACCGCGTCGGCGACGCGATCGCGCCGGTAGGTTGCGTCCGTTGGATCAAGCGCCGTGCGGAGGCGCACCGCGATTTCGCACTCGACGCCAAGCCGGCCGCGTGCCGGCATGTCAAAGCGGCCGCTACCAAGCCGCACCCCAGGGGCCAACACCCCGCCGGCGCAAGGTTGAGGTATGTTCATATAGGCTTGCATGACCGGCGTCGTGCAACCGATCTTGTAGCCGTCAAGCGGACCTTGCCCGGCCGCCGTCAACCGATCGTGGAGGGCGGCCTGAATCAAATAGGCCTCCTCCTCGCTCCGGGGCCGGCAATCCTCGGGCAGTGCCTCGACGATGCCGCCCTCAACGCGTTTCTGGCAAAGTATTCCGGCCGCGCGTGCGACGGCTTGGTCGTCCATGTGCCTTACCCCTCGTGCCCCACCCCTTGTCCCGCTAACAGCAGATCGGCGGCCGCTTCCCGATCCAGGGCCGGGCGGATTCGAGTTGCGCGGCGACGCGGATCAAGGTTGCCTCGCCGCACGGCCGGCCCACGAGTTGCACACCGATGGGTAGACCGTCGGCGGACCAATGCATCGGAAGCGATATCGCCGGCTGGCCAGAGATGTTGAAAAGATACAAAAAGACGGCGTCCGTCCACTTGGCGTTATAGACGTCGATGTCGGGCTCCGACATATCCCAATAGCCAAAGGGACGCGGCGGTTGCGTCAAAGTCGGCGTCAGAAACACGTCATAGGAGGCGAGGTCCGTGGCGATTTCGCGCGCGACCAGACGATACTGTTCGACGTCGCCGGAATGCTCGACGGCGCTCAAGGATTTGCCGCGCTCGATGATCGCGTGCATGGTCGGCGAGACCTCGTCCGCCGTCGCCTCGTGCCCGATGAACTGAGCCGCGCCGCCATAGACCATGGCCGTCTGCACCGCCGTGATGCGCGTGAAGGTGCGCCAGGCCGCGTCGGCGTCGAGGGTCATGTCGTGTTCCTCGACTTGGTGGCCGAGGTTTTCGAGCAACGCCGCGGTGCCGCGGACGGCGGCGGCGGCCTCGGCATGGACCGGGCGGTCATGGGGCGCGGATACCGTAAAACCGACGCGCAAGCGCCCGGGGTCGGCGCCGACTTCCTCCAGCCAGGGCCGTTCGGGCGGCGGCGTGTGGTACGGGTCGCCGGGAAGCTCCCCGGAGGTCACGTCGAGGAAGGCGGCGGTGTCGCGCACGGTGCGGGAGACGCACAGGAAGTGGGCCGCGCCGTAGAAAAAATCGGCGTTGGGCGCCAGCGTCGCCCGCCCGCGGGAGGGCTTGAGGCCGACGAGGCCGCAAATCGAGGCGGGCCCGCGGATCGAGCCGGCGGCGTCGCTGGCTTCGGCGAGCGGCAGGATGCGGGCGGCCACCGCAGCCGCCGACCCGCCGCTGGAACCGCCGGGCGATATGTCCTCGCGCCAGGGATTGTGCGTGCGGCCGTACATTTCGGGCTCGGTGGTCAGCGCCCATCCGAATTCCGGCGCGTTCGTCTTTCCAACCAGAATAAAACCAGCGCGTTTGAGCCGCGTCACGATTTCCGAATCGAACGGCGCCACGAAGTCCTTGAAATAGGCCGAGCTGTTGGTCTGGGGAACGCCCTCCCACATGGTGGCGAGTTCCTTCATCATGTAGGGCACGCCCTGAAACGCCCCGTCGGGTACCCCGGCGCCTGCGCGCCCGCGTGCGTCGTCGTAATTCTTGTAGATCACGGCGTTCAGTTGCGGATTGACCGCCTCGATCCGCCGGATCGTCTCTTCAACGAGTTCGAGCGGCGTGACCTCGCCGGCCTTGACCAAGGCGGCGAGTCCCAAGGCGTCATAGGTTCCGAAATCGTCCACGGCATATCCCCTTTAAGCGGCCATCCGAATTCCGTTTACGTCGCGAAACGCTTTCGCTCGAGGAACCGGTTTAATACGTTGCGGGTGATTCGCGAAATGTTGTTGTCGTAACCGCCGTGCGAAAGGCTGCCGCACCAGGCGATCGACCCGGTCGAAAAAACGGCGCCGCCCGCCGGCGTCTCGAAGAACGCGAGGTCCGCCCGGATCTTGTCGTTCTGCGAACCGGTCATGTCGGGGGTCGTCACCGCCGACTCTTCGTTGACGAGCAGAATGAGGTCGGTGTGATTTTCGGAGCGCGCCAGCACCACGAGATTGGGCGGCGTGCCCAGATCGTGATCGGCCCGGTCCAGCTCGAGCCCGGCGGCGCCACCGCCGACGAGGCCGAAGTCGCCAATGATCTCCTCCTCGACGCCCGCGAAAATAAACTTCAGGCGTGGCTCGTAGCTCTCCGCCGTGCGCCGGTAATACGAGCAAAGATCGAACCCCTGCGCGGTGAAGCCCAGCCCGACGACTTCATTCGGCGCCCGCCCGTTGCGGCGCCACAGGCCGCCGAATTCGCCGGTAAAGCTGTGATAGTACTCCCCCGGTTCGGCCGCCCAGGTCCGGGTCCCGTCCTCGGCCCGGCGAACCTCGATCACGCCGGGCAATTCCTCATGCCAGGCGATGCGCCAGTACCAGCCGTTGGCGCCGAGGTACATGAGACGGCCGCCGCGGTCGAGCCACGCCATGAGCGCATCGGACATGCGCTTGGAGTGGTACTCGGGATGGGTTCCCGTCAATAGGACTTGGTAGGGCTCGAGCACCGCGGACCCTTCTTCATGCAGGTCCTCGTCGGTGATGACGTCGTAGTCATAGCCCTCGTGTTCCAGCCAGTCGATGAGGTGCGTATCGGCGTTGAACTGCCAGAGGCCCGAGCCGGGCCCGCCGAGCCAGGACTGATACTTGGGCCGCATGTTGAGGATCGGGCGCAGGTAGGACGAGTAACACACGCCGGACCCATCGGAATGGGTGTCGTAGAGCGCGAGGCCCAGTTCTCGGTGTTCGTTGATGTAGATATCCGAGGGTTGGAAGGTAAGGAGCCGGCCCATCACCATCTCGGTGGCCTCGCTGTCGGAGGGGGTGTGGTCGTTGGCGTAGGCCATATAGCTTGCCGTGGGCACGAGAAACACGATCTTCGGCCTGGCCGCGCCGTTATTTCGGCGCCGCGGCGAGCGCACGAAGAAGGTGATGTAATCCTCCTCCGTGCCGTCCTCGGCGTCGCCCACTTCGACATGGGCCGCGTAGGCGCCGGGCTTCAAGCCGTCCGGCACGGTGAGGGAGAAGTCGGACTCCCAAGCACTATCGTAGAGGTCGTCGTCGTGAAAGTGGATGGCGCCGTAGTGCTCGGGCTTTTCGGTCCAGCGAATGGTGTCGCCGTTCCAATTCCAACCCTTCATGGCCCTCGCGGGCAGGTGCACGAGTTCGCCGTGCAGGCCGTTCGGACCCCAGTCGACGGCGCGGGTGCCCGGTATCTCCTTCGAGAAGTCCCAGGCCCCGACGATATGCCGTCGTATGGCCTGCGGCACGGGCCGGACGAGAGCGCCCTCGAGGGCGCCGGGCGGCAACGCGGCGTCGAGGAGCATCGGGCTGTCGATCTTCCCGTTGTAGTGATCATCGACAACGCCGTCCGCGTCCATGGCGCCCGCCATGAGGAGCGGCCCTTCGCCGAAGGCTAGGGCAACCTCGATGCCGGCGCTCACCTCGGCCATGTCGTCGGTACCGGGCCACTTCTGAAGCGGCCGCTGCACGACCGCGATTTCCCCCTTCGCGGCATCGTAGGCCGCGGCCACGAGATACCAGCGCCGCGACAGAAGAGGCTTTCCGGACACGACGCGCGCGACGCCGCCGCCGCCGTCCCCAATCGTCAGCGAAACGCCCTCATGGCCCGCCAACTCGAACCGGAAACCAGCGCCTGCCCGCGGCGCCCACTTGGCCACCAGGCACTGGTCCCGTTTTTCGGGCGTCGTCGGCCAAATGAGCGCCAGGACCGTGAAGCTCTCCAGCGCCCGAAGCTTCGGATGGTCGGCGACGCGCAGGAACGATCCGGCATCGGTTCGCTGCCGCCGGCCCGGATAGCTGCCACTCACGTCCGTGTCGACGGGTTCGAACTTCAATCCCGGTCCCTCGGGATTGGCGTCCCCGTGGATGATGCGCACGATCCGCGCCCGGTACGGCCGGTCTTCCTCGCTGCTCACCATGAAACGAATGGTGTCGCCGGGCGCGGCGCTGAGCCGGTCGCAATATCCGAGAATCTTGATCATGGCGAGGGTCCGCGCACGCGCGCGGTCAGTTGATGTCCTCGCCCGTTATTTCCTTCCAGCGCAATCGGAAAACCGCCCACTCCGCCTCCTCACGCGTTTTGAACGTTTGTTCCGGCATGAGCACCGGCGGCCGTCCCCGTTCGCCGCCATGGCGCGCAAGGGTGTACTCCCGGAAGGGCTTGGTGCACACCAGCACGTACTTGCCCTCCAGCGGCCCG
>JADFIH010000177.1 GCA_022566715.1 Pseudomonadota bacterium | reverse complement strand
TGGGCGATAAAAACTAGGGTGGTTCCGACCGAGTCGGAACGACTCTAGGGATACCCGGTGCGGCCTCTTCGGCCGTCATGGGTCGCTAAGACCGTCCGGGAAATGCCGCGCCGGTCGTCCGATTCCGGTTGCCGGGTTCGCCGGTCACTCGGCCCACGCCTGGTTTGCCACGCGGAGCAGGTTCTCGCCCAAAATGGCGCGAACCTCGGTTTCCGAATAGCCGCGCTGGAGCAACGCCTGGGTGAGATGGGGCAGGGCCTCGGGCTGCATGAAGTCCATCAACTCCATATCGTAATTGTAGGCCTTCATGGTGGTCCCGGGGGCGTAAAGGTGGGGATGCGCCTGCACCCGTTGCGTGGTCAGCGCCGCGTCGTAGACGTAGTCGAGGCCAAAGGCCACATGCTCCGGACCAACCAGTGCGGTCATATGGTCGATGTGCTTGACCATTTCCTCGACCGTGGCTTCGTTGCGCTCGTTGACGATGGGACCCCAGCCGGTGACGCCAACCACTCCGCCGCCCTTGGCGCAGGCCTTGATCTGGTCGTCGGCAATGTTCCGCGGGTGGTCGAAGATGGCCTTGGCGTTGGAATGGGAAAAGACGACCGGTTGTTCGGAAACCTCCATCGCCTCCATGGTCGAACGATATCCGGTGTGGGTGCAGTCCACCACCATGCCGACCTTGTTCATTTCCTGGATCAGGCGAACGCCGAAGGAGCTGAGTCCCGCATCGCCGGGCTCTTTACAGCCGTCGGCCACCACATTTCGCAGGTTGTGGGCGAGCAACGACTGGCGGACGCCCAGGTCGTAATAGAGTTGGACCAGGTTGGTGTCTCCGGGGTCTTCGTTCACGTTGCCGGCGAAGGGACTGGCGCCTTGGAAGTGGAAACTGACGGCGATCTTCCCTCCGTCCTTGGCGCGGCGAATGTCGTCCGTGGTGTCGACCAGAATGCATTGCTCGGCATGGGCGGTCTTGAAGAAGCGGCGTTCGGCGGCGATCCAGTGGATGGTTTTTTCCAGATCGGCGCCGAAGTCGCCGGACACGGTCAGCGAGACGTGGTCGCAGCCGGCCCGGGCGTAGCGCGGCATAACCGAGACCTTCAGGTCATAGCTCGCCCGCATCATGTCCATGGAGATCCAGGAGATGCAGCCGTCCCAGACCAACGCGTCGGCGTGAAGCGCCGCCGCCTCGTCGCTAATGCCCCATTCGTTCATGGTCCCATTCCCTTCCCGTCTTGGCGGAGGGAAGCGTAGAGCTTCGCCTTTCGTCGCGCAAACCCGATCCTTCGCCGGCGTCAGGGACCTTGATCATCCGCGTGAGAAGCCGCGCGGCGCCTGGGCGCCGCTCCTGGCCATCGCCTAATTGTCGCGGACGATCATTTGAAATCCCTCGCCAATTTTGCTACGACTTTTCTTCAACATTGGCCCTCGGCGATTGCGCCGGTTTGGGGGAGGTAACGAATGCCCAACGAGCATCGCATCGAGGTCGGGGGCCTCGTGGAGCCGGATCGAGTGCATCGGCGCTGCTACGTCGACGAGGACGTGTTCGACCTCGAGATGGAGCGGATCTTCCACACCACGTGGATTTACGTCGGCCATGAGACCCAGGTCCCCAAGCCCGGCGATTACTGGACGACGATCATCGGCCGGCAACGCATGATCCTGGTGCGCGGCAAGGAACAGGGCGTCCACGTGCTCTTCAACCGCTGCCCCCACCGGGGCAGCCTGCTGTGCAACGAGCGGCATGGCAACGTGGGCGATGGGTTCCGCTGCACATACCACGCCTGGCAATTCAATCTCGACGGGACGCTCCGGTCCATCCCCATGTCGGAGGGCGCGTACGAGAATACCCGTTTCGCCCCGGACGATCCGCAGTTCCATATGACGCCGGCTCCGCGTATGGAGAGCTACCGCGGCTTCGTTTTCGCGAGCCTCGCGGAATCCGGGCCCGACCTGAGGACGTGGCTTGGCGGCTCGATCCAGGCCTTTGACGACATGTGCGACCGGGCGCCCGACGGCGAGGTGGAGATCGTTCCCAACTGCTTCCGCATTATTCAGAAATCGAACTGGAAGATTTTCCTGGAGAATCAACTGGACGCTTTGCATCCGTCGGTCACGCACGAATCAACGGGGCGCGCCGCCTCCGAGGTCCAAAAGGACATCGAGAACCGGACAGGTAAGGCGCCGCCTTTGTCGTACCACATGCTGTCCGCCTTCACGACGCCGTTCGAAGTCTGGGACACCCTGGAAACCGTCGGACATCCCTACGGCCACTGCATGCTTCAAGGCTATATGGGCCTCCGGCCGACCGACCCGGACAATCTGGAATACGAGAAGCGGATGCGCGAGAGCTATGGTGAGAAACGGGCGGAGGAGATCCTTTCGGTCAACATTCACCACGTGCTCGTCTACCCCAGCTTGTCGGTGCAATCGCCGCTACAGCAGCTTCGCGCCGTGCGGCCCCTCGCGCCGGACCGGACGCTGACCGAAATCTGGCACTTTCGGTTGAAGGGCGCGCCCGAGCCCATCTACCGCCGGGCATTGGATTACTACTACCTCGTCAATTCCCCTTCGACCATGATCAACGCGGACGACTTGGTGAATTTCCGGAAATGTCAGGACGGCCTTCAGTTGGACGCCGGCGACTGGGTCAGCTTTCACCGGAACGCGGGTCACGATTCGGTCAAGGACGGCGTGGTCACGTCGGTAACCGGCATGAGCGAGGCGCCCATGCGGAACATGTTCAAGGCCTGGGACGAATACATGCGGAACGGAGCGTAACGATGTCTCCATCCTCCGAAAAAACGAACGGCGGCGCGGCAACGCTAGGCCAGTTCGAGACGCTGCGGGCGGTTGAGCAATTCCTGTACCGGCAGGCCGATATCCTGGATGACCGCAAATGGGACGACTGGCTGGGCCTCTTCACCGAGGATGGCCACTACTGGATGCCCGTTTCAGACGACCAAACAGTTGCGGACGGTGTTCCAAACATCTTCTACGAGGATTTGGACCTCATGCGCGTGCGGGCCAAGCGCGTGACCCATCCGCATGCCTGGTCTCAGCAGCCCGGGCATCGGACCAGCCATGTGGTATCCAATGTGGTGATCGACGAGGAGCAGCCGGAAACGGGGGACGTCGTCGTTCGCTCGAAGTTCCACGTCGTGGAATACTGGAACGACGGACTCCGGCATTTCGCCGGCCGCTACCGCCACGAACTGACGAACACACCGGACGGCTACCGCATCCGCGTGCAGCGGGTCGACCTCATAAACGCCGACGGCCCCTTCGACTACGTCATCCAAACCTGGGTCTGAGCGGCGCCGTGGCTGGCGGCGTGCCGTTGGCGGATGCCGGGGATCGCGTGCTATGATCGTGATCAGATAGGGCTATCGGAGACGCGACCATGCGCACGCGACTAACCAATCCCGCCGCCTTAGCGGCGCTGTTCCGGCGGGAGTTCGAACTCTGCAATGTCCGGAAGGGGGAGACCGTTGCGCTCCTTTCCGACCTTTCCTCCCGCCGCGAATTTGTCGAGGCAAGTTTCGCCGCGGCCACGGAATTAGGCGCGGACGCCTACGAAATGTGCGTCAATTCCATACCCTCATGGACCAAGGTGGGTGTTGAGACAGTGGGCGCCTGCAAAGGCACGATCGATGCGCTCGCGGCGGCGGACCTCCTCGTCTGCCTTCACATTCCGCTATTCACGAAATGGATGAAGACGGTCCGCGGCGCCGGCACGCGCGTGCTCATGATCATCGATCACCCCGACGATTTGGCGGACTTGATGGCCCCGCCCGGCCTCAAGGAGGCCGCCGTGCATTCCGGCAAAAGGCTGGAGGACACGAAAGTCATGCGGGTGGTGAGCGATGCGGGCACGGACCTCACCGTGGAATGCGGCGAATTTCCCACCATGGTTCAGTACGGCTTCGCCGACGCCCCCGGCCGTTTTGATCATTGGGGCGGCGGTCACGTTCACACGTTTCCCAATGAGGGGAGCGCGAACGGCGCCGTCGTAATCCAGCCCGGCGACCTGGTCATCCTGCCCTACAACCGCTTCGTCCAAGACGAAATCCGGATCGAGATTCGCGACGGCTTCATCCGCAAGATCGAGGGCGGCCTCGACGCAAAGCTCATGAACAACTGGCTCGAGGACAACCGCCGCACCTCCGGCGACATGGATGGACATGCTATTTCCCATCTCGGATGGGGCCTCAACCCACAGGCGCGTTGGGACGCTCTTGCGCTCTATGGCGACGACCCGGACCGGACCTATGCGTCGGCGCGCGTGTTCGCCGGCAACTTTCTGTTCTCCACCGGTCCCAATTCACAGGGCGGCGGAAAGCGCGATACCCGTGGTCACTATGACGTGCCCATGCGCGACTGCACGGTCATGCTGGACAACGAGGTGATCATCGAGAAGGGCCGTATCGTCGACGAAAAGATGATCGTTGAGGCCGTGGCGCGCTAGCGCGCCACGTCGAGACCAAACCCGGCGGTCGGTCTCAACCGATGCGAGTCGAGGACTACCCTCCCCAAGAGCCGCTTCCGGAATTCGCGCGCGCCTACGCCGACGAAGTGATGAGGCGGGGCGAAGGCGTGCGCTGCACGGACTATTCCTACGGCGCCGACCCCTATCAGGGCATCTCCCTGCAGGTGCCCGAGAAACCCAACGGCACCGTCCTGGCCCTCGTCCATGGCGGGGGGTGGACGTGCGGCTACAAGGAGCACATGAATTTCATCGGCCCGTCCGTCACCGCGGCCAACGTCATATTCGCCAGCATCGGCTACCGGCTCGCGCCCGGGAACGTGTTTCCCGCCTGCGCCGACGACGTGGCTGCGGCGATCGCCTGGCTTCACGATCACGCGGGCGAGTTCGGCGGCGACCCCGGACGTATCTTCGCGGGCGGCCATTCGGCCGGGGGCCATTTGACCGCGCTGCTGGCCGTCCGCCGGGACTGGCAGGCGGCGCGCGGCCTGCCGGAGGGCGTCATCCGGGGTTGTCTCCCGGTGTCGGGCGCCTATAGGTTGGGCAAGGACAGTGGCTTTTCAATGCGCCCCAGGTTTCTTGGCGAGAATTCCGAGAACGACCGCCTCGCGAGTCCGGTGCAAAATATTTCCGCCGCGCCCCCCTTCTTTATCGCCTACGGCGAGAAGGACTTTCCCCATCTGATTGATCAGGCCCACGAGATGGCGTCGGCCCTACGCGGCGTTGGCGGCGAGGTGGAGGAAACGGTTCTCGAGAACTGCGACCATCTCGGCGCTTGCCTGGCGTTGGGGGACGGCGGTTTTCCTTGGGTTGGCGCGGCGTTGGATTGGATGGCGGCGCATTAAAGTGGTTCCGACTCGGTCGGAACCACTCTAGTTTTTATCGCTCACGGCTGCGGACCCACGGTCCGCGCCTGCGCGGGCGCGCCGGATAACCGGCGGGCCGCCTCGCGGCCTTGGGCGATTCCAGCAGCCTTGAGCGATTCCTAACGAACCGGAAACGCCCTAGACGGCCGCGCGTCCACCAC
>JADFIH010000025.1 GCA_022566715.1 Pseudomonadota bacterium | reverse complement strand
AATGGGCGGCATGGCCCACATGGGTCTCTACCCGATGTCGGGCGCCGAGGTGAAGAAGGTTGCCGTGCGGGACACCATGACCCTGGGCCTCGAGATCGGCCGCACCATTCGCCTGGCGCGCGAGGCCTCCACCGATCCGTTCGAGGCGCTGACCGCCTACCTGCGCACCACCGAGTACTACCGCCATTGCGACGTCATCTTCGACGGCAAGATCACCGATGTGCGCCGGGAAACCACGCGCGGTTTCGCCATCGGTCACGTCGTCATGGACGGCGTCGGCGACTACCGGGGCAAGATGGAGGTGACGTTTCAGAACGAGAACCTGGTCGCGCGGCTCGACGGACGAACCCGGGCCATCGTTCCCGACCTCGTGTGCATCTGCGACAGCGAGACCGCCGAGCCGATCACCACCGATGGCCTGCGCTATGGCCAGCGCGTGCGTGTCATGGCCGTTAGCGCACCGCCGATTCTGCGCACGCCCGAGGCGCTCGAGATCGTCGGCCCCCAGTGCTTCGGCCTGGACGAGCCGTTCCAGCCCCTGGAGACCCTCGGCTAACGCCGCGCTTGCCGCCTGAGGGGCCTCCTGATGAAGTTGAAAATCGATGAGCTTGAGGACCTGGCGCGCGGCGCCGCTTTCCTGGGCACCGGCGGCGGTGGCAACCCGTACCTCGGGCGGCTCATGCTGGAACGGGTGATGAAGGAGGGATTCGAGGTTGAGATCATCGGCGTCGACGAGGTGCCCGACGACGCCCTCGTCATTCCCACCGCCGGCATGGGCGCACCAACGGTGACCGTCGAGAAACTCCTTGTTCCCGAGGAATACCTTCTGGCGCTTCAGCGACTCGAGGACTTTCTCGGCCGCAAGGCTTTTGCAACGATGCCGATCGAGGCGGGCGGCACCAATTCCATTGTGCCCCTGATCGTCGGCGCCATGCGCGGCATCCCCGTCGTCGACGCCGACGGTATGGGCCGCGCCTTCCCTGAGCTTCAGATGGTGACCTTCAGCGTCTACGGCATAAAGGCGGCGCCCATGTCGCTCGCCGACGTGCACGGGAACAGCGTCATTCTCGAAGCCGAGGACAACGCCACCGCCGAGTGGCTCGCCCGCGGCAACTGCATTCGCATGGGTGGCCATGCCTCCGTCGGCATCTATCCCATGAGCGGCGCCGAGGTGAAAAAATGCAGCATCCCGCGGACGCTCACGATCGCCCGGGAGATCGGCCGGACTATTCGCGAGGCGCGGGCCGCCCGCACCGACGTCGTCGAAGCCTTGTGCCAATACTTGCGGAACAACGACACCTACGGCGATGCCCGCGTGATCTTCGAGGGAAAGATTGCCGACCTGCGGCGCGAGACGACGCGCGGCTTTGCCATAGGTCAGGCGCGCATCGAGGGAAGCGGCGCTTTCTCCGGAGACCTTGAGGTCACGTTCCAGAACGAGCACCTGATCGCCCGTGCCGGCGGTCGCGTGGTCGCCATGGTGCCCGACCTCATTTGCATTCTGGATTTGGAGACGAGTGAACCGATCACGACCGAGTCATTGCGCTATGGCCAACGCGTCACGGTTCTGGGCGTCGGTGCGCCACCCATCATGCGCACGCCCGAGGCGCTCGGCGTCTTCGGACCCAAATGCTTCGGCCTCGACGATACTTATGTTCCCTTCGATTCGTGCCCCACGCCTTGACGATCGCATGGGTCTAAGTTTATGATTTTGCTAATAAATCGGGCGAAGCCCCCAACAAGAACCGAGGCTCGGAGAGGAACATGCGCATAGGCGTAGACGTCGGCGGCACCAACACCGACGCCGTCCTTATGGATGGCGGCGAGGTTAAGGCGTCCTGCAAGACGACGACAACCGAGGACGTGAGTTCCGGAATCACCTCCGCCATCACCGAGGTGCTGACGGCGGGCAAGGTTGAGAAATCCGGCATCGAATCGGTGATGATCGGCACCACGCATTTCACCAATGCCTTCGTCGAGCGCAAGCACTTGCTCCAGGTCGGCGTCATCCGGATCGCGCTACCGGCCGCGCGCCTGCTCCCGCCGATGATCGACTGGCCAAAAGACATGCGCGACCAGGTGGGCCGATACCGCCACATGGTGCGCGGCGGCTACCAATTCGACGGCCGCGAGAACGTGCTCTTGGACGAGAAAGCCGTCGCCGAGATCGCTCGCGATCTGAAGAGCAAGGGGGTGACCTCCTTCGCCGTGACGGGCGTTTTTTGCCAAGTGAACTCGTCGCAAGAAGAACGCGCGGCTGAAATCATCCGCGACGAAGTGCCCGACGCCACTATCACGCAATCGCACAACATCGGCCGCATCGGCCTGATCGAACGCGAGAATGCGGCGATCATGAACGCCAGCCTCGCGGCGCTGTCCACCCGCGTGGTGAGTTCGTTCCGCGAGGCGCTTGCCGGCCTCGGCATCGACGCGCCGTTCTACATCTCGCAAAACGACGGCACCCTGATGAACGCCGAGATGGTTGAACAGTATCCCATACTGACCTTTGCGTCGGGCCCAACCAACAGCATGCGCGGCGCGGCCTACCTGTGCGACGTCAAGGACGCCATTGTCTGCGACATCGGCGGCACCACCACGGACATCGGCGTTCTCGCCAACGGCTTTCCCCGCGAATCGGCGATCGCCGTCGATGTGGGCGGCGTGCGTACGAACTTCCGCATGCCGGACATCACCGCGCTGGGTCTCGGGGGCGGCAGCTTGGTGCGAAGCAACGGCAAGCTCACCGTCGGTCCCGATTCGGTGGGATTCCGCCTTATTGAGGACGGGCTTGTATTTGGCGGCGACACGTTGACGGCGACGGACATCGCCGTTGCCGCCGGCCAGGCCGACATCGGCGAGCGCGCGAAGGTGTCGCACCTCGACGGTTCGCTCGTGAAAGCGGCCCTGGACGAAATCCACACGATGATCGAAGTCGGCATCGACCGCATGAAGACCAGCGCGGAGCCGGTTCCCCTGATTCTGGTGGGCGGGGGTTCGATCCTGGTTTCCCGGCGGATCGCCGGAACGACCGACACCATCACGCCGGATCACGCGCCCGTCGCCAACGCCATCGGAGCCGCCATCGCCCAGATCGGCGGCGAAGTCGACCGCGTCTTTTCATACGAGACGTTGGGCCGCGAGGCGGCCATCGAGTCCGCCAGCGCGGAAGCCCGCCAGAAGGCCATCGAAGCCGGCGCAAGCCCCGACAGCATCGAAATCGTCGAACTGGATGAACTTCCGCTTACCTATATGCCGGGCGGCGCCGTGCGTCTGCGGGCCAAGGCGGTGGGCGATCTGGTTCAGGCCAAAGGCTGATTGTCCGGCCCCGCACCGAAAGCGACAGCAATGAAAGTGACCGTCGACCTCCTCGAAGACTTCGCCCGCGGCGCCGCGTTTCTTGGTACGGGCGGCGGCGGCGACCCCTACATCGGCCGGCTGGCTGCGCAACACGCGATCGAGGAGTATGGCCCGCCGGAGCTGATCAGCCTCGACGAGCTGGACGACGACACCGCTGTCTATCCCGTCGTTTACATCGGCGCGCCGACGATCTTCATCGAAAAGCTCATCTGCGGCGACGACATGGATTTCGCCCTCTCGAAACTCGAGGAAATCACCGGACGGAAAGCGGGCGCCATCATCTCGGCGGAAGTCGGCGGCGTGAATTCGATCGTGCCGTTCGCCGTGGCGGCGCGCCGCGGGCTGCCGGTGGTTGACGCCGACGGCATGGGCCGCGCCTTTCCCGAGGTGCAGATGGTGACGTTCAACGTATACGGAGTGCCGGCATCGCCCGCCGTCATCGTCAACGAACACCTCGAGCATGTCGTCGTCCACGCCCACGACGCCAAATCGACGGAGAACAAACTGCGCGCCATCGCCACGGAGATGGGACTGGGCGCGGGCCTGTCCTGCTACCCGATGACGGGAAAGCAGGTCAAGGACACCGCCGTGGGCGGTACGCTGTCGCTCGCGCATGGCATCGGACGGGCGATCGTCGAAGGCCGCAAGCAGGGCGATCCCATCGAAAGCTTGCTCGCTTACCTGCGAACCACCCCCTACTACAACAAATGCAAGGTGCTCTTCGACGGCAAGATCGTCGACCTGTTACGCGAGGTTAAGGGGGGCTGGAACATCGGCACCTGCGTCCTCGAGGCGCTGGACGGCGGCGGCAGCCGTATGGAGATCGTCTTCCAAAACGAGAATCTGATCGCCAGGGTGGACGGTAAAACCAAAGTCATCGTGCCCGATCTCGTCTGCGTGGTCGACCGTGAATCGGGGGAGCCGGTCACCACCGAGACTCTGAGGTACGGGCAGCGCGTCAAGATCATCGGCGTCAGCGCCGCGCCGATCATGCGCACGCCGGAGGCGCTCGCCGTTTTCGGGCCGCGCATGTTCGGTTTCGATGAGGACTTCGTGCCGATCGAGGACATCGCCTAACGCAACCACCTCGACCGGCAGAGCAAAGCCGAATCGCCGCGTTAGGTGAGCACCACGATCTTGCCCGTTTGCTGCTGGGCCTCCATGTAGCGGTGCGACTCGACGATCTCGTCGAGCGGGAAAGTGCGATCGATCATCGCCTTGAGCGTACCCGATTCGAGCCGCTGACTCACATATGCAGTGCCACGGGCAAACGCGTCCAGGTCCCGGGTCGTATCGAACAGGCTGTGGGTCTTCAGGGTCAGCCGCTTAGCCAGCATGGGAAGGATCATGAAGTTGAGCGGCTCCGGGCTCTGGTTTCCGTAGTTCACAATCCTCGCGTTTGGTCTCGCCCCGTCGATCATCGCGGCAATAAAAGGGCCGCCTACCGGATCATAGGCGGCGGTGAAGCCCTGCCCGCCGGTAATGTCCATAACCCGTTCGGCGAGATCTTCTTCGCCGGTAACGATGACATCGTCGGCGCCGGCCACGTCAAAGAGAAATTGCTTCTTGGCCTCTGTGCGAGTGGTGGCGATCACTTTGCAACCGACTTCCTTGGCAATCCGCACACCCGCGAGCCCGGCGCTGCTGGTGGCGGCGGTGACAAGGACAATGTCATCGCTGGTGATTTGGGCGAAGTCGATGAGGCCGCCCCACGCGGTCATGTAAGGGCACCACACGGCGGCGCTTTCCTCGACCAAAAGGTTGGCCGGCGTCGGCGTGACAGCACGCGCCGGATAAATCGCACTCTCTCCGTAAACGCCCCATTTGGCGGGCGCGGCGGTCCAGTTTCCATGCTGGTCCGACGGCAGATAGGGCACCGTCCCCACGCGGTCGCCCACGGCGATCCCGCTCACGCCCGGACCGACGGCATCGACGACACCGGCCGCCTCGATGCCAAGGCGCGCCGGGTAGTCGGGTTCGGTCACATAGTGCCCCCTGCGAAACAGCATCTCCGCATTGTTGAGGCCGATGGCCTCCACCTTGAGCCGGATCTCCCCGGTCCCCGGTTCGTCGAGCGGCAACTCTTCGAGCTTGAGAACTTCGGGCCCCCCGGTCTCATGAAAACGAACGATCTTAGGCATGAATGCACTCCCCAGACGGCAACAAACGCAACGCCAACATCGCATAGGAATTGCCGGAATAACAGGGCGCGGTCCGTGGTACCTTCGGTCCAGACCGTGGCGCTTTCTTGGCGTTCGATTTCCCTTTCGTCTAGACGTCATCGGCCCTGCCGCTTCGAGAACTTAGCAACAACAACAAAGTAAGAGGGCTTCGCCATGCTTGCCATTGACGTCCACACCCACATGCTGAGTAACGCGTGGCTCGATTTGATGCGGGAGCACGGCGCGCCGCGCTATCGGGTGCAGGCGAGCAAGGACGCGCCCGAGGGTATCTTTCTTGACGGCGCGCCCTTCATGACGCCGCAACCCGGCCATTTCGACTATGACCTGCGCATCAAGAAAATGGACGAAGCGCGCGTCGATCTGGCGATCATCTCGCTCACCTGCCCCAACGTGTTCTGGGGCGGCGCCGAAATCAGCGAGAAGGCGGCGCGGACCGTCAACGATGAGATGGCCGATGGCCAGACGGCCCATCCCGACCGCATCCGCTGGTTCGCCTCGATCCCCTGGGAATACCCGGACCGCGCCGTGGCGGAACTGACACGTGCGTGCAACAAGGGGGCCGTCGGCGTCATGGTGCTGGCCAACATCGCCGGTAAATCCCTCACCGATCCCCACTTCGCCCCCGTCTGGGCCGAAATCGACCGGCGGGCCCTGCCCGTTCTCGTCCACCCCACGGCGCCAGCGGGCACGCCCGACATGGACATGCGCGGCTTCAACCTGATCGCCTCCATCGGGTTCATGTTCGACACCAGCCTCGCGATTTCACGCATGATTTTCGACGGCTTCATCGACCGTTACCCGAACCTCAAGCTTATCGCCGCGCACGCCGGGGCAACCTTGCCTTATCTCGTGGGCCGCCTGGACGTCTGTTTCGACAACATGAACGCCGCCCGCGAAAAGATCTCCACGCGGCCCAGCGAATACCTGCGCCGCATCTATTACGACTCCGTCACCTACCGGCAGGAGGCCTTGGAGCTCTGCGTCAACGTGGGCGGCAGCGATAATCTCCTTTACGGTTCGGACTACCCGCACAACATCGGCGACATGAAAGGCTGCCTCGCCCGCGTCGACGCATTACCGGCGGATCAACGGGACAAAGCCCGCGGCGGCAACGCCGAGCGCATCTTTAATTTGTGACGGGCGATATGCCCCGGCAAAGCGGACCGCAGCGGAGCCCTATCCGCGCAGACATCCTCGGCCTGCCGGATCAAGTGTTTCCCCCGACTCCCGGCGAATTCGCGGAACGGCTTGGTGACGACCTAGAGCTCCGGCTGCTCGCCCTCAACGAATGTCCCCATCCGCCCTCGGCCCAAGTGATCCGGGCGGTTGCACAGGCGGCCAAAACGGCGAACCGTTACCCCGACCCGCAGGGGCGGAAGCTAACGCGCGCCCTGGCAAAGCGCACGGGGCACCCCGCCGAACAGATCGTTCTGGGCAATGGATCGGACGAGCTCATCTTCCTCCTCACCCTGGTAACGCGCGAGGAAGGTGCGGAGTCGATCATGCCCGCCCCCGCCTTCCCGGGTTACCGGCGCGCGGCCGTCACCCTGGGCGCCAAACCCGTGACGGTTCCCCTGCGGGAAAACGGGTCGACCGACGTGGGCGGCATGCTGGCGGCGGTGACTCGGCGCACGCGTATTCTGTTCTGCGCCCCGGTCAATAACCCCATCGGCGGATTAATGGAGGATGCGGACTTCCGGCGGATTATCCAGGAGACGCCGCCCGACATCTTGCTGGTGATCGACGACGCCTACCACGAGTACGCGCTCCATGCGGGCGCGAAGGACGTTCTGTCACTCCTCAAGGCGCGCGCCGGGCCCTGGGCGGTCTTGCGCACCCTGTCCAAGGCCTACGCGCTGGCCGGATTGCGTATCGGCTATTGCCTGTGCGGCAATAACGACCTGGCGCAGGCGCTTTTGAAGGTCAAGACCGTGTTCAATGTGAACAGCCTCGCCCAGGCCGCGGGGCTCGCCTGCCTTGAAGACAACGCGTACCGCGACCGCATCCTGGATTCCTGCGCCCGCGAGAGGCAGCGGCTGCAGAATGGCGTCACCGAGATGGGATTGGCGTCGCCACGGAGCATCGCAAATTTCTTGACCGTGCGGCTGCCCGTGCCCGGACAAACGGTGGCAGCGGCGCTGGCGCGGCGCGGCATCCTGGTGAAAGCCGGAACCGATTCTGGCTTCGAGGACACCATCCGGATTTCGGTGGGTTCGGAGGATGATACGACCGCGCTCCTCGACAACCTTCCGGAGATTCTCAAGGATGTGGCGCCGCCAGATGCGGTTGATTAAATCATTAAGGTGCGTAAGGCGTTGTCACTACCGATGACTAGATTCGGACATAGGCCTGGCGGGGCCCACTAAGTTTCAGCACCGCTGCGATCCGGCCGCCGTGCCCTCTCAAAACCTCAAATCCCGTCCGCGCTCATCATCCGTTTGGTCCCCTCATTGCTGCATTTCCGACAACACCCTCTCTGAACGTGCAAGGAGGGAAAAGCTACCCCACAAATATTTCGCCGGAGCCGAGAATCTCCGCGAGCCGTTTTACTCAGACGACCTGAAACCCATGGGCAAATGGATCGCGCGGATCGACGAAAATCGTGTTGTAGCCCGTCATCCGCGCCCAACCGCGGATACTGGGCAGGATCGCAGCCTTGCCGTCCACGGTCGCAGCGGCCTCGACCCGCCCATGAAATAGGCTCCCGATGATGCTCTCATGCACGAAGTCGTCGCCCACCCGGAGGTCGCCGCGGTCTACGAGTTGGGCCATGCGCGCCGACGTGCCCGTGCCACATGGCGACCGGTCGATGGCGCCGCTGCCGTAGAAGACCGCGTTGCGGCCATCCGCCTCCGCATGGCGCGCCCGGCCAGTCCACATAACATGGGTGACTCCACGAATTGTCGGATCCTCCGCATGCACAACCTCGATCCCTTTGTTGAGCCGTTCCCGTAGCAGCGGGCTCCAACGCAGGAGATCTCTCGCCGTCACGTCGTCGAGCCCCGGAAAGTTCGTCTGCGGCTCGACAATGGCGTAGAAGTTGCCGCCGTACGCGATATCGACGACGAGCTTCCCGAGCTCTGGGCAGTCGACAGTCACACCGCGTTCCGCCACGAAACTGGGCACGTTGTGGATACGTACCGATTCGATATGGCGCCCCTCGCGCTCATAGTACGCCTTGACCACGCCGGCCGGAGTGTCGAGGGAGATCAGACCCGGTTCCCGTGCGCTCACAAGCCCTTGCTCCAACGCCATTGTCACGGTGCCAATCGTGCCGTGGCCGCACATGGGGAGACATCCGGAGGTTTCGATGAAGAGAATTGCGGCATCGCAATCATCGCGCGTGGAGGGATAGAGAATCGCTCCGGACATGAGGTCGTGGCCTCGCGGCTCGAACATAAGTGCGCGCCGTATCCAGTCGTAGTCGCGCAAGAAATGCTGGCGCCGGTCGCTCATGGTCGCGCCCACAAGGGGCGGGGCACCGCCAGCGACCAACCGCACCGGGTTGCCGCAGGTATGCCCGTCAATGCAAAAGAATGTGTGAGCAGTGTCCTCGAGCATATCTCGGCGCCTAGCCCGCGGCGTGGCGAGCGGGCGGCGCAACATCCGGCCGGAGGGCCGCAGTGTCCTCGAAGAGAGCAATGATCCATGCGCGCTCCTCGCCCTCGATCCTCAGTTCGACTGGCATGGGCCCCAAAGGGATGCTTTCCAGAATAAGATCGTCGTCGCTGTTCTTGAACTGTGTCGTCACCGCCGGAAATGCGCCGGCCCAGCTAGGTTTTGACATTACGTCCTTCCCCGTTTCGTTTTATCCGCCATGGGCACCCTCGAACCTTACGATACGGTATCGGGAACGCGAATGAACGTCGTGCTTTTGACTTCCTCCATGACGACGTAGGTGTGGGTCTGCCTAACCCCCGGAATCTCCGCGAGCCTCTCGCCCAGAAACTGCCGGTACTCCGCCATGTCGGAAACCCGCACTTTGACCAGATAATCGAACCCGCCGGCGACCATGTGACACTCCAGCACCTCGGGCAACCCGAGAACACTTTCCTTGAAATGACCGAAGGCTTTCTCCGTGGTCTGATCCAACGTGATCTCAACGAAGATCAACAGCGCGGAGCCCAGTTTCGTCGGCTCTAGAAGCGCAACATAGTCGGAGATATAGCCCTCGCGCTCCAACCGGCGCACCCGTTCCAGGCAAGGTGTCGGGCTTAGGTTCACGCGCCGCGATAGTTCAACATTGGAAAGGCGCGCGTTGGCCTGAAGCTCGCGGAGGATCATCCGGTCGACGAGGTCCAGGGGCCGGATCTGCGTACGTTGATCCATACTTTTCACCAACGATCAGTCTAATTGTTGGCGATTATTGGCCAGCAAGTGGCGGATAAGAAATAATCCACCCCTCAAAGGCCCAATTCATGGAATTTCCCAAAGCGGTCCTGGATCAACGATCCTGGGCCGACGATCTTGCGCCAACGTTTTTGGGGTCCAAAACCGCGATGGACCAGACGCGAAGGCCCTATTCCGCCGCAACCTTGGCGTCGTAGCCGTAATGCACTCTCGCCTGCTCAATGGTGACGTAACCATCACGTAGATCGTTGCGCACCTTGTCTCGGGGGCGCTCGCGTGGATCGCCAACACCGCCACCGGTGGCCGTGACCAAACGCACCACGTCCCCTTTCTTCAACGGAATCTGGTGGAACATGGTATAGGTTTCCTCGCCGCCGTCGGCGCGCAGGACCTTCGCGTAATTGGGGGACCCCTCACCACCGCCGCCGATGCCCCACGGCTTGAACTTGTTGCGGCCGAAACTTCCCGTCATGACCGCCGTGTCGGAGAGGATGCGGTAATCGAGCACGACACCCTTACCGCCCCTGAACTTGCCGAACCCGCCATCATCGTTGTGGAAGGCATACTGGTCGACGAGAACGCCGTAGCGTGTTTCCGCAATCTCGACCGGGATATTGAAGGTCTCGCCGTCGGCCGAGGCAAATTGCCCGCCATCTCCGTCTTTGGTTGCCCCCGCGCCCCAGCCGCCGACCAGGGGTCCGACCATCAAATAGAACTCGCCGGTATCCGGGTGGGTGCCCGTAATAATGGTGGCGCACACCGACAGCATGTGTCCCGCCGTCAGACGCTCCGGGATGTGCGGCGCCAATGCCTTCCAGATCAAGTCAGCGCCGGCCATCATGGTTTCCCAATAGAGCGACACCGGCGCGGGGCGCTTGGCCGTGAACATTGTACCGTCGGGACAGATCACTTTCATGGGCCGGAAGCAGCCACCGTTTGCCGGAACACTGGGGTTGCTGAGCGCCTTGAACACCGTGCGCACCGCGGAGACGAGCCCCGTGCGAGAGTTATTGATCGGTCCCGGCACCTGGGCATGGCTGCCCGTGAAGTCTGCTATGAACTCGTCGTCGGTGATGGTGACCTTTACCTGAATGCGGAAGGGGCCGTTGCCCAGTCCATCGTCGTCAATCCAGTCTTCCGCCTCGAAGACACCCTTCGGCAAGTTTTTCATCTCCTGGCGAATCATCTCCTCGCCGTAATCGAGCAAGCTGACGATCGCTTCCTTGACCTCGGCGACGCCGTACTTCGCAAAAATCTCCCGAACCCGCCGCTCGCCGACCCGGTTGGCGGCAACGCCGGCCCACATGTCGCCGAGCGACATTTCCGGCAGACGGACGTTTGCCGCAATGAGATCGATGAGCGCCGCATTGGGCTTACCACCGCTGAAGATGCGAATATTCGGCAGCTGCAGACCTTCCTGAAAGATCTCCGTGGCATTTGTCGTGAAGCTGCCCGGGTCCTTGCCGCCGACCTCGGTCCAATGCGCTTTGTTGATCACGAAGGCCACGAGTTCGTCCTCGAAGAAGATCGGCTGGACCAGGGCCGGATCGGAAAGGTGCGTGCCGCCGCCCACATAGGGATCGTTCGAGATGAAGATGTCGCCGTCGTGGATGTCGCCCTTCTCGCCGAATTTCTTGAGCACTTCCCGTACCAGGGAATCGATCTGACCCAGGAAGACGGTCGTGCCATTGCCTTGCGTGATGAGATTACCTTCGGGATCCGTGAGACCGCACGAATAGTCGAGAGTCTCGTATATGATCGGGCTCATGCTGGTGCGTTGCATTGCAACGAACATCTCGTCGCCCACCGCAACAAGCGCGTTCTTAATGATCTCCAACGTGAAGGTGTCGGTAGCGCTCACTGTCTGATCCTCATGATTTCATGATGATGTGAATGTTGCCGTAGTCGTCGATCTCGACCCGCTTGCCCGGGGTTACGAGGAGCGTGGCCGCCGGTTCCTCGATTACGCACGGTCCCTTGAGCACCATGCCGGGCTCCAGCAGGCCGCGTTCGTAGATGGTGGTCTCGTGTATGCCGTTCTCGTCGAAGTCGACGGACCTGACGCCGCGGACCGCGTCCTTGAGGTCCCGGCCGGTCGGCTCCAGTTTGGAAAGGTCGGGCTTGGGCACGCGGCCGCTCACCACGAGATGGTAGTTGACCAGTTCGACGGGGTTCTCGAGGCGGAAGGTGTATTCGCGTTCGTGGGCCTCGTGGAAGCGCTTGATGGCCTCCGCCAGCGCTTTCTCGCCGACCGCGCCATCGGGGAATTCGATCTTTACGCTGTGCTCCTGGCCCTGGTAGCGCATGTCCCCATAGCGCTGAAACATGAGCCGTCCGGCGTCGACGCCGTCGGCTTCGTACTCGGCCGTGGCGGCCTCGGCCATCTCGTCGAACAGGCGCCCGACTTCGGCCGGATCGACGTCGGCGAGGCGGACCAGTTTGGTGCGGATGTAGTCGCGGCGAAGATCCGTCACCAGCATGCCCCAGGCCGAGAATACGGCCGAGTTCACGGGGACGATCACCTTGGGAACCTGGAGCTCTTCGGCCAGCGCAACCGCGTGCATGGCGCCGCCGCCGCCAAAGGCGACCAGCGTAAACTCGCGCGGATCGTAGCCCTTGTTGATGGAGACGAGTTTGAGCGCGTTGACCATGTTGGCGTTGGCGATGCGGATGACGCCGCGGGCCGCTTCCTTCACGCTGACCTTCAATTTCGTGGCCAGGGCCTGAAAGACCTTATCCAGGTTCTCCATGTCCGGTTCGATCTCGCCGCCCAGGAAGTAGTCGGGATCGATCCGCCCGGTAATCAAATGCGCATCCGTCGTCGTGGGCTCGGTGCCGCCGCGGCCGTAGGCCGCCGGACCGGGCACGGCGCCGGCGCTCTGCGGCCCCACGTGCAGCTTTCCGCCTTCGTCGATCCAGGCGATGCTGCCGCCGCCGTTTCCGATCTCGACGATCTCGATGACCGGCGTCTTGATGGGATAGCCGGGATTGGTGCGCGTCCATTCGATCTTGTAGTCGGTCGTGATCCGGGCCCGCGAGTCTTCGACGAGCGCGCATTTCGCCGTGGTGCCACCGATATCGAGCGTGATCATGTTGGGCACGCCGATCAGCTTGCCCAACTCGATGGCGCCCAGCACACCGCTCGAGGGCCCCGATTCGACCATGGTGATGGGATTGGCGGCGGCCGCGTTCAACGTGGCGATGCCGCCGTTCGACTGCATGATGAACGGGGTGCCGCTAAATCCATCCGACCGCAACTTCGCGTCGAGCGATTTCAAATACCGGTTCGCGAGCGGGTGAACGTAGGCCGACAGGACCGCCGTACTCGTGCGTTCGTATTCCCGCCACTCGCGCGTGATCCGATGCGACGCAACCAATGAAACGTCGTTCCACAACCGGCGGACCTCGTCCAGGACGGCGATTTCGTTCTCCGGGTTCGCATAAGCGTGCAGGAAACTGATGGCGATCGCCTCGACGCCATCGTCCCGGAACGCCTCGATGATCGCGGGAAGCCCGGAGAGGTCGGCTGGCGTCAGGATCTCGCCCTTGTAGTTGACGCGCTCGTCGACCTCCTTGCGCAGATAACGGGGGACGAAGGGCTTGGGCTTGGTGAAATAGAAGTTGAACAGGTCGGGCCGGTTCCCGCGCGCGATCTCCAGCACATCGCGGAAGCCCTTGGTCGTGATGAGCCCGGTCTTCGCGCCCTTGCGCGCGAGCAACGCATTGATGACGACCGTCGTTCCGTGCGCGAAGAAGGAAATGCTTTTGGGCGCCAGGCCGGCCTTGTGCATGGTGTCCATCACCCCCTGCTCGAAGTTCGGGGGGGTCGTTTCCACTTTTTCGGTTTTTATGCCGCCAAACGTACCGGTCTCTTCGTCATAATCGTAATAGACCAGATCGGTGAACGTCCCGCCCACGTCCGTCGCAACCCTCATACTGCCTCCCGACACGAATTCTTTTTCTTTTCAAATACTTTACGCGGCGTCCATCATGTCCGCTTGAGTTCGGCGGGTCCATGCAAAACGATTGGGGCAAAACGATTGGGGCAAAACGAATCCGGCACGAAGGTGGCAACCCGCTTCACCACCCTCATATTCGGCGGGCCAGCATGATAAATCCCCCGGCAGGTTCAGGCCCACAACATGTCCATGCCTGACGGGAGCCTAACAGCAAGCGCGCGTCAGCGTAAGAATCAAATCTCGCGGCCTGGGTCAATATATGGAGAAGTCACTAGAAACCGGAAGAAACGCAAGATTATTACCTGGTTCTATCCCTATTTTCCGAACGATTCCTAATCTCGCTGTCAATGGGGGGGCGTGGCCGTTAGTTTGCTGGTTTCGTGGCCATTCCGATGGACGCGGGCGCAGTCACAAAAGGCGGTCCGGTGAACAGACCAAATGAGAGCACGCAGATCGAAGCGCTCAGGCGGGCCGCGGCGGCGGCGGGCCGTCCGGGCCAGCCCGCGCCGTTGTATGAGGCGCTCGACGCCGCGCTCGGGCAGGTCATCGGGCACCGCCTGTTTACCCTCATGGTGTTCGATCCGCGGAACCGCGAAGCGCAGCGTCTTTATTCGAGCGACCCGGAGAACTATCCCGTTGGCGGCCGCAAGGCCATGTCCAAGACCCCCTGGGGCGAGAAGGTCATCGACGGCAAAGTGGGCTGGGTCGGCTACACCGCCGAGGACATCCGCTGGGCTTACCCGGATCACGAGCTGATCGCGAGCCTGGGCCTCGAATCGGCCCTCAACATCCCGGTCATCTACGACGACGCGTTTATCGGCAGCGCCAATCTGCTGCACGAGGCAAACTGGTATGCACCAGACGACCTCGAGATCGGCAAGCCCTTCGCCGCCCTGCTGGCGGCCCCGTTCCGCGACTTCGCAAAACTCAGTTGAGGAGATTCTTGTAGAACGCTCCGCCCTTCATGATGACGGGGATATGGCGCCCCTGTTCCTGCAACAGGTTGAGGTCTTCCAGGGGATTGCCGTCGACCACGAGGAGATCCGCGCGCGCGCCGGGCGCCACCACGCCGAGATCCCCGTCCTGGCCAAGGATTTCGGCGTTGACCACCGTGGCCGACGCCAGCACATCGTGCGCCGGCTGCGCTTCGGCACGGATCGAAAACTCGAGCGATTGATGTTCCTGCAGCGCGCCCAGCAGGTCGGTGCCAAAGCCCAGCTTCACCCCCGCGGCCAGGCAGATTTCGACCGAGTCCAGGCCCGCCACCAGAACGTCCTGCAGTTTTTTGATGCTGACCTCGGGCAGACCGAGCTCCCGCCCCGCTTTGTCCATGGCCCGGTAGGTCACCAGCGTCGGCACGACGTAGGCGCCCTTCGAGACGGTCTGATGCGCCGGTTATTTCCAAACCGCCTCGGCCACGCGCAGAAAGTTCTCGCCGAGGATGCCGCGCACGTCGTCTTCCGCATAGCCAGCGCCCAACATTAGGTCGGTCAACTCGAGCAGCTGCTCAGGCTGCACCGTCTCGTGGTCCTCGTGCGGCTTCCCATCGATCTGGGGCCAGGCCTCGGGCGCATTGCGCGCCGTGACCCAGAACGCGGCCGGGTCCTTCACGTAGTCGAGGCCGATGCCGACATGCCGCGCGCCGACGAGCTGGACCACATGGTCGACATGCCGGAACATGGAGCCGGTATGCGCCTGCTTGTCGATTAGAAAGCCGCCGACGCCGTTGATCCCGATAACGCCGCCCGTGGCGGCACAAGCCTTGATCTGATCGTCCTTGATGTTGCGGTAGTGCGGCGCCACGCCCCGCGCGCAGCAATGGGAGAAGATGAAAGGCCTCTCCGAAATCTCAATCGCCTCCATCGTGGTCCGGTAACCCGAATGGGTACCGTCGACCAGCATTCCGACGCGGTTCATCTCCTGAACCGCGCGCCGGCCGAAACGGCTGAGGCCCGCATCGGTCGCTTCGGCGCAGCCGTCGCCCACGTAGTTCTTCTGGTTATAGGCCAGCAGCATGTGACGCACGCCGAGGTCGTAGAAGACCTGGACCATTTCGAGCGAGCGTTCGAGGGGATTGGTCTCTTGAAGATTGAGGGTGAGCGCGAGCTTGCCGGCGGCCTTGGCGCGGCGCACATCATCGGCCGACGTGATAAGAACCAAGTCTTCGGCCCGCGCGGCGACGGTCGCCTTGACCTTGGCGATCTGCCGGACCGTGCCCCCGACCGAACCTGGAAAGTCGTTGACGGTCAGGGAAATGAGATCGACCCCCGCGGCCCGGAACCGCGGTAGCGTGATGTCCTCATCCGCGTAGCCCTCGACCCAGGGCAGCGTCATATCCCAGACCAGCGCCTCGTCATAGAGCGCCCGTGCCGTTTCGCCGACGGGCCGGCATTCGTACGCCGGCCGCGGTCCCCGTGTGTTCATCGTTCCGTGCCCCCACGTCTTGCCGATTGTGCGCCACCGATCAATCGCGCTATGTGATAGCAGACAATTCTTGGAAGTGAAATTGGCGCGGCGAACATGACGAGCATTCGCGACAAGACGGTCCTGGTCACGGGCGCCAGTTCCGGCATCGGGCTTGCAACGGCGAGACGTTTGGCGGATCGCGGCTACCGAGTCGTTGCGGCGGCGCGGCGCAAGGACCGGCTCGCCGCGCTGGCCGGCGAATTTGCCGGCCGTGTCCATGCGCTGGCGCTCGATGTTCGCGATCACGCCGCGGTCTCCGCCGCAATGGATGCGCTGCCATCCAAATTCGCCAGCATCGATGTTCTCGTCAACAATGCGGGCCTGGGCCGCGGCAGCGGACCCGTTCAGGAGGGCCAATTCGAGGATTGGATGGAGATGGTCGATACGAACATCAAGGGGTTGCTCAATGTTCTGCACGCCGTGCTGCCGGGCATGGCGGCCCGCAAGCGGGGGCACATCGTCAACATGAGCTCGATCGCGGCGACCCAGGCCTACCCCGGCTCGAACGTCTACGGCGGCACCAAGGGTTTCGTGCACGTCCTATCGAAAAACCTGCGCACCGACCTCGCGGGCAGCGGTATCCGGGTGACCGACATCCAGCCCGGCGCCGTCGCCACCGAGTTCACGCGCGTGCGCCTTGGCGGTGACGACGCGCATGGGACTTCCGTCTACGAGGGCTACCGGGCCTTGACCGGCGAGGACATTGCCGAGGTCGTCGAGTTCGCGATCGGCGTGCCCGATCACGTCAATATCAGTTCGATCGAGGTCATGCCGACCGATCAAGCCGCCGCCGGATTCATCATGGGCGGGCCAACGGACTAGCCGCGCCCGCGCCCAAAGGGGGGAAACAATGCCGCGAGTCGTCCGATTTCATGAAACGGGTGCGCCCGATGTCTTGCGCGTCGAGGACATCGACGTCCCGGCGGCCAAAGCCGGCGAAGTGCGAATCCAGGTCGCCGCCTTTGGCCTCAACCGGGCCGAGGTGATGATGCGTGCCGGCCAATACGTCGCCACACCCGAGTTCCCCTCCCGCCTCGGTTATGAGGCGGCGGGAATCATCGAATCGGTCGGACCTGGAGTGACGGACTTCCAGGTCGGCGACCGCGTCGGTGTCGTGCCGTTCCTATCCTCAGATTCCGAAGGGCGCTGGACCGGCGACTCGGCCGTTCACGGCACTTACGGGGAGCTTGCAGTGCTGCCAGCCGAGATGGTGGCGCACAACCCGGACAACGTGTCCGACCTGGATTGCGCCGCCATGTGGATGCAATACGTGACGGCGTGGGGCGGCATCGTGGAGTTCGCCAAGGTCCAGGCAGGTGAGACGGTGCTGGTCACGGCGGGAAGCAGCAGTGCCGCGCTGGGCGCGCTGCAGATAGCCAAAGCCGAAGGCGCGAGCGTGATCGCAACCACGCGCACCGGCGAGAAGAAGTCCTTTCTCCTGGAGGCCGGCGCCGACCACGTCATCGTCACCGACGAGGAGGACATCGCCGAAGCGGGACTCGCGCTTACCGGCGGCAGAGGAGTGGACGTTATCTACGATCCTGTCGGCGGGCCCAACTTCGAGGCCTTCGCCAAGGTCACCGCGCCCATGGCCCGCATCGTTAATTTTGGCGTGTTGGAGCGCGGCCCGGCCCATTTCGACGTGCTGACCATGCTGGCCAAGCGGATCGTCATCCGTTTCCACAGCATCTTCGACACGGCCCGCTTCCCGGAGCAACGCGAACGCGCAAAGTCCTACGTATATGAGCGCGCCGGATCAGGGGTCTTGAAGCCGATCATCGACCGCGTCTTTCCCTTAGACCAGATCGCCGAGGCTCACCGTCATATGGAATCAACGACCCAGCGCGGCAAGATCGTCGTGACCACCTAGCTCGTTCCGCCGGCGAATACTGGGATCGTCTTTTCTCAAACGCCTGTTAAACGTTGGGAGGTTCGAGTCCCCGCGTCCCGGGCGTCTTCGTTGGTTCCGTTTCCCTCATGCTTTCCACGAAGCGAACGGGGTCGATGCGGCCGGCCTATTCGCCAGCCGCAGTTCGTAGAGGTGTGGAAGCAATCGGCCGTTCCGCGGCCGCTTTCTCGAAGAGAGCAATGATGCTGGCCCGCTCGTCACTTTCCAGCACCAGCCTCGGCGACCGCACGACCTCGCTTCCAAGTCCCATCACCTGCTGTCCGAGTTTGATGTATTGCACGAGCTTAGGCTCGGTATCGAGATGAAAGATCGGCGTGAGCCAACGGTAGTAGCTGAGCGCGTCGTCCCACCGTCCCGCCACGGCCCAATCGAAAAGCGCCACCGATTCACGCGGAAACACGTTGACCAAACCGGCAACCCAACCGACAGCGCCCAGCAAGACGCTTTCCAACACCAGATCATCGACGCCGGAAAATAGAATATAGCGATCGCCCACAACGTTTGTGAGGTCCGTAATTCGCCGCACGTTTTCCGAGGATTCCTTAATGGCAACGATCGTGTCCTCGTCCGATAGTTCGGCGAACATTTCGGGCGTGATATCGACACCGTAGGACACGGGATTGTTGTAGACCATAATGGGCAAACCACTCGCCCGCGCGACGCTTCGGAAGTGTGTCAGTGTTTCACGGGGATCCGACTTGTAGACCATGCAGGGGAGAACCATCAGGCCGTCGATGCCGATGTCCTCACACTCGCGGGCGAAGTTGGCCGCGAGATCCGTCGTGTACTCCGCGACACCCGACAGCACGGGAACCCGGCCGGCTGCCGCGTCCCTGGCCGCATGCAGTACTTGACGCTTCTCTTCCGCCGAAAGAGCGTTGTTCTCACCCACCGTACCCAGCATGACCAGCCCGCGGCACCCGCTCTCGATAAGGACGTCGACATGCTTTTGCGTCGCCTCCAAATCGAGGGAATGATCCTTCTTGAACTGTGTCGTCACCGCCGGGAAAACGCCGCGCCAATCGGGCCTAACCATTATTTACCTCCACAAGACAACAAGAAATGAAGCCGCCATACCGCAAATCTATGCGGTCACTGCACGTTGATTGCTGCTGACGGCTTCTTCGAGCGAAATAGCCGCGCCCGGACGGTCGTCGAGATAAGAGCGAATTCGGTCGGCCACTTGCGTCGCGTGTTGGAGCGCTAAACGGTCGGCCAGATCTTCGTCCCTCGCCGAGATCGCGTCGATTATTAGATCATGCTCATTCGAGTAGACGGGTGGGCGCTCGTCATCATAAGTAAAGAAATAGAGCCTCAACAGGCGGCGGCCCTCATCAAGAAGTCTCGCGTAGAAAGCGTGGTAATAGGCGTTCCGCCCGGCGTCCGCGATGGCGATATGGAAGTCCCGGTTTGTTTCGATCATGTCGGGGACGTTGCCGCGTTCTTGAGCGGCCCGAAATTCGGCGCCACAACGGTTGATCTCGACGAGATCCGACTCAGTCCTGAACCGGGCCGCCAGCCGCGTTGTTACACGTTGCAAAAGCGTGAGGGCGTCGAAGTATGCCGGTACCGCTCCAAACTCGATGGACGCAACCATCGCGCGGCCGTTCGGCAATGTCGTCACCAGGCTCTCTGAATCCAGCTTGACGAGCGCCTCGCGCACGGGTGTCCGCGAGCATCTGAAGCGGCTGCTCAAGCTGACCTCGTCGAGTCGTTGGCCCGGGCGAAGCTCCAAGGAGAGTATCTCGCGGCGAAGGATCTCGTAGACCCTCAAGGTCACGCTCACACGCCCGCCGGGGTCAGCCGCCCTAGTCATATTTCTCACAGCCATGTGCCTCATCCCCCCGAACTAGCACGCCTTCGAATCTCCCCGCCGAGTGCCCTAACGGTTCTGCGGCGGCAAAAACTCCGGCAACGTTTGCGTAAGCCCGTCACTCCGCGGCGGACCGCGCCGACGAACCCGCGAAGGCGTGCGGGTAGTGTTGGCGCGCATGGCTTTCCGTGATGTAGCCCTCGCGGAGGTCTTCCAACACCGAATCGACCGCGCGTTCGGACGGTGGGCCAAAGCCGCCGCCACCGCCCGTAAGGATTTCGAGTGTCGCCCCTTTTTCCACTTTGAGCCGTGTTACCTTGGTGTGCAGCGTCCGCTGCCCGTCCTTGCCACGCAGGTAGGACAGGTTGACGCGTGAGCCCTCGCCACCGCCCGCCAAACCCCACGGTTTGGAGGTATGCCGGTCGATAACGATGGTAACCCACGAATCGTCGAGCATCGTATAGTGCATGTCGAGGCCAAGGCCCGAACGGAACTTCCCGGGGCCGCATGAATCGGGGGCCAATTCAAACTTCTCGATCAGCCAGGGGGCGCGCGATTCGAACACCTCGCACGGCGTGTTGCGCGTCGCCGATTCCATAATGTGCATCAAGGTACTGCAACCGTCCCCGCCAGCGTGCCCGCCCTGGCCGCCCATATGCGGCATGCCTTCGGCCCAGCCTTCGCCGGTCTCGCTGTTCTGCCCCCACCAGACCGTGGCCACGATGTCACCATTGCTACTGGCGGGCACCGCCTCGGGCATGGCCTCCGACATCGCGCGCCATATGACCTCCATCGCCTGCATGGCGGGGAGGAAGTAGAGAAAGGTCGGCGCCGGCCATTGGGCGTCGAACATTGTACCAGGCCGGGTAATGACCTCGACGGGGCGAAAATGACCCTCCGTGGCCATGTCGCCGCCGCCCGCGATCATCATGATCGCCATGCGGGTTGCAGACACGGTCGACGCGATGGGGCAGTTTACGGGCCCGCCCTGCATCGGTGGGGATTTCGAATAATCCACGCGGACAGTCGAGCCCTCGACCTCAAGCGCCAACTCGAAGGGAATGGGCTCCTTGTCGACCCCGTTGTTGTCCATGCGCCCATAGCCCACGTAGCGGCCGTCGGGAATTTTCTCGAAGTAGCTTCGAATCAGGGCCTCGCCATGGTCGAACATGCGCTCGACACACGCTTCAAACACATCGCGGCCACGGAGTTCCACGAGACGAACGAGTTCCGCCGCCCCGGCGCGAACGCCGACGACCATGGCATCGACGTCACCAATGACATATTTCGGGAAACGGGTGTTGGCGATCATTAGACGGTGGATATCGTCGACCCGTTTGCCGCGGCGGTACAGGCGCAGTCCTGGAAAGATCGTTCCTTCCTGTAAAACGTCGACCGTATCGGTGGAGTATGGATCCTTTCCACCAATGTCCTGGATGTGAGCTTTGATCGCCGTGTAACCGATTAGACCCCCATCGCTGAGGTACACGGGCATTATCAGGGCGACGTCCTGCTGGTGTGAGCCGGTGCCGAAGGGATCGTTGTAGAGGATGATGTCGCCCGGCTCGAGCACGCCCGCGCCGCCAACCGCCTCGACCGCGAACTCAATACAGAAATTCATGGTCCCCATGAAAAGGGGCAACGTCGGCGTTTGCGCCAACATTCGGATCTCGCGGTCATAGATGGCGGCGGCGAAATCAAGTACTTCGTAGATGGTGGGCGAGAACGCCGTGCGCACCAGGGCCCGCCTCATCTGATTCGCCGCTGAGTTCAGCGCGTGCCGCAGGATTTCCGTCGTGACAGGGTCCGCATCCGATGCTCCGGCGGTCTTACTGGGCGCGGCGCGGTAGACGCGAGTACCGGCTTCGTCGGTTGCGGCGTTCATGCGACCCGTCCCTTCTCGCGGTTTCATGGCAAATGCGGCCTTGCCGTTCGAGTGGTCTAACTCCGTGCAAACCGATAAAACTCTTGCCTCTCAAGGCTTGCATGTCGCGCCACACATGTGGCAGCATCCAAATGTCGTTTTTCTGTCGACATTGTCAAGCCTGCTGTTGGAGTGGGTTGCCCGGCACTTAGATTGGCGCCGGGCCTTTGGGGAAGCCAAGTAAAGACATCGCGGACGGAAGCCGCGCAAGGAGAGGAAATCACATCATGAGAGGACTTTTGAAAATCATCGCGGTGGCGATGGTTTTGATCGTGCCCGCAACGCAGGCGTTTGCCGAACGCGTACTGAGGCTCGACGAGGTACCGATCGGCGAGCTCGACCCGCACAAGGCGCTCGATTTCATCGATTCAATCATTCTGTTCAACATCTACGATGTGTTGATCTGGCCTAGTCCTTCGGGCGCGTTTGAGGGGCAGCTTGCCGAAAGTTGGAACGTATCGGCCGATGGGACCGCTTATACATTCACGCTGCGCCCCGGTATCAAGTTCCACGATGACAGCGAGCTCAATGCCGACGACGTCGTCTATTCGTTCAACCGCTCGGTGGCCCTCGCGCAGGGCTATGCCGGCCTTTATTCCAGTTCGAAAGTCGAAAAGGTGAGCGGCATGCAGGTGCGCTTCACCCTGCCGTCGGCGAATTCGGCTTTCCTCGCGAGCCTCGTGCGGTTAGCGATTCTCAACAGCGATCTGGTCAAAAAGAATCAGGAGAGTGGCGACTTCGGCGACAACGGAGACTATGGCCAGGCCTTCCTGTCCGTGAACGATGCCGGAACGGGCCCCTACCGTGTCGATTCGCATAAGATGCAAGAGCTCACGGTCCTGCGGTTGACCGACAACTACTTCGAGCCTGTCGCGGCAAAAGCACCGGACACGATCCGAATCCGCTATGGCCTCGAGTCCGCGAGCCTGCGTACTTTGATGGCCCGGGGAAACCACGAGCTGTCGAGCCAATGGCATTCACCCGAGGTGTTTAGGGCGCTCGAACGCGAAGATAACGTTGAGCTAACGACGGAATCGGGCGTTGGCTACCTCGTCCTGCCGATCAATACTCAAAAGCCACCGACGGACGATGTCCACTTTCGGCGGGCAATGGCTTTGGCCGTCGATTACGCCGCAATGCTCTCGATCGAGCGCGTCAGCGACGACCTGACGGCGGCACAGCGGTCCCGCACGGCCCTTCCGAGCGCCTTGTTCGGCTATGACAAGGACGCACCGGTATTCGAGCAGAATCTGGAGGCGGCGCGTGCCGAACTTGCCAAGTCCAAATACGCCAACCGGCTCGATGAATTCGAAATCGAATTGGCTTGGGTGGCGGCGGTTGCGAAGGAAGAGAAAGTAGCCTTCCTGCTGCAGCAGAACTTCGCGCAGATTGGTATCAAATCCAAAGTCGTCAAGGTCCCATGGGTGTTGTTCGCGGATCGGGCCTCGAGCATCGAAGCCACGCCGCACGTCGGACAGTTGTACTTCTCGGCGACCTATCCGGACCCACTCTCGCTGCTAGGCGATTACCACTCCAGCGTCCGGGGCAGCTATCTTTCCATGTGGTGGTTGAACGACTCGGAGGTCGACCGTCTGATCGACGCCGTCAAGGCGGAAATCGACGATAACAAACGCGAGGACCTGCTGAAGCAGTTGCAGCGGCGGATCATCGACCTCGCCCCCGCGATCTATGCCTACGAAACGGAGGCGCTGTTCGCCAAGGCTTCATATGTTTCCGCTCCTTCGCTCGACGACAAGAGCCTGACCGTACCGGTTATGGGTGGTAACTTCCGCTTCCACACATGGTCGGTCGATCGCGAACAGTAGAACCAGCGGTCGAGGGCGGATAAACTACGTTTAGGTTGGGACCCGGCCACGCGTGTGGCCGGGTCCCACGCCCCCCAACGCGCTGGAAAAGGCGCGCGCCAATCGCCCCGGTAGACGTCAGTGCACCTAGGTCAATACATCCTGAGACGTGTCGGAGCGTCTCTTGTCGTTCTAATCGGCGTTTCCATCGTCATCTTCTTCATCGCCCGGGTCATCCCCGGCGATCCGGCGCGCATCGCGCTCGGCCCCACGGCCACGCCGGAGATGGTCGAGCTGATGCGGGATCGCCTGCACCTCAACGACACCTTAGCGACGCAGTATTATTATTTCCTGAGGGGCGTTAGCGAGGGGGACCTGGGCCTA
>JADFIH010000024.1 GCA_022566715.1 Pseudomonadota bacterium | reverse complement strand
TACCAGGGGGTGTAGGTGCAGACACAGTTCTCCCTGGCGCAGCTTGCCGACGACAACGTCGCGGAAGCCGAACGGATTCTGCGCACCTGCGTGCATTGCGGATTTTGCCTCGCGACCTGTCCCACCTACGTCCTGTTGGGCGACGAGCTCGATAGTCCGCGCGGGCGCATCTATCTGATCAAGGGAATGCTGGAAAGCCAAGAGGCCCCCACGGACACCCACGTCCGGCACATCGACCGCTGCCTGTCCTGCCTCGGCTGCGTGACGACCTGCCCGTCGGGCGTCGACTACATGCACCTTGTCGACCAGGGCCGCGCGCACATCGAGCGGACGTACCGGCGGCCCTGGTTCGAGCGCCGGCTTCGCGCCCTGTTGGCCGCCGTGCTGCCGCGCCCAGGGTTGTTCCGATTCGCGCTGGCCGGCGCCGTCATCGTCAAAGCCCTTCGGGCGCCGTTGCCGGGACGGCTCGGCGCGCTCATCCGCTTTACGCCAAGACGGCTACCGCGCGCCGCCGCCCTAAAACCACGGGTTTATCCAGCGGAGGGCGCGCGGCGAATGCGGGTCGCCCTTTTGACGGGCTGCGTACAACAGGTGCTGGATCCCGCCATCAACGCGGCGACGATCCGCCTGCTGCGCCGCCTGGGCTGTGAGGTCGTGGTCGCCGGCGGCATGGGCTGTTGCGGTGCACTGACCCACCACCTCGGCAAGACCGGCGCCACGGAGGCCTTCGTCCGGGCGAACATCGCCGCCTGGTCGCGCGAGATCGAGGGCGGCGGACTCGATGCGGTCGTCGCCAATGCGTCGGGCTGCGGCACCATGCTGAAGGACTATGGTCACGTGATGCGGGGCGACGCGCAATGGGCGGAGCGCGCCGCAAGGATTTCGGAGTTGGCGGTGGACGTGAGCGAACTGATCGCCCGTCTGGAAACGCCCCCGCCGGGCAAGACCCCGCCCAAAATCAATGACGAGGCGCGCGCCCTCACCGTCGCCTATCACCCGGCCTGTTCACTGGCCCACGGGCAGGGGCTGGCGGAGGAACCGCGCCTATTGCTCGAGGCGGCGGGTTTCACGGTGCGCGCCATTCCCGAGAGCCACCTGTGCTGCGGCTCGGCCGGGACCTACAATATTCTCGAACCAACGCTCGCGGTACAACTTGGCGAACGCAAGGCCGCCAATATCGAACGCACCGGCGCGGACGTGATCGCCACGGGCAACATCGGCTGCATGGTCCAACTGAGCAATCTGCTCGACCGGCCGGTGGTTCACACCGTGGAGCTTCTCGATTGGGCCAGCGGCGGACCCAAGCCGCCAGCCCTGAGCCTTCGGGTTAAGTGACGTCGCGGCCGACCACGGCAATGCGTAGAACGTTCGTCGCACCCGGCGTGCCGAAGGGAACCCCCGCGGTGATCACGAGGCGTTGCCCGGCCCGGGCCAGCCCGTCCCGCACCGCGATGCTGCAGGCGCGCTCCACCATCTCGGTAAAGTCGGTGGGATCGTCGGTGGAGGCGCAATGCGTGCCCCAAAGGATGGCAAGGCGCCGCGCCGTTTCGGGTTTCGGCGTCAGGGCCAGGATCGGAACGGTCGGGCGCTGGCGCGCGGCGCGCAATGTCGTCGAGCCCGTCGTCGTGTAGGTCACGATCGCGGCCGCGCCCAAGGTCTCGGCGACCTGCCGCGCCGCGGCGCTGATGGCGTCGGCGGCGGTGGCCTCGGGCGGCGTCGGCCAGGCTTCCATCAAAGGGCGGTACAGGGGATCGTGCTCGGCCTGCTCGGCGATCCGGTTCATCATGGCGACCGCTTCGACCGGAAAGGCCCCGGTCGCCGTTTCGGCGGACAGCATGACCGCGTCGGCCCCGTCGTACACGGCGGTCGCCACGTCGGACACTTCGGCGCGGGTCGGCGTCGGCGCCTCGATCATCGATTCGAGCATCTGCGTCGCCACGATCACCGGCTTGCCCGCGGCACGCGAGGCGCGGACGATCTGTTTCTGCAAGCCGGGGACTTCCTCGACCGGCAGTTCCACGCCGAGATCGCCGCGCGCCACCATGATCCCATCGGCGAGCTCGATAATCCCGTCGAGGGCTTCGATCGCCGCCGGTTTTTCGATCTTGGCGACAAGACCGGCCCGCCCGGCGATGAGCTTGCGGCCCTCCGCGACATCGTCAGGCCGCTGAACGAACGACATGGCGATCCAGTCCACGCCGAGGCCCAAGGCGAATTCCAGATCGGCGTGGTCCTTGTGAGTCAGCGCCTTAAGCGGCAAGACGGCTCCCGGGATATTGACGCCCTTGTGGTCGGACAGTTCGGTGCCGGCAAGGACGATCGTGTCGGCATGATCGGGGGCCGCCTTTTCCACGCGCAGGCGCACCCGGCCGTCATCGAGTAAAACCTCCTGGCCGCTCTTCAGCACCGCGAAGATCTCCGGGTGCGGCAGGGTCACGCGGCCCTCGTCGCCCGGCGCCGAATCGAGATCAAGGCGCAGCCGCTTTCCCACGCACAGGCCGATCCGCCCTTCGGCGAAGGTCCCGACGCGCAGCTTCGGCCCCTGCAGGTCGGCCAGCACGCCCAGGGGCCGGCCGGAGGCCGCCTCGAGATCACGGATGATTCGGAACAACCGCCGATGGTCGTCATGGCTGCCGTGGCTCATATTCAGCCGAAAGACATCCGCGCCCGCCTCGACCATCCGGCGGATGATCTCCGGTTCAGCGCTCGCCGGGCCGAGGGTGGCCAGTATCTTCGTCTTTCGCTGCCGCCACATTTTCTTGAACCTAGTTTGGCTTCTAAACCTAGTTTCGCGGACGCCCCGGCGCCACGAATATCCCTCCGGCATGCGCAGGAATTGGCTTAAACGAGGTTTTGGCTCAAAAAAGACCACAATTGCGTGATCCTGGTCGTGAACCGCCTAAACGCCCTTGGCGCGCTCGGGGCAGATAACTATCCTTTCCTTACTATGCGACTCCTTTCCGTAGCCTTTCTCGCCCTGGCCCTGGTCCTGACCCCGGCCCTGGCGATTGCCTTTGGCGCCACCGCGCCGGTCTCGGCCCGCCAGAACGATGCGCGCCTCGACCAGCTGTTCGATACCCTCCAGACGACGGCCAACGATCGCGAGGCACATATCGCCGAGACCCGCATCTGGAATTTATGGTTCCAATCGGGGCGCCCGGACATCGACCATCTGCTCGCGCTCGGCGGCGAGGCCCTGAACCGCGGCGACTTCAAGGAGGCGCTCGACCGGTACAACGATGTGATCGAGAAGGATCCCGACTTCGCCGAGGGGTGGAACCGCCGCGCCACGCTGTACTTTATGATGGGCGAGTACGAGGCCTCCATCGCCGACATCGAATCGACCCTGGCCCTGGAGCCACGTCACTTCGGCGCGCTTTCGGGCCTCGGCCTGGTGAATATCCGGCTCGAGCGGTTTGGCGCCGCGATCGAGGCCTTCGAGGCGGCCCTGGAGGTCAACCCGCACATGCCGGGCGCGCGGCAGAACATCCGCCTGTTGCGCCGGCGCGGGCAAGACATCTAAGCGCGCCATTGGCGACCGAGGGCCCGCCAGAGCAAATTTATCCGTTCGGTGATCGGCCCCCGAAGTTTTCGATGCGGCGATTCGGCCTGAGCGGATGCTGCTCTATTGCGGATTTTTTTGTTGCCCGGGCCGCCCGCACGGCGCTGGCGATTTCCGCTATAACAGGCCGCCATGGCCCAGGACGAAGCCTCCGCCGCCCCCCGCATCGACCCGGCCGAGCCCGACCCGCCCCCCTTCGAGGTGGTGAATGAAAATGCGCCGTCGCGCGCCGTCCTGTTGTGCGACCACGCGGGCCGGGCCATTCCGCACAGCCACGGCACGCGCGGCCTCGATGAGACCATGCTCTACCGGCACATCGCCTGGGATATCGGCGCCGGGGACGTGACGCGGCGGCTCGCCGGCCTGATCGGCGCCCCGGCATTGCTCGCCAACTACTCGCGGCTTTACATCGACCCCAACCGGCGGCTCGATCATCCAAGCTCGATCGTGGCGTTAAGCGACGGCATTCCAATTCCCGGCAACGAATCGGTCGATGAACGAGAGGCGGCACGGCGCGCCGAACACGCCTTCTGGCCCTACCACAACCGCGCCCTGGAAATGATCGAACAGGCGGAAACCCGCTGCGACGCCGCCGCCATCCTCTGCATCCACAGCTTCACCCCGGTCATGGACGGAGTCGACCGGCCCTGGCACATCGGCATACTGTGGAACCATGACGGTCGCATCGCCAAACCGCTGCTCGACGCCCTGCCGCAAACCCCGGGCGTGGTGGTGGGCGACAACGAGCCCTATTCCGGCAACGACCCGCCGGGTTATGGACTCGACGTCTATGGTTCCGACGCGGGACGGCCCCACGTGACAATCGAGATTCGCCAGGACCTGATCGACACCCATCACGGCGCCGACGAGTGGGCGCGCATCGTCGCGGGCGCGTTGAGCGGTATTCTTGCCGACGGCGGCCTCTACCGCATCGAACGGTTCGCGCCATGAGCATCAAGGATCAGCCTTTCACGGTCGGAATCGAGGAGGAATACCTGCTGGTCGACCGCGAGACGCGCGATCTCGCGACCGAGCCCCCGGCCGGCCTGATGAAGGATTGCAAGAAGCGGCTGCGCGAGCGCGTCGCGCCGGAATTCCTCAAGGCGCAGATCGAGGTCGGCACCGGAGTCTGCAAAACCCTGGCCGACGCGCGGCGCGACCTTTGCGAGCTGCGGCGGACCGTCGTGGAGGTCGCCGACGGATATGGTCTGGCGCCCATCGCGGCCGGGACGCACCCGTTCGCCTCGTGGGAGGAACAGAAACTCACCGACAAGGAACGGTACAACGTTCTGGCGCACGACCTGCAGGGGGTGGGGCGGCGTCTGTTGATCTGCGGACTCCATGTCCACGTCGGTATCGACGACGACGACCTTCGCATCGACCTGATGAGTCAGGTGACCTATTTCCTGCCGCACATGCTGGCCCTGAGCACGTCCTCGCCGTTCTGGAAGGGTGAGGAAACGGGCCTGATGTCCTATCGCCTGACGGTCTTCGACGGCCTGCCGCGGACGGGGCTACCCGATGCCTTCGACAGCTACGCCGAATATCAGCGGCTCGTCGCCGCCATGGTGGAGGGCGGCCTCATCGAGGACGCGACCAAGCTGTGGTGGGATGTGCGGGTCAGCGCGCGCTTCCCCACCTTGGAGATGCGCCTGACCGATGTCTGTACGCGCCTGGACGACGCCATCGCGATCGCGGCGCTATATCTGTGCACGCTCAGCATGCTCACCCGCCTGCGCCGGCGTAATCAGCGCTGGCGCGTCTACCCGCGCTCGCTGGTCAACGAAAACCGCTGGCTGGCCCAGCGGTTTGGAACGGACGAGGGCATGGTGGATTTCGGCGTGGGCCGGCGCGTGCCCTTCGGCAATCTCCTAGAGGAACTGCTCGAATACGTGCGTGAGGACGCGGAAAGGCTCGATTGCGTGGCCGAGATCGAACACGCGCGCGAGATATTGAAGCACGGCACCAGCGCCCATCGGCAAATTCGGACCTACCACGAGGCCATGGCGGGCGGCGCCGGCAAGGAGGAAGCCTTACGCGCCGTGGTCGATATGCTCATCGAGACGACGCGCGAAGGGATCGACGGGGCCTGATAAGACGGCCTCATGCCGAGGCGGTCGACGCATGAGGGGAAGCGGTGATGCCGCGCTTTTCGGCAAACATCTCGATGATGTTCCTCGAACACGATCCGCTCGACCGCGTGCGGGCGGCGCGCGATGCGGGCTTCCCGGGCGTCGAAGTCCAGTTCCCCTACGGCATCCCGGCGGCGCGCTGGGCCACGGCGAAGGAGCGCGCGGGCGTGGAGTTCGCCGTCATCAATTTTCCCGCCGGCGACCTGACCGAGGGCGGACCCGGCCTCGCCGCCATGCCCGGCCGCGAGACGGCGTTTCGCGAGGGCGTCAAACGGGCCAAGGACTACGCCGCGTTGCTGCGCCCCCGCAACGTGAACGTGTTGGCCGGATGGCCGCCCGGGGACCTTGGCCGCGAGCGCTGCCTCGGCGTCCTGGCGGACAACCTCGTCCATGCCGCGGCGGAGATGGAAGAAGTGGGTGCGCGGGTTACGGTCGAAGCGGTCAATACGCGTGACCGGCCAGGCTTCCTTCTGAGGACCTCGGCTGAATCGATCGCCGTCATCGACCGCGCGGGGCACCCGAACCTGGCCATCGAGCACGACCTCTATCACATGCAGATCATGGAGGGCGATCTGATCCCGACCCTGGAACGCATCATCGGCCGCGTCGGGCATATCCAATTCGCCGATACGCCGGGGCGCCACGAACCGGGAACCGGCGAGATCGCCTTTGCGAATGTGTTCGCCGCCATCGACCGGCTCGGTTACGGCGGCTGGGTCGGCGCCGAATACGATCCCAGCGGCCGCACCGAAGACAGCCTGGGCTGGTTACGGCCTTATCTCTGAGTCGGGCGCGCGAGATCGGTTCCAGTTCATCTGGAATCGCTCAAGGCCGCAAGGCGGCCCGCCGGTTATCCGGCGCGCCCGCGCAGGCGCGGACCTTCCGGTCCGCAGCCGTGAGCGACAAAAGGTTGCGTGGTTCCGATCGAGTCGGAACCGCGCTAAAGAACCCCGCGCGCGTCCACGGGCCATATTCCGGCCAAGGCGTCGCCGCGCACGCAATGGATGAAGTCGTGCAGATTCACCGTCGGGTCGCAGTGCGGCGTTATCAGTTCCAGGGCCGCGCCGATCTCAAGATGTTCGCCCGGCTTGGCGAAGGTGATGCGGCCGTGCTCGTCCCCCATGAAGGTGTAAACCGCGCCGGGCGGCGCGCCCGAGGCGACGGCCGGCACAGGTCCGTCCGTGGCGAAACACTTCAGGCCCCCATCGATGGTCACGAACCCTTCGATGTTGTTGCTGACGACCGAGCAGCGCACGGTCAAAGCCGTCTCGAAGGGCAGAGGTGCGTCCGGCAATATCTCCACTACGTTGTATTGCACGTCCATGAACGCATAGGAGCCGACCTGGAGCTCGGTGAGGGTGCGCATCTCGCGGTCGATGTGGTGGCTGCCTGTGCCTCCGCCCGTCATGATTCCCGGCGCCAGCCCTGCCTCGGCCAGGGCGTCACGGGTTTGCTTCAGGCCGTCGAGGTGCGGGCCATAGGTCTCGCGGCGCGCGGCGTAATTCTCGATGTGCTGGACCATGCCTGAATAGGCTTGCAGGCCGGCGAAGCCGAGGTTCCCGGCACGGCCGATATCGCGGGCCAGCGCGAGCGCGCTTTGACTGCCGATCACGCCGGTCCGGCCCATGCCCGGATCGACGTCGACGAGCATCTTCAGATGAGCGCCGGCCGCGCCGATGGCGGCGTCGATCTCGGTCACGTTGCGCGGATTATCCGCCACCACCATGAGGCCGGGCGCCGCCGACGCCAGTGCGGCGAGGCGGCCGATCTTGGCCTGGCCGATCACGGGCGAGGTGATGAGCACGCCGGTCACGCCCGCCGCCACCATCGCTTCGGCTTCGCGAATGCTCGCGCAGCACACGCCCACGGCGCCCGCCGCGATCTGCGCCTTGGCGATGGCGGAGCATTTGTGGCTCTTGGCGTGGGGCCGCAGGGCCTGGCCCGACTCCTTGGCCAGCCTCGCCATGGTGGCCAGGTTCGCCTCGAAGCGGTCGAGGTCGAGCACCAGCGCGGGCGTCGTGAGCCGCCGGCGCGCGTCCGCCTTGCCGATCAATCCTTCGTTCGGACCCAAATCGTTACGCCGTGCTGCCACGTCCCTCTCCTTCACCCTATTTCACCCTTTACGCCAAGGGGTTGCATTGTAATCCGAAACCGCGGCATCGTCCCTGTTCCGTGGGCGGAGGGACAGGACGCGTGGACAAGGTCGAGAAAAGCGATTCGGAGTGGCGGGAACAGCTCTCGCCCGAGCAGTATGAGATCCTACGCAACAAGGGGACGGAGCCCGCCTTCAGCGGCAAGTATTGCGACGAGAAAGCACAAGGCGCGTACGTCTGCGCGGGCTGCGGCGCCGAATTGTTCAGTTCCGAAACCAAGTTCGACTCCGGCACCGGCTGGCCCAGTTTCTGGCAGCCCGTCCATCCCGAAAGCGTCGCCATGCACGAGGACCGCGGCCACGGCATGGTCCGCAAGGAGGTTGTCTGCGCCATCTGCGATTCGCACTTGGGCCACATTTTTGATGACGGCCCGCCGCCCACCGGGCTGCGCTATTGCCTCAATTCGGCGTCGCTCGGTTTGAAGAAGAAATAGCTGGCGCCTACCAGGCGACCGAATCCCCATTGTAGCGGGTGAAGGTCCCGGTTTTTTTGAGCGTGAGGTCCGCGATGCGCTGACGCATACCGGCAACGCTGTCCTCGCGCTCGACGTTCGCGTCGGGCCCGCCCATGTCGGTTTTCACGTTGCCCGGGCACAGCATCGCAACGATGATGCCGCGCTCCTCCAAGTCTTTCGCCATGGTCGTCATCACCATGTTGACCGCGGCCTTGCTCGAGGCATAGGCGTAAGCGCCGCCGTGGGTTTCCGTGTTGGAACCGACGGTGCTGGAGATCGTCACGATCTTTTTTTGATCGCTCGCCGCCACTTGTTCGACCAATACTTCCGCCAACTTCATCGGCGCGAAGGTGTTCGTGGCGAGCACCTTCATCCACTCGCCGTAGTGCATGTTGCCGAATTTCTGCCCCGGTCCCCGGCGCGGTCCGAGGACGCCGGCGTTGTTGATCAGCACGTCGATCGCCTGGCCCCTAAGCTGCCGGCCCAGCGAGTCCATGCGGCCGCCGTCGAGCACGTCGAGTTCCTCCACCCGGACATGCCCGTCCGAGGCGGCGGAGATGGCGTTGAGCTTCGGCGCTTGCGAGGGATGCCGGCAACAGGCGATGACGTCCCAGCCGTCCAGCGAGTATTGCCGCACGAACTCGAGGCCGAGGCCCCGGTTGGTGCCCGTGATCAGAACCGTGGACAACTGCTCCCTCCCTTGTTGCGGCGCGGATCATAGCGCAATCCGGCGAGGCGAGGCGCCAGAGTTCGCAGGGGTTTAGAAAGGTTCAGAAAGCCTCTGGGGCGACGCCAATAAAAAACCCGAGGGCGGCGGAGGCAAGAACGATAACCGCGCTGGCGCCGACGACGGCTAGAGGACGCAGCGCCGTGTTGATCCGCCCGCCGCCCAGCCGGACCGTTTCCACGAATTTGTCGGAAAAGAACACGAGGACCAGGGCGGCCATGGCGATGCGGCTCGCGCCGCTGTACAGAACCAGCGTTCCGGCAAGCGCGACTAGGATCGATCCCGCGCCGACCAGGAGGGTGGCGCTGGGCACGAACCGGTTCACCGGCCAGTTCCACAACGCAAATCCGGCCGTCGACGCCGCCAGCGCAAAGGCGAGGTGAAACAAGGGGTTGGCGTCGGCGAAGAGGCCGATCAAGCCGAGCCCGGCGGCTCCGGCTACAAGGTAGATGGAGGGCGTGAGATCCGATCCTTCGCGCAGGGTGAGCCGGTAAGTCCCGACGCCGCTCGCGGCGAACAGGAGGACGAGCGTCGCGACACCCGCCAGATCGAGAGGTCCGCGGATCTGCGGTCCCGCCACCCAGGCCAGACCGAACAGCGGAACCACCAGGATCAGCGGGTACTTGATCTGCACGGGCATCGCGGTGAGATCGGCGAAGGCCCCGACGAAGAGGGCGCCAAGGGCGATATAGACAACCTTGTCGATGGGGTCGGCCGGGCGCCATTCGGGTAACCCGAGCAGCACGACATAGGCGATGAGGAAGGCGATGGCGATGGACCCGCCCGCCAGGACCCGCCCCCGGCCCTCGCGGCCGGCCGCCCTCAGAACACCCGACAGCACGAATGCGGCGGCCAGCGGCAGTATGGCGGCTTGGAAGATCGGATCGGCGAAGATCGAACCGCCCAAGATCGGATCGCCCAAGACCGGATCGCCTATGTCCATCACCCTCCGATTTCGCGGTAAAGGCGGTGGAGCCACCTTCACGGCGGCACACACCTAACATTTGGGACTTGCGAAGTCTCGCCATTTTTGGACATGCTCTTTTGTCACGGAGGGATAGGGTACCGGTTTGAAGGCATTGATATTCATGGGGCTGCTTGCGCTCGCCGCCTGCACCACGGTGGCGGACGTCATTACCCAGGCGAGCGGCGGTTTCCACGTCGGCGAATCGCGCGTCACCCCGGACGGCGGCTATCAAAAGCTCAGATTGGGTTTCGACGGGTGGACGATCTGGGAAATGGCTTCGCGCGAGCAGCTCACCTGCTACGCCGTCAAGGCGGGCGGCGGCCGGTTGAGCCCGGTCCCCTCTCCCGTTCTCGGCATTGTCGCGGGCTCGGGCGGCGGGTTCTTCATGCGCGTCACGCGCGGGCCGGACGGCGCCCCCGAGGCCATCTTCGCGGGCCTCTATGGAACGAACGCCTTCGTCAAGCAAAGCCTTACCGAGGTCGGCGGCCGGACCTACGAGGCGCTAACGCCTGAACTCGCCGTGCAATGGGAGGGTCAATCCGGTTTCTATCAGGTCACGACCGGCCCCAATTTCACCAGCACCGAGAATATCCGCCGCGACATCGGCGCGCTGGATTTCACTGGCGTGGGCCGGGCCGTCAGGGAACTGGTGGCGTGCGCCAGCGCCGGCGCCGTGGCGTGACGAAACGCTTCTAGCCGAGCTTTGGCGCGGGCAGAGGTCCGTCGCGGGCCTCGATGGCGAGACCCAGCGCCAGCAGGTCCGCGTCCCCATGCTCGGGCGCATCGAGCGTTATGCCCACCGGCAGGCCGCCCGTGGTCATGCCAGCGGGAAAGCTGAGGCTCGGGATGCCGGCGTTGCTCGCCGGGCTGACGTTGCGGTCGTATTTCTGAAACGCGGGTTTGCCGCCGTCTTCCATGCTGCGTTGATCGGCGCCGATGGGTTCGGCTGCAATGGGGGTCGTCGGAAACGCCACCGCGGCCAAGCCATGCGAGGCGAAATAGTCGCGGTAGATCCGTTGCAGACGCGGCCGGTGTGTGTTGAGGGCCTCGAGATAGGTTTCGCGCGGGATCGCCGCGGCATCAAGCAATGGCCGGAGGATCCCCTGCACGTCGGGACTTGCCACCTCTGCGACGACGGCCGCGAAATCAATCCGCATTCCATGATCGCGAAGGTAACGGCCGATGTCCTCGACGGCTTCGTAGAGGATCACCGGGAAATTCGCCGCCTCGTGCACCGCCTGGATGTCCGGGATATCCACTTCGACCAACTCGATACCGTAACCGCGCCAGCGCGCCAGCGCCTGTTCCACGACGTGCAGGACCGTCTCGTCGTTTTCTTCATAGAAATAACGTCGCGGAACGCCGATCCGCACGCCGCCGAGGCTCGCCGGTTCAACCGCCGTGGGGCCGCCCGACATAATGCCGTCGAGCAACACGATATCTTCAATGCGGCGGGCCATGGGCCCGGCCGTGTCCCGCGTGTGCGCGATGGGAACGATGCCCGCGCCCGGGTAGCGGCCTGTCGTCGGGCGGAAGCCGGCGATACCGCAAAGCCCCGCCGGTATGCGGACCGATCCGCCGGTGTCGCTGCCCAGCCCCGCGGGCGCCATGCGCGCCGCGATGGCGGCTCCCGTGCCTCCGCTGCTGCCCCCGGGAATGCGCGAAGGATCGTACGGATTATGCGCCGCGCCGAACGCGGCGTTGTTGGTCGTCGTTCCGAAGGCGAGCTCGTGAAGGTTCGCCTTCCCGAAGCAGATGGCGCCCGCATCAAAGAGAGATTGCGCCACCGGGGCGTTCCGAGCCGGTACGTTGTTGCGGAGCGCGAACGTGCCGCCCGTGGTAGGGATGCCGGCGACATCGATGTTGTCTTTGAGCGCAAGCGGCACCCCGTGCAGCGGGCCGAGTTCACGTCCGGCCGCGCGCCGCGCGTCGGCGGCCCGCGCCGCCGTACGGACCTGTTCCGGATCGAAGTGAATGAAGGCGTTGAGACCGGCATGGGCCTCGGCTTGCCCGATCAGTGCCTCGGCATAGTCGGATGCCGAAGCCTTGCCGTCCCGCAGCGCCGAAGCCGCTTGCGCGGCGCCGAGTTCGAGAAGATCCATCGCCGGCCCGTTCGCCAAATGGAAGGTCACGAACCCTAGCGCAAATCCGGCTTGATGTGCGATTTGACGGGCCCGTGGTGGAGGGCCACACTCGAATTCAGTTCACGCCCCGCCGTCTTGTCCCGTACCCCGTCATGCGATTATCGGCGATCACCGATGTTTACGCCAACGCGCCGCCGCCCGCCCGGGGCGCGGCCCTGATGATCGCGACCACGCTTATCTTCACCGCCATGCAGGTAACGGTGCGCCACGTCGCCGAGGACTTGCATCCATTCGTGGTGGCGTTTCTGCGCAACGTCTTCGGGCTCGTGGTCCTGTCCCCGTTGTTCCTGCGCTCCGGCCTCTCGGTCCTTCGCACCAGCAAACTGAAATTACACGCGATGCGGGCCCTATTGCAGACCGGGGGCATGCTGCTCTTCTTCACGGCGCTGACGCTCGCGCCCCTGTCGGAAGTGACCGCCCTCAGTTTCACCTCGCCCTTGTTCGCGACGGTCCTGGCGATCCTCATTTTGCGGGAAAAGGCGGGTATCCGGCGCTGGGCCGCGTTGCTGGCGGGTTTTGCCGGCGCCCTCATCATTCTGCGCCCGGGGTTGGCGACCGTCGGCCTGGGGCCGCTGCTGGTGGTGTGTTCGTCCCTCGTCTGGGGCGGCGCCATGACCTTCATCAAGGTTCTGGGCCGCACCGATTCGAGCCTGACCATCACCGCCTACATGGGGCTGTTCATGGTTCCAATGTCGCTTGTCCCGGCCCTGTTCGTGTGGGAATGGCCCACGCTCGGCATGCTGCCGTTCCTGCTGTTGATTGGCGTCCTCGGAGCAGCGGGCCACCTGGCGCTCGCCCAGGCCTTCAAGGAGGCCGATACCACCGCCGTCATGCCCTTTGATTTCCTGCGCCTGATCTGGGCCTCGATTCTCGGCTTTATCTTCTTCTCCGAGGTGCCCGACATCTGGACCTGGGCCGGCGGCGGCGTCATTTTTGGATCGGCGATCTACATCGCCTTCCGCGAAGCCCGGCGGAAGCAGGAGAAGCCCGGCGGCGGCGTCATGCAGACGTAAGGGGGGGGCTAGTTACCCCCCGTTAATCGGCCTGGTCTATTCAGACGGAATCGATCCGCCGGGGCCGGGGCGGCCATCGGAGCCAAACATGATTGTCGCGCAGATCACCGACACCCACCTGACCGCGAACGGCACGCTGCACGCGGGCGCCATCGCCGTGAACGATAAGCTGCGCGCTGTCATTCGGCGCCTCAACGAACTTGCGCCCGACGTCATTCTCGTCACCGGCGATCTCACCGCGGACGGTAAGCCCGAGGAATACGAGCAGTTGCGGGACATCCTCGGCGAGGCGCGGGCGCCGGTCTACCTGATCCCCGGCAACCACGACGATGCAAACGCCCTGCGTTCGTACTTTCCGCGGCACTCTTATCTTTCGACGGAGGGCTTCGCCCATTACGTGGTGGACGATTATCCGTTGGCGCTGATCGGCCTCGACACGACGGTGGCGGGGACTCACCGGGGCGAGATGTGCGCCGCCCGGCTGGACTGGCTCGAGGCGCGGCTGGAGGAACGGCGCGGCAAGCCGGTGCTGATCTTCATGCATCACCCGCCCTTCCGCTCGGGCATCTGGTGGATGGACGCCATCGGTCTCAAGGGCCGGCGTAAATTGGCACGCCTGGTGAGCCGCTACGACAACATCGAGCGGGTCGTTTGCGGCCACCTGCATAGGCCCATCCAGACGCGCTGGGCCGGCACGGTGGGAAGCGTGGCGCCGAGCACCGCCTTCTTCGTCGCGCTGGACCTTGGCGGGCAAAAGTTCATGACCCTGCACGACGAACCGGCGGGCTTCGATCTGCACGTGTGGAGCGAACGCGACGGCCTCGTTACCCATACCTGCAGCCTTGAACGGTCCGAGGGTTTCGTTCCCGATGGCCTATTGAGTTCGGAGGCGCTGGAAAAAGTGCGCGCCGAACTGAAGCGCATCGAGGCGGAAATCGAGGCGGCGGATGATCGGGACGGCCCCGCCTAGACGCAGCGGCCGCCGTCAACCTCCAGACACACTCCGGTCAGAAACGCGGCCTCGTCCGAGGCGAGGAACAGGGCGGCGTTCGCGATGTCCAACGGGGTGCTGAAGCGGCCCAGCGGAATCGTCGCCAGGAACTTCTTCCGGTTTTCCGGCGTATCCGGCATGCCCATGAAGGTCTCCATCAGGCCGGTCTCGCCGATCACCGGATTGATGGCGCAGACGCGTATCTTGTCGGGTGCGAGTTCCAGGGACAGCGACTTCGTAATATTGACGGCGGCGCCCTTGGTGGCATTGTACCAGGTGAGGTTCGGCCGTGGCCGCACGGCGGCGGTCGACGCGATGTTGAGCATGACGCCGCCGCGGCCCTGCGCGCGGAAGACGGGAACGGCGTGCAGCGTGGCGAGATAAATGCTCTTCACGTTGACCGCGAACAGCTTGTCGAACTCTTCCTCGCTGACCTCGAGGCTGGAGCGGTTCGAATAGGCCCAGCCCGCGTTGTTGACCATGATGTCGAGGCCGCCGAACCGGCCGGTGGCGCATTCGACGGCGGCCTTGACGTGCGCGCCGCGCGACACATCGGTGTGGCAGTATTCGGCGGCGCCGGAGGCCGCGCGGATTTCTTCCACCACGCGCTCGCCGTCCTTGTCGTTGATGTCGGCGATGACGACTTTGGCGCCCTCCTCGGCGTACCGTTTGGCGATGCCTTCGCCAAAGCCGGACGCCGCCCCCGTGACGATGGCGACCTTGTCCTTCAAGCGCATGGTTTACGTCCTTTCCTGAGTCGCGGTCCTATCCGTGCCGTGGGACGGATCGCGCCGCTTTTCTTGGCCGGCACATTAGCGCGAACCATGTGGGCGCGGCAATCTAGGGGCCGCCCGGCGAGGCCGATTTCCCTTCACCCTCAGATAGTTGATGCTATAGTATGAAGGGGAAATGGGGGTAGTTTAGGACCCCATCGCCGTCGCCCCAAGGCTGGGCCGACGGCTCAATTGGGAGGAGAAACTTTAATGAAGAAGCTTTTGTTAGCCGCCGCGATCGGCGCGATGGCGGCCATGCCTTTTGTTGCCCAAGCGCAGCAAAAGGATTCGGTGATCATCGGCATGCGGCTTGAACCGGCGCCGGGGCTCGATCCAACGGTCGCGTCCGCGGCGGCGATCAGTCAGGTGACGCACTACAACGTATTCGAAGGGTTGACCCGAATCGATAAGGGCGGCGCCGTGGGGCCGATGCTGGCGAAAAGCTGGACCATCTCGGAAGATGCGCTGACCTACCAGTTCGACCTTGTCGAGGGCGTCAAGTTCCACGATGGGAGCGATTTCACGGCGTCCGATGTGAGATTCGTCTTCGAGCGCAATGCGGGCGATGAAAGCAAGAACAAGGAAAAAGCGATTTTCAACGGCATTGAGACCATTGAAACGCCGGACGACCACACGGTTGTCGTGACGCTGAAGGCGCCGAACGGGCTATTCCTGTTCAAGCTTGCGCTCGCCGCAAGCGTGATGGTGGACCCTGCCTCGGTCGAGACGAATGCAACGAACCCGGTCGGTACGGGTCCGTACAAATTCGTCAAGTGGACGAAGGGCGATTCGGTGGAGCTCGAGAAGTTCGCCGGTCACCGCAACGCCGCGAACGTGCAGATCAAGACCGTCAAATTCCGTTTCATCAATGACGCGACGGCGCAGGTCAATGCCCTGTTGGCGGGCGACCTCGACTACATGCCGTCCCTCAGCGCACCCGAGTTGTTCAAGCAGTTCCAGAACAATCCAAAGTTCACGGCGCTTCAGGGAACGACCGAAGGCGAAACAATTCTCGCCATGAACAATAAGGGCGACGTGCTGTCCGACATCCGCGTCCGCAAGGCGCTCATGCACGCCATCGACCGCGAGGCCCTCATCCTGGGCGCCGTGGACGGTTACGGCACGCCCATCGGCACGCACTTCGCGCCGCACAACCCGGCCTATATCGATCTGACGGCGCAGTCCAGCTACGATCCAGATAAGGCCAGGGCCCTGCTCAAGGAAGCCGGTTACGGCGACGGGCTGGAGCTGTCGTTTGCCCTGCCGCCGCCAAGCTATGCCCGCCGTGGTGGAGAGATCATCGCCGCGATGCTGGCCGAGGTCGGCGTCACCGCGAAGATCGAAAACGTCGAATGGGCCAAGTGGCTCGAGGACACATTTCGGGGAAAGCGGTACGACCTGACCATCATCTCGCACGTCGAGCCCATGGATATCGGCCGGATCTATTCCGATCCGAATTACTACATTCAGTACGATAGCCAGGAATTCCGTGACATTTTCGCGAAGTTCGAAAGCGCGACGACGGACGCCGATAAGACGAAGTTCTTGCAGCAGGCGCAGCGGAAAATCGCCGACGACGCGCCCGTGGGCTTCCTGTTCGAGCTCGCGAAGCTTGGCGTTGCCCAAAAGGGCTTGACCGGAATGTGGCCGAGTTGGCCTTCGTTCATCAACGAGGTCGCGGCCCTGCGTTGGAACTAGTGTAGAGTTTGGCCGCGACACGGCCATGGATTTGAAACGGTCGGCCTACGCCGGCCGTTTCTCTTTCCGTTAGGGGAGTCGGGGCATGCGCATCGTCATCGCCATGATGAAGCACGAGACGAACACGTTCTCGCCCATCGTGACGGACTGGCGGCGTTTCGAGGAGTGGGGCGCGTTCGCGGGCGGGGACATTGCCGCCGCCTTCGCCGAAACCGCCATGCCCATAGCCGCCTATATGAAACTCGCACGCGAGGAAGGTGCGGAAATCGTCACCCCGCTTGCGGCCGAGGCCATGCCGTCGGGGCCGGTTACCGAGGATGCCTACGAGCATATGGCGGGGCTGATCACCGATGCCGTGAGGGCCGGGTGCGATTGCGTGCTCCTGGATTTGCATGGCGCCATGGTCGCCGAGCACACGGGCGACGGCGAAGGCACCCTGCTCGCCCGCATCCGCGCCTATGCGCCCGATCTTCCCATCGCCGTCACTTGCGATTTGCATTGCAACCTGACGGCGCTGATGGTCGAGAATTGCACCGCCCTCATCGGTTATAAAACCTATCCCCATATCGACATGTACGAGGTGGCGGAGCAGGTGGGACGCATCGTGCTTGGCTCCATGCGCGGCGATTGCACGCCGGTCATGGCTTGGGGCCGCTCGCGCGTGCTCAGTCAGACCTTGAAGCAGGGCACCGACGATGAACCCATGCGCTCGCTCATCAAGATGTGCCGCGACGCGGAAGAACGCCCCGGCGTTCTCGCCGCCACCGTGTTCGGCGGCTTTCCGCTGGCCGACATTCCCGACGCCGGCACCACGGCGGTCGTGGTGACCGACGGCGATCGAGCCCTGGCCGGCGAGGTGCGCGAGTCCCTGACCGGCGCGGCCTGGCGGCATCGGGAAGACTTCATCTACCGGCCCGAGCCCCTGGTGGACGCGGTCGCCCGCGCCAAGGCCATGAGCGAGGGTCCCGTCATGCTGCTCGATCACGCCGATAATTGCGGTTCGGGCGCAACGCAAGACGTGATGACGGTGATCGCGGAGGTCATGCGCCAGGGGCTCGAGGACGTGGCCGTGGCCGCGGTCTGGGACCCGGGCGCGGTCAAGGAGATGCAGGCCGTCGGCGTCGGCGCGGCGCTGACCTTGGCGCTTGGCGGCAAGACCGACATGCCGTCCATTGGCCTTACCGGGGAACCGTTGCGGATCACCGGGACGGTCAAGGTCCTGACCGACGGGCGCTGGACCGTGCGCGGCCCCATGTACACGGGCGTCCAGGTCAACATGGGCCCGACCGCCGTGCTCGACACGGGCAAGATGCGGATCGTCGTCGTCTCGCGCCACCACGAGCCCTGGGATCTGGGCGTCTTCACGTCCGTGGGCATCCAGCCCGAATACGCGCGCTATATTCTTCTGAAGTCGCGCATCCATTACCGCGCCGGTTTTGGCGATCTGCCGAAGGCCACCGTCACCCTGGACGGCACCGGCGTGACCACGTCGGACAACTCGGTCCTGCCCTATAAGAAGCTGCTGCGGCCCATCTACCCGCTGGACCTGATTAACGAGCCTTGATGGCGGGCCCAAAGAGCGGTGAGAGCGTTTACGACGCCCGCGTTGCTCGCGCCCCTTGCCCTTGAACACAGGGGACGGGCTACCTTTTCAACACGAAGTCCTCGGGGCTTTCGCAGAGGCCGCAAAAGCGGCTGCTACCGTGGCGGGGCGACCTGCGGCACCGCGTCAAGCAGGGTGCGGGTGTATTCGTGCTGCGGATCGGAAAAGATTTGCTCGGTCGGACCGTGCTCGACGATCTTGCCCTCGCTCATCACCGCCACCTCGTCGCACACGTATTCGACCACCGCGAGGTCGTGGCTGATCAGCATGTAGGTCACGTTGAACTCGTCCTGCAGGTCCTGCAGGAGGTTGAGGACCTGCGCCTGTACCGACACGTCCAACGCCGAGACCGGCTCGTCCGCGACGATCAGCGCGGGGCGCGTGATCAGGGCGCGTGCGATGGCGATGCGTTGACGTTGACCGCCGGAAAATTCGTGCGGGTACTTGTCCATGTCGATGGCTTTCAGCCCCACCGCTTCCAAAGCCTCGACGACACGGCCCTGCCGCTCGTCCGAGGAGACCCGTTCCAGCGCATCCATGGGCTCGCCGATGATCCGTCCCACCTTCTGGCGCGGGTCCAGCGATCCGAAGGGGTCCTGAAACACCATTTGGAAATTGCGGCGCAACTGGCGCAACTCTTCCCGGCCGATCGCGTTGATGTCGTGTTCGCGGAACAGGACGCGCCCGCTGGTTGGCGTTTCGAGCCCCATGACGGCGCGCGCCAGCGTGGATTTGCCGCAGCCGGATTCGCCGACCACGCCGAAGCTGCGCCCCGTTTTGATCGAAAAACTCACGCCGTTGAGGGCGAAAACCCGAGGCGCCGCCCGAAACAGACTCTCCTTCGGCAGGGTGTAGTGCTTGTGCAAGTCGAACACCTCGACCAGGGTCTCGCCACCGCCATTTGCGCCGGGCTGCGTCATGCTGAATTCAAGCGCGCCCGCGCCTCGTCCAGATGGACACAGGCGGCGAAATGATCTTCGACGATACGGGCTGGGGCGATACCGGCTGAGGCATTGCCGGATGAGGCGTTACCGGCTGGGGGGGCGACGCTCGTCAGGGGCGGCGGCGCGGCGCGGCACTCATCCGTGACCAGGCCGCAGCGCTCGGCGAAGGTGCAACCGGCCGGCAAATCGGCCAGCTCCGGAACGACGCCGGGGATCGTATTCAAGCGCTGGCGTTTCGCCCCATCCTTCCTCTTCGCCCGTTGGCCCAGCTTTGGCATGGCCGCGAACAGGCCCTGCGTGTAGGGATGCGACAGGTGCTCGAAGATCGCGGCGGTCGGTCCGCTCTCGACCGTCCCGCCGCCGTACATGACATGGACCCGGTCCACGCTTTGGGCGATCACGCCGAGGTCGTGGCTGATCAGGATCATCGCCATGCCGAGGTCGTTCACCAGGTTCCGGATCAAATCCAGGATCTGTTTCTGGATCGTGACGTCCAGGGCCGTGGTCGGTTCATCGGCGATCAGCAGGTCGGGGCCGCACGAGAGGGCCATGGCGATCATCACGCGTTGGCGCTGGCCCCCGGACAGTTGGTGCGGGTAGTTGCCGAGCCGCTTGCCGGCATCGGGGATGCCGACGACCTCGAGAAGCCGCAGCGCTTCTTTTTGCGCCTCGCCGCGCCCCAGCTTGCGGTGCAGGGACAGCGCCTCGCCGATCTGATGCCCGACGGTGTGCAACGGGTTGAGCGAGGTCATGGGCTCCTGAAAGACCATGGCGATGCGGTTGCCGCGGACCCGGCACATGGCGGCCTCGGAATATTCGAGCAGGTTCTCGCCCTCGAGCCGGACGGCCCCGGAGGCCCGCGCGGTCTCGGGCAACAGACCCATCAGCGCCAGCGCCGTCATCGACTTGCCGCACCCCGATTCGCCGACGAGGCCCAGGGTCTCGCCGCGCTCCAGCGTAAACGTCATATCGCGCACCGCACGCGCCGGACCGCCCATGGTGTTGAGGGTCACGCTCAGATTTTCGACGGACAGCAGGGTCACGGCGGGCTCACCGTTCGCGCGCGAGGCGCGGATCGATAACGTCGCGCAGGCCGTCGCCCAGCAGATTGAGGCCGAGCACGGACATGGCGATCGCGAGGCCGGGGTAAACGGCAAGCCAGGGGTTGAGGAAGATCATGGTTTGCGCCTCGCTGAGCATCCGGCCCCACGACGGCGTCGGCGGTTGCGAGCCGATGCCGAGATAGCTCAGCGCCGCCTCCGCCAGGATGGCCAGGGCGAATTGGATCGTCGTCTGAACCACGAGGACGGAAACGATGTTCGGCAAGATGTGCTCGACGGTGATGCGAAAGCGCCCCTTGCCCGCCGCCCGCGCCGCCAACACGAACTCGCGCGCCCACACCGCGTTGGCCGCGCCCCGCGTCAGCCGAGCGAAAACAGGGATGGAGAAGATGCCGATCGCGACGATGGCGTTGACGGCGCCGGGGCCGATGGTGGCGACCAGCATGATGGCGAGCAGGATGGCCGGGAAGGCGAACATGAAGTCGCTCATCCGCATGATGATCTCTTCCCACCAACCGCGCCGCGCCGAGGCCAGCAAGCCGAGCGAGACGCCGAAAAACAGGCCGATCCCCACCGCGACCACGCCGACGGTGATGGAGTTCTGAGCGCCGGACATGATGATCGACAGGATGTCGCGGCCGAACTGATCGGTGCCGAGCAGGTGGTTCCAGGTCGGGTCCGCGAAGCGTCCGCGGATATTCATCTTGATCGGGTTGTGGGGCGTCCAGACCACCGAAAGCAGCGCGATCCCGACCAGGGCCCCCGACAGGATGCCGCCCGCCACGAACGAGCGGTGGCGGATACAGCGTTGGACGAAAGTAAGATTGGCTCCCATGGCGCGGCCCTAGATGTCGTGCGCCTTGAGCCGCGGATCGATCACCGCGTACAGCAGGTCGACGAAGAAGTTGACGATCACGACCATGGCCGCCAGCAGCACCACCAGGTCCCGAACCACCACGACGTCGCGCTGCGAGATGGATTGCAGGATCAGCCGGCCGACGCCGGGCAACGCGAAAACGTTTTCGACGACGATGGTGCCGGCCAGCAGGTTGGCGAACTGCAAGCCCATGATGGTGACCACCGGGATCAGCGCGTTGCGCAGCACGTGTTTCCACAGGGTGGCGCGCCGCGTCAGGCCCTTGGCACGCGCCGTGCGGACGTAGTCCTCGCGCATGGTTTCGAGGATGGCGGACCGTGTGAACCGGGCCAGGATCGCCCCCTGTACGGTCGCCAGCGCGATCGAGGGCAGGATCAGCGCCTTGAAGGCGGGCCACACGCCGTTTTCCCAGCCCGGGAACCCCCCGGCGGAGAACCATCGCAGGTGCACCGCGAACAAGAGGATGAGCAAAAGGGCGAGCCAGAAGTTGGGCACGGAAATGCCAAGCTGGCTCACGCCCATCACCGTGACATCGCCGCGCTTGTTATGTTGCGAGGCCGCATAGAGGCCAAGCGACAGCGCCATCACCACCGACAACACCATGGCCATCAGGGCGAGCGGGATGGTGATCCCCAGGCGGGCTTCCAGCAGTTCGAGAACGGAGACGCTGTAGGTGTAACTAGTGCCGAACCTGCCTTGCAGTAATCCGCTGATCCAATCGAAGTAGCGTTCGATGGCCGGCCGGTCGAGGCCCATCTCTAGCCGCAAGGCCTCCACGGCGCTGTCGGGCGCATCGACGCCCAGGATGACCAGCGCCGGATCGCCGGGCAAGATTTCCAGGGCCAGGAAGGTCAGGATCGTGGCGCCGAAAAGCGTCGCCAAAAAGGTGATGAACCGTTTTACCAGGAATAAACTCATCGGCGGGCCGTCGACACCAAACACTCAACCCGTGCTCTGGGGCACGAAACCTCAAGCTTACGCGATTCCCCGCCGGAAATCCGGGACACATGCTCACACTTTTGTTGCCCGGCGTACCAGTTCACCTAGACGGGCCGCAGGGACGAAAGCCGTTGACCGCCTACGCCGCCCAGGCGCGGACCGTTCGGTCCGCAGCCGTAGGCGAAGAAAATCTAGAGTGGTTCCGATCAAATCGGAAAGGCTCTAGGCTGTCGCCATGGACCTTCGGCCGCTCAGCCCCGCCCTCGGCGCAGAGGTGATGGGCCTTGATCTCTCGCGCGGCTTGGCCGTGGCCGAACGGGATGCCGTTCACCATGCCTGGCTCGAACATGGCCTCCTGTTGTTCCGTGGACAGGACCTGGACGAGGCTGGGCTGGTGAAATTCGGCCGCAACTTCGGCGACCTGGAGCCGCCACCGGCGAGCGCGGAACGGACGCGCGCCGAGACAAGAGGCGCCGCCGCGCCCGAGGTCTGGATAATTTCGAACGTCGTGGAGAACGGCGTCGCGGTCGGCGCCCTAGGGGACGGCGAGGCGGAATGGCACACCGACATGTCCTATATGGCGGAGCCGCCGAAGGCGAGTGTCCTGCACGCCAAGGAGATTCCGCCGTCGGGCGGTAACACGTCGTGGGCGAGCATGACGGCGGCCTGCCGGGCGCTGGACCCGGATCTGCTCCGGCGAATCGAGGGCCGCAAGGCCAATCACGATTCGTCCTATACCGCCGCTGGACAACTGCGTAAGGGCGCCGATTCGGTCACGGATGTAACCCAGGCGCCGGGCGCGGTCCATCCCATCCTTCGCCGGCATCCCGAGACCGGGGAGGAGGCGATCTACCTTGGCCGCCGGACCAACGCCTACATCCCCGATTTGCCCGTCGAGGAAAGCGAGGAACTTCTCGACGCCCTATGGACGCATTGCGCACGGCCTGATTTCGTCTACGAGCACGTCTGGGCCGTGGGCGACGTCGTGATGTGGGACAACCGTTCGACCATTCACCGGCGCGAGGCCTTCGATGCGGCCTCGCGGCGCTACATGATTCGCGTGCAAATCAAAGGCGACCGGCCGGTCTAGGCCCAGCCCTTTTACGACCAGCCCTTCCGACCGATGGCCCCGTTGATCGTCGTGCTCGTGCTGGCCGCCGCGCTTCTGCACGCGGCCTGGAACTCCCTCGTCAAGATGAGCGGTGACACGGTAAGCGTGGCGGCCCTGATCGTCGTCGGGTGCGGCGTCCTCGCGGCGCCAACGCTGTTCGTGGTCGCACGGCCCGCGCCGGAAGCCTGGCCGATGCTCGCGGCCTCCGCGGTTCTGCACCTGGGCTACGTGGTCTTTTTGGGAAAGGCGTACCAGCATGGCGACCTCAGCCAAGTTTATCCCATCGCCCGCGGGTCCGCGCCGGTACTGCTCGCTCTCCTGGCTTTTGCCGTCCTCGGCGAAGCGTTGAGCGGTATCACGATTGCCGCTATCGCCGTTATCTCCACCGGCGTTATCAGCCTGACGCTTCGCCGCCGCCAGGCGCCCAACGACGGACGCCCCGTTCTCTTCGCCCTCGGTACGGCGGTCTTTATCGCCAGCTACACCCTTGTGGACGGCTACGGCGCACGCGTGGCGGGAAGCCCCCACGCCTATGCCGCCTGGTCTTTCGTGGTGTCGGGGGCGGTTATCTTCGTTGCCGTCCTCGCCTACCGCCGCCGCCGGTTCCTTGATCATGCGGTCAGCATCTGGCCGCGCGCCCTGGCGGGTAGCGCCATGGCGTTGGTGGCCTACTGGATCGTCATCTGGGCGTTGGCGCAGGGACCGATGGCCCCCGTCGCGGCCTTGCGGGAAACCAGCGTCATCTTCGCGGCGCTCTTCGGCGCGGTGCTGCTGCGCGAGCCCTTCGGCCGCCTGCGCTTCGCCGCCGCCGCGCTCGTCGCCGCGGGCGTCGTGCTTCTTCAGGTCTAGAGTCGTTCCGACTTACTCGGAACCACTCTAGCTTTTTGTCGCTCACGGCTGCGGACCGGCCAATCTCGGATGAATTAAGGATGGCCGCGCCTGCGCGGGCGCGCCGGATAACCGGCGGGCCGCATAGAGCAATATCCGAATTGCCAACGTAATTGAACCGGTGCGGTTCAGT
>JADFIH010000023.1 GCA_022566715.1 Pseudomonadota bacterium | reverse complement strand
GTCCTCGGCTCTTGAAAGTTCACCGAGATCTCATTGCCGCGGAGTTGACGAAGTTCCGGCATCGGCATCTTCAACAGGTCCTGCCCGCCGAAGTGCACGCTGCCGCCGACGATCTCTCCCGGGGGGCTCTTGATCAGCCGCAGGATCGACAATGCCGAAACACTTTTGCCGCAACCCGATTCGCCGACCAGGCCCAAGGTTTCGCCGCGGTGCAGATCGAAGGAGACCCCATCGACGGCGCGCAACCGGCGCCCGCCCACGATGAAGTGGGTTCTAAGGTTCTCGACCCGCAGAACCGGTTCGGACGGCGCCGGTGCCGGCTTCGGGCCGCTTCGAGTTGGGGTCTCAAGGTCCATGACGGGCTAGGCCGGTTGGCTGGCGGCTATTCCGCCGCCGTCACAAGCGCCGCCTCCAAGCCCACGCGAAACGCATTCTCCAGCGCGTCGAGCACGCCGTCGTCGTGCGCGAGGGAAATGGCGTGATGCGACAGGGGGTTCGGCAAGTGAACGACTCCTTGGTCGAAAAGCGAACTCGCGAAGGCACCGTACGCGGCGGCGTTCGTCGTTGCCGCGGACCGGTAATCGCGAACTTCGTGATCCGTGAAGTACCAATGAAAGTGGCTTCCCCCGCCCAAGATTTTCGCCGGGACGCCAAGGCCCTCCGCGATCCGGCCAAACCCCTCGGCCAGCCGCTTGGTGCGCGCGCCGACGGTTTTCTGAACCGAACCGGTGCCGAGGACCGGCAGCGCGGCCGAGGCCGCGGCGAGGGAAATCACGTGTCCGTTGAAGGTGCCGACGAAAGCCGGACCCTTTCCGGGCTCGGTCATTCGCATGAGGTCCTCGGAACCGGCCAGGGCCGCGATCGGGTAGCCGTTGGCCAGCGCCTTGCCATAGGTCGCTAGGTCGGGCGTCACGCCATAGACCTCCTGCGCGCCCCCCGGCGCCAAGTTGAAACCCGTCAGCAGCTCGTCGAAAATCAGAACGACACCGTGTTTCGTGCACGCATCGCGCAAGGCCTGAAGGTAGTCACGCGCCGGTTCGATAAAGCCCATGTTGATCATGACGGGTTCCAGGATCACCGCGGCCAAATCGCCGGCATGGCGTTCGATCAGGGCGGTGGAACGTTCGATATCGTTGAACGGCATGACGAGAACGGCGTCGACCAGTTCGCGGGCCAGTCCCGGCATGCCGGGCAGGGGCGTCATATGGCCGGGCGACCCGGCCTTGGCGAGGTCGGCCCAGACGCTGACGAACATCTCGTCGCTCCAGCCGTGATAGCACCCCTCCACCTTGGCCACGCGGGCCCGGCCCGTCGCGTGTCGCGCCAAGTGGAGCGCGTGGAGCACGGCTTCCGTCCCGGTGTTGGTGAAACGCACGAGGTCCATCGTCGGCACGCACTTGAGGAAGAGGTCGGCGACCTCCGCCGCCCGTTCCCACTCCAAACCGTTGGTCAGGCCGCTTTCGAGCGCCTTCGCCACGGCGTCCTGAACGCCCGGGTCGCCATGACCGAGAAGGATGGCGCCATTGCCCATGGTGACATCGATGTAACGGTTCCCGTCGACATCCCATACGTGCGGTCCGGCCGCGCGTTTGAAATAGATGGGATGCGGCTTGCGCGCCCGAGTGTTGGAATTCACCCCGGCCGGGATGCGGTGGCAGGCCCGCTCGAACAGGGCCGCCGAGTTTTTTAATTCACGCGCCATTCCGCACTCCCTAGGTTTCGTGTCCATCCAGGTCGCCCACCATGTAACCGTAGTCGCCAGGCTGGACGAGGTTTCGGGTCAGATGGGACAGGATCATGATGCCATGGGGCACCGAATTCTTGATGACCTCCACCTCCTCGAAGGTGTAAGGGCTGACCACGCGGCCGAGCACGGCGCCACCGGCGATCTCCTCGCCCAGCGGCGGCGCGTCTGTCTCGAGGAACCCGCCTTGGGTCGGGCGGAAGAGCTCGATCCCACGCACGACGATCTGGGGTGGCGGCGGCGCCGGTTCGCCGTCCAGCACCTTCAGGGTCTTGAGGATGTTGAGAACGCCGGCCACGCCGCGCTTTATGTACGGGGCCTGGTCGATGACCCCGCCGCCGAGTTCGACGACGACGGATGGCACGTCGCGCTGCTCGGTCACCGAGACCGAGGTGCCCTCGTAGATGGTGCCGCCGACGCCCTCCTGCGGGCGGTAGAGAATGCGCGACCCGAAGCTGCGGGAGAGCGCTTCTGCGTTACGGATATAGACATAGTCCACGGTCGGCCGGTCGGTGCCGGAGTGAAGGTCCACGAAGGCGTCGATTTTCGTCAGGAACTCCTCGGCGATGACGGCGGCGAGCTGTTCGGTGAACCAGCCGCCCTTGTCGCCCGGGAACAACCGGTTGAGGTTCTGGTGGTCGAGCGGCGTACAGCGGCTGTTGCCTTCGAAGGCGAGCGGATTCGCCACGGGAAGGAGCAGCAAGCGGCCGCGAAAATCAGGCCGCGCGCGGAACCGCCGCGCCAACTCCAAGATAATGTGTGTGCCGGTCGGCTCATTGCCGTGGACGGCCGCCGAGATGCCGACCGTCGGGCCGTCGCCCTTTTCGCCGACGATCTCGTGAATGTGCAGCCCAAGCTCCGCCCCGTTGGCAAGGGTGGAAATTGGAACGAAACGCATGTTGCTCATGATACCCCCTGTACTTTGGCGTCGGCCTCCGAGGCCGCATCGCGGACGCGCTCACGTCCCGAAACGCCTTTCGGGTCCAGATAGTCGCGCAACCCGTCCCCGAGCAGGTTGAAGCCCAATACGGTGATCATTATGGCAAACCCCGGCACCGCGGACAGCCAAACGTTGGTGCGTAGGAACCGCATGCCGAAGGACAAGGTCCAGCCCCAGGTCGGGGTTGGCGGCGGAACGCCGAACCCGAGAAAGCTCAACGCGGATTCGGCAACGATCGCCGTACCCAAACCGAGCGTCGCCAGCACCACCACGGGTCCAATGGTGTTCGGAAAAATCTCGTGGAAGAGGATCCGGGGGGTCGACGCCCCGATCGCCTGTGCGGCCATGACATACTCGCGCTCGCGTTCCGACAACACGATCGCCCGAACAACGCGGGCGTATTCCGTCCAGAAGACGACGATCAGCGCGATGGACACGTTGATGACGCCGGGCCCGAGAACGGCGACGACCGCCAACGCTAAAATGAGGGCCGGGAAACCCAGGAAAATATCGACGACGCGCATGATGATTAGGTCGACCCAACCGCCAAAATAACCGGAGATCAGCCCGACGGTGGTTCCGATGACCATCGCGACTCCGACCGACAGGAGCGCGATCACCACCGAGACGCGCGAGCCGAACGCGGCCCGGGTCCAGAGGTCACGCCCAAAATTGTCCGTTCCGAGGATGTGGCCGCGGCCCGGCGGGGCCAGACGGTTGGCCATGTCCATTTGGTCGGGCTCGAAACCGGTCAACCAGGGCGCGAACACGGCGATGATGAATATGGCGGCGACGATGGCGCCGCCGACAACGAGAGAAGGGTTCCGGTAGGCCTTGCGCATACCTGGCCTATTCGAAGCGGATGCGGGGGTCGATCACGCCATAGAGCAGGTCGACCGCGAGATTGACGAGGGTGAACATCAGCGCGAAGACCAGGACGACACCCTGCACCAGCGGAATATCGCGCTGCGAGATCGACGTCACCGCGAGTTGGCCAAGGCCCGGCCAGCCGAATATGGCTTCGGTCAGAACGGCGCCGCCTAGCAGCACGCCGAAGCGCAGGCCGATAACACTGATGACCGGAAGAAGCGCGTTGCGCAGGGCGTGGGACACAACGACCGCGCTGGGGGGGAGCCCCTTGGCGTACGCCGTGCGGATGTAATCCTCGTTCAGAGTCTCCAGCATGGACGAGCGCACGAGGCGGCTAATCACCGCGGCGCTGTTCAGACCAAGAGCGACGGCGGGAAGAAGAAGGTGCGACAACGAATTAAGAAGCACGCCGGGACGTCCGCTCAGGGCGGCGGCGATGGCGGCGGGAATTGGCTCGCCGCGTCCAATGGCCGGAAGCCAGTTCAATTCCACGGCGAACCAAAAGGTCAACAGAATACCCAGCCAAAACACGGGCATCGAGACGCCAAGTTGAGCAAACAACATGCTCACCACGTCGATGATCGAGCCCTGATTGATCGCGGCGACAACGCCGAGGAAGAGCCCAAGGGCGATGGCGAACACGAGCGACGCGACGGCGAGTTCGATGGTGGCGCCGAGCCGGGCCCCGATGGCGCGGGTGACCGGCTCGTTCTGGAAAAACGAGTCCCCTAGATCACCCCGCAGGGAGCTCCAAAGGTAATCGCCAAGCTGTACCGGAAGCGGCCGGTCCAGGCCGAGTTCGTGGCGCACCTCCGCGATGGCCTCGGCCGTCGCTTGTTCGCCGAGGAGAATCGCCGCCGGGTCGCCCGGCACAACTTGCATGAGCCCGAATACGAGGACCAATATGCCGACAAGCGTCGGGATCACGAGCAGAATCCGCTTGACGGTGTAAGCAAGCATCCGAGGTCTTCAAAAAGAACCGGGCCGGCCGGTGTATCAATTCCGGCTGGCCCAGCCCATGAGAAACGCGGCGAGAAACGCCGCTTAGTTGATCGAAGCGTTCTTCAGGCTACGCAGCATCCCACGCGGGTTCGCAATGTAACCTTCAATCGCCGGGTCGTAAAAGACCTGATAGCCCTGATAGGAGATGATGTAGTAGGGCACCTCCTCCGAGATAATCGTGGCCGCCGCGCGGTACACGCGATTACGTACCGCCGGGTCCGACGAGGAGCGGCCCTCATCGAGCAAGGCATCGACTTTTTCGTTGCTATAGCCGCCCCAGTTGAAGCTGCCACCCGTACGGAACTGGCCGAAGGTCACCCGGTCCGGATCCACGAGTTGAGTCCAGCCGACCAGGATGAGCTCGTAATCGCCCTCCTGGAAGCGCGCGGAAAAGGACGGCCAGTCCGAGATCCGCAGCTTCGTCTCGATGCCGTTCTGGTTGAAGATATTCTGGATGTACTCGACGGTCTGGATCCGGTTCGGGTCTTCACTATGGGTCCCAAGCTCGACCGTGAGCTTCCGGCCATCCTTATCGAGGATGCCGTCGCCGTTCGAATCGGTCCAGCCGGCCTCCGCCAATAGGGCCTTGGCGCCGGCGGCATCGTAGGTGGGCTGGCGGATATTGGGATCGTACGCCGCCCACGAGGACAGCAGGATCGAGGTGGCCTTCTGATCGGTTCCCTCGAAGATCTGGTCGACGATGGTGTCCTGATCGATCAGCATCGCCAGGGCTTTGCGAACCTTGGGATCGCTCAGGTTCGGCCGCGCCGTGTTGAAATTGAGGTACGTGATCGCGATACCGCTCTGGATGCTGTTCGCGAATTTGTCGTTGCCTTGCAGCCGCTTGATGTCTTGAGGCGACAGGGGCGACTGGATCATATCGAGGTCGCCAGCCTCCAGCGCCTGGGCCCGCGCGGTGTTATCGGCGACGAGCACGAGCTCTATGTTCTTGATGGTCGGCTCGCCGTCCCAGAAATCGGGATTGGCCTCGAGCACGATCTTGCTACCCTTGTCCCACTTCACCAGGCGATAGGGACCGCTGCCGATTGGTTTGTTGCTGATATCGACCCCGGCTTCGACGGCGTGCTTGGGGACGATGCCAAGGTCCAGGTAACTCAGGAGCGGTGCGTAAGGCTCCTTGAGGCTGATCTTCACCGTCAGTTTGTCGACGGCCTCGACCGTGTCGATCGGGGCGTAAAGCGAGCGGAAGCGGGCCTTCAGCGCCGGATCGCGAATGGTGTCCAGGGTGAACTTCACGTCCTCCGCGGTAACCGGGGTGCCATCGTGGAACTTCACGCCCTCGCGCAGATGGAATATCCAAGTCTTCGGGTCCGGATTCTCCCAGCTCACGGCAAGACCGGGTACCGGCTGCAGATTTTCATCGAGCTGAACGAGTCCGTCGTAGATCAGGTTGATGGCGCGGTAGGCCGTCGTGTCCCGCATGATGCGGGGGTCCAACGTACCGGCATCGACATCCGTACCGATTCGGACAACGTTTTCCGACCCCTGCGCGAGTGCGGACGGGGCCGGTCCGGCGAGCGTAAAGCCGAGGACGGCCACGCCCGCCAAAACGCCAAGCGTTTTGAACATGGTATCTCCTCCCAAAATCTCCCGGACTCTCTGACGGGACTGTTTGAATTAGAAACCTTCTCGACCGGGGATGCAATGGCGCGCCGCCGGCTTGTCTTGGCTTGTCCATGTGCCGGACAATCCGGATTTGCCCCCTGGCCGGAAACGTCTTCCCTAGATCGGATTACTCCGATAGCTCGACGATCCCGTTCCCCTGGGCATTCGTGCGCAGCGTTACGGCGGCGCGCCCTTGCGAGTCGTAGATGCTCAAGCGGCCCGCCGGGCGTTCGGCGCCACTCTCCAAAGTTGGGCCATCGGCGCCGATCCGAACCAGAGGCCGCCCGGTCCGGTCCGCGATCATGATTTCCCCGTCGCCGCTGGCGGTCGCGTTGACTACCACCGAGAGCTTTTCCTCATCATTGTAGATTGCGAAAAGCCCACCTCGTCTGTTGGCGCCAATGGTGACAAGAATCTGACTCATATCCACGGAGGGGTCGATAATTTTCGAGTGAAATGCGATCCCGGCCCCATAGATCTGAACCGAGCGGATAACCGAGAATGGCTTGCTGTAGCCGTTGATGACAAGGTCCCCGGAATTGAAGATGCCACCGCCGAGCCGGGCAACAATGACGCCGTCCGGGTTGACGACTTCAAAGGCGCGGGCCTGAATTTTCTCCGGGATGGTTTGCGGCTCGCTGCCGGCCCGCGCACCCGGCACGGCGTCCCGGAAGATGACGGCGCCGAGGAGAATGATTACGGCGGCGGTGATCCCTTGAAAAATCCGCAACCTCTTTTCGACGCGCTCTAATCGTCCTTCGATGTTCATGACACCTCCCCAATCCTGCGGCGACAGCAGGGCTGAGATTACAGGGGATGGGAACCCCTGTCCTGAACCGAAAACTCCGGAGCTTGTCCGCCGCCGCCGTCTATTTCGAGGGGTCGAGGCGGACATCGAAACTCCTTCCGCGGCAAATGACTCTCGAGGCGGGCGGCCTTATGGCCGCGGGTACGCCCGCCGAGGCCGGCATGGGTTTGATCCGCCAAACCATTTGGCGCCCGGCGATGCGGTTTCGATCGGTATCGGCGGGATCGGCGAGCCGAGGAATCCGGTCGAACCACTCATGGAACGTCGATCCGGACGTTCAGGAGGGCGTCGAAAACCACGGCCGGAGCCACCCCTTGGATCGAAATTGCGTAGGGCCCGATCAGGGGTTGGGCCCAGGGCGTCCTCCCAAAGCGTTGGGATATTTCCCACCCGATGTCGCGAAAAATCGCCTTCAACTGCCAAGTTTCTGGCCCACGGTGTGGGAAGCTGCCCACTTTCTTGCGCCTATGGGGATTTGGGACAATATGTTAACGTATTTGCCGCCCCCGGGCTTGTCACGGGGTCCGAGGGTTCACCGCGCATGGACGACAACCAAGCGTTGATCGACGAGATCGAGCAATTTTGCCGCCGCGCCGGCATTGCCGAGAGCACCTTCGGCCGCCAGGCCGTCAACGACGGCAAGTTCGTGGGCCGTCTGCGGGACGGTCGGGGCGTGACGACGGCCACGGTGTCACGCGTGCGGCGGCATATGTCCAACGGTTCGGCCGTGGCCGAACCGGCGCAGGCTCCCGGTCCCGCCGCCACACCGGCGGCTGCGACGTCCGCCGCCACACCGGCGGCTTCGACGTCCGCCGTTACACCGGCGGCTTCGACCAAGAGCGACGCCGCGGAACAAAAACCGCCCGTCGGGGCCGACAAGCGCCACGCCTTCCGGTTTTACGACAACCGTCAGAAATACCTGATGTTCGTCAACACCTGCAGCGAGAAGCGGGTCGTGGCCGAACGGGCGGGCATGGAGCTTGCCCATGTCCATCCGCGGCCACCGGCGCTGCGGGTATTCGACGCGGGCATGGGCGACGGAACCGTGTTGGCCCGCGTCATGCGCCACATGCACCGCCGCTTTCCCACGTTGCCGTTCTACATCGTCGGCAAGGAGATCAGCTTCGAGGATGTGCGGCTGAGTCTCGAGAAAATGCCCGACCGCTTCAACGAGCATCCCGCCACGGTCCTGGTCATTACCAATCTCTATTACACCGAGTCGCCATGGCTTACGCCACGCTCCATGCAGGCGGCGGCGAGCCTGAACTGGATCGAGGTGCCGCTTGCCGGCGACTCGGCCCACGATTTCGACGAGCAGATCGCGAACCTGCAACCGGTCCTCTCGGACGGTTGGCGGGTTCGGTCCAGCCCGAAGACCGGCAACCCCCTTTACGAGCGCCCCTCGGTGCTGGTGCTCTATCGTGAGGACCACAAGTTTCTGTTGGATCAGATCATTCCGCGGCCGGGCGGAGGGCTCGCCGATTTCGACTTGGTGATCGCCTCGCAACCCTACCGCGCCCGCATGCCGGTCGAATTCAAGGCGCGGAAGGTGATCGCGCCGCTGGCCAAGGGCCTGGCGCCGGGGGGCCGGCTGCTCGGCATTCACTCCCATGGGCACGACCCCGGGATCGAGATCGTCCGCAAGCTCTGGCCCGGGGAGGACCCGTTCCGGACCAATCGTCACGACCTGCTCAAGGTCCTGAAACAGGAGATCGGCCGAACCCACCGCGATCTCAACTTCAACACCTACTCGGACAAGCGCGCCATCTTCCGTTACGACATGCACACCCTGCCGAGCGAGTTGGACACGGGCGGGATCGGCACGTCGACCCTGCTCGCGGCCTGGAACGCCGCGACCTACGTGGCTCAGATCGAAGACGACCGGCTCGAGGACGTGATTCACGACGGGTCGTACCTCGACGCGACGCGCGAGGTGCTCGAGGAACGCGGCGGGTTGTGGTTCTTCGACGAATCCTACGTGGTCTCACGGCGGCGGGGCTAGGGCGATGACCAGCACACCGCTGCCCCCCGTCGAAACCCGGCTGGTCCGGACCCTGTTGAACGGTGCGTTCGCCATCACCGCCGAGATCACGCCCCCGGTTTCGGGCGCGCCCGAAGCCCTGCTCGAAATGGCGGAGCCCCTGCGCGGCTGGGTCGACGCGGTCAACGTCACCGACGGACCGCGCGGCCGCGTTCATATGTCGAGCCTGGCCGCGGCGGCGATTCTCGCCGTTCACGGCATCGATCCGGTGCTTCAATTCACCTGCCGCGACCGCAACAGAATTGCCCTGCAAAGCGATCTTTTGGGCGCTTCCGCCCTTGGCGTTCGCAACATCTTGGTCTTGCGTGGCGACGAACCCGATCCGAACGAGGTGCCGCCGCCCAAGCCGGTGTTCGATCTGGATAGCCGCGACCTCATACATCTGGCGGCCAAGATGCGCGACGGCAGCGCGCTTCCTTCGGGGCGGGAAATCATCTCGCCGCCGCGCTTCTTCATTGGGGCCGCCGATACGCCGATCGATCCCGCGCCGGGTTGGCGGCCCACATCGCTACAGCGCAAGGTCGAGGCCGGGGCTCAATTCGTGCAAACTCAACTCTGCTTCGATATCGACGTGGTGCGCCGCTATGCGGCCCGCTTGGAAGACACCGGCCTGACCGACCGCGTGTACCTTCTCATCGGCCTCGGGCCGCTCGCCTCGGCGCGGTCGGCGCGCTGGATGCGCGACAACCTGCACGGGGTGATCGTTCCCGGCCACATCATCGAGCGGCTGGAAAAGGCGGGCGACCCCAAGGGCGAAGGCATCAGGATTTGCGCCGAGCTCATCGAGCAGCTTCAACTAATCGACGGCGTCTCCGGAGCCCACCTGATGGCGCCCGGAAACATCGACTCCATCCCCCGCGCCGTTCAGGAATCGGGACTTGGGCGGCAAGGGCGGCACAGCGCATGACTTCGCGGCCGCCATTCCGGTTGTTTTGGCCGGGACCTCCCGCTCAAAAATTTTGCGGGCGCGGATGTGTTGCCGCCGGCCGGCGCCTCGGCGCCGCCGGTCGCCTTCGGGACGCCGGGGTAAAGCTCGTTCGCGGCCTCGAGGTTCCGCGTCTCGATCGCAACGGGGTGAATATCAGTCAACGGCATGATGTCCCTCTGCGTCCTTTGTGGGCCGGCGGGCCACGTGAGTTGCGGACGGTGGAAATTTAATGTCCGGGTCATTGTCGCGCAAAGTAATCGGCCTTCGCATCCGCAACGAAATGGGATAGACTTGCAACGCTGAAAATCTTGTCTTACGCACGATAAAACGCATTCCGGGTCTCGGTTTTTGCGCCGGGACCATTCGCAAAAGGGGAGGTATAAATATGAGTCACGCACCCAAAAAGAGAAAGATTACGAGGAGGCAGGTGCTCAAGGGGGGCGCAGCGGGCTTCGCGCTGACCTCCGCCATCGGTATTGCGCCGAAGTACTTGTTCTCGCCGTCGCGGGCCCAGGGATTGGGTTTGGCCGCCGGGATGACGGGCGGTCCCACGGGGTTCGAGGGAGCGGAGCGTTACCAGTACAACGAGTCACATTCCGAAGGCCGCGCCATCGAGGGCATCAAGAGGTTGAAGGCGGCGGGAAAGGCTCCCGACAAGCTCAACATTCTCATGACCGACGGCGGCATCGGCCACTTCACGAAGCCCTACCCGGCGACGTCTACCCTCGCCAAGGATGTCTTCGAGAAAGAGACCGGCATCGAGATCAACTTTACGGGCGTTTCGCCGGAGAACCAATTGACCCGGGTCGTGCAGGACGTGACGACCAAATCGGGCGCCTTCGACATCTATACCCACAATCAAAACGCCATGGGCGATTTGGGCGCGTTGGGCGCCGTCGTGCCGCTTGACGATTTCATCACCAAATACGGCGCCGATTTCAACGATCGCCAACGCGGAACGCCGACGCCTGAAATTTACGACCTGCTTTACAAATATGGAGGCGAAACGTTGTCGGTCTCGCTGGACGGCGATTTCCAGACGTGGGTTTACCGCAAGGACTTGTTCGACGATCCGCAGAACAAGAAAGAGTTCGAGGACCAATATAATATGGAACTCGACCATCCGAAGACGTGGGAACAAACCGATGCGATCGCGGATTTCTTCACCAAGAAGGGACTCTTCGGTAACGGCAACATGATGAGCCCATTCTGGGGGATCAGCACATGGTACAACCGTTACGTCAGTAAGGCCCTTCCGAACTTCTTCCTTTTCGACGAAGAGGGCAATCCGCAGATCGACACGGAACTGGGTATCCTGGCGACGCAGGAGCACATCAACAGCTTCAAGTGGGCTCCACCCGATGCTCTCAGCTGGAGCTGGGCGGAATACTATGGACAGATGGCTAATTTGAAGTCCGTCATGATCGCGACGTTCACAAATCTGCCCAAGTTCAACGACCGCCTCAACGCGGACGGTACGCCGGCCACGCCGCTGACGGGTAAGCTGGGTTCCTTCCTGCCGCCTGGGCATCAGTTCGGTTCGCAACTGGTTCGGCGCTCGACGCACTACCTTGGCAACAACGGCAGTGTCTCGACGCAGAGCAAGTATCCCGAAGCGGCTTACTTGTTCCTGCAATGGGCCGGATCGACTCGTATCTTCACGTGGCTGACCGCTAACCCGGGCGGGTTCTTCGACCCGTTCCAACTGGCCAATTTTGAAGATCCGTTGGTCATCAAGACCTATCACGACTATCACGTGCCCGTAATTAAGGAGACGATCAAGCGGTCGGTGCCGACCATGAACTATCCGGGCGCGGCGTCGCTTCACAATGCCCTCGACGAGAATCTGCAAACGGCGATGGTCGGCGGGATGACCGCCAAGGAGGCGATGGAAAGAACCGCCAAGGAATGGCGCCGGATTATGAAGAAACGGGGCGAGACCAAGATGATCGACGCGATCAACGCGGACCGGTCCGGTTGGCCCACCCTGATCGACGAGGCGTAAGCTCTGAGTTTAGTTGAGGCCAAGACGGGTGGGCCGCGCATAGCCTGGCCCGCCCGTCTTCGTCGCGGCTCCGCGGCCGTGGCGCCGTCGAGATAGTCCGGAGAGTTCTGGAAAATGAAATCCCACCTGACCCTCGCCAACGGGGTCCGCTACGCAGTCATTTTGATCGCGGTCATCGCCGCGCTATTTCCCGTCGCCTGGATGGCGACGATGGCCTTCAAGCCGGTGGCCGAGTGGACGACGACGGTCCAGGACCTGACCTGGCTTCCGAAAGAACCGACGTTCGGAAATTATGAGTTCATCTTCTTCGGGACATCGGATCAGCTGATCGTCAGTCTTGACCGTTCCGCCACGGGTCCCATCTTCGCCAGCCTTGTCACGGCGTCGCTCGGCACGCTGATCGCCGTGGTCGCCGGCACATTGGGGGCGTATGGCGTCAGCCGCTTCGGCGTCGGCAAGAACCTGCCGCTCGGGGTGCTTCAATTGCGCTTGTTCCCGCCCTTGGCCGTGTTGATCCCGGTCATGATCATGTGGGCATTCCTCGGCATGATCGACACCTGGTGGGGGTTGTCGCTGATATACGGCATCGTCACGCTACCGTTTGCCTTCTGGCTCATGATGACGTTCTTCGACGAAGTCCCGCGCGAGATCGAGGAGGCGGCGTTGGTCGAGGGCTGCAGCCCCTGGCGCGTGTTCTACCGGGTCACGTTGCCGATGGTCAAAGCGGCACTGGCGACAACGATCCTGTTCGTCTTCATCTTGAACTGGAGCGATTACGTCATCGCGCTGCTGCTTACACGCAAGGACTGGGTCACCATTCCGGTCTACATGAACGCGCTGACATCCGCGATGACGGGGCAAATGTACGGCGCCAAGGCGGCGCTCGGATTGATCGCCGTCATACCTCCGGTCATTCTGGGCATCATCATTCAGAAGCACCTGGTTCGTGGGCTGACCTTCGGGGCGTTGAAACAGTGACCAGCCAGACCATGGGGACCGAGGCCGCCGCCGCGGTGGAGGGCAAGGCCAAGCCGCGGACGCTCGACCAGCAGCGCAAGCGGCTGGGTCTGTATATGACTTTGCCGGCGCAACTCCTGCTGCTGTTCATCGTCGCATTTCCGTTGGTCATGCAGCTTTACGTGAGCTTGACTCTTTGGAGTCCGCTCGACGGCGAGGATTGGTATTACGCTTATAAGTCGTTTACCTGGTTCTATAACTACATCGATCTCGTTACGAATGAGCGCCTTTGGGATGCGATCGGCCGCACGGTGCTCATCATGGCCGTGGTCGTTCCCGTCGAGTTTCTCATCGGTTTCGGGCTGGCGACGTTATTCGTCGATTCCTTTCCGGGCAAGCGCATCTTCTATTCCATTCTCATCATGCCCATGATGATCGTACCCGCCGTCGCCGGGTACATGTTCTTCATGATTTTTCAGAGTAACGGACCGCTCAATCAACTTCTGGGCATCGACACCGTGTGGCTTGGCAGTCCCAACTTGGCGATGATCGCGGTCATGGTGGCCGATATTTGGCAATGGACGCCGTTGATGTTCCTCATTCTTTTGGCCGGAATCCTTGGCGTGCCGGAAGACCAGCTCAAGGCCGCGACCCTGCTCGGCGCGAGTTGGGGGCAGAAGTTCGTGCGAATCGTGTTGCCGCGTATGAAGACCGTCATCGTTATCGCGCTGGTGATCCGGGCGGTTGAATCGTTCAAGCTTTTCGATCTCATGTTCATCATGACGAAGGGCGGGCCCGGCGTGGCCACGGAAACCATATCGGTCTGGATATTCAAGTTGACCTTCAACGACCTCGATTGGTCCTATGTGGCCGCGATCGGATTATCCATTCTCATCGCGCTGAGCGTCTTCGCGATCATCGGGCTTACCGTCATGGCACGAGCAAGTAAGAGGATGAACGCCGATGTCGTCGATTGAACTCGTCGGTCTCACCAAACGGTTCGGTGACCTGATCGCCGTCAAGGACCTGGACCTGATGATCGAGGACAAGGAATTCGTCGCGATCCTCGGCCCGTCGGGTTGCGGCAAGACGACGACGATGAACATGATCGCCGGCATCGAACACCCGACCGCCGGACAAGTGCTGTTCGACGGCGTCGAGGTGCAAAATGTCTCCGCGCGCCGCCGCGGCGTAGGGTTCGTATTTCAGAATTACGCGATCTTCACCCACATTTCCGTTTACAAGAATCTCTCGTTCGGGCTCGAGGTGACCGGCGTTCCGGCCGGCGAGATCGAACGCAGAGTCGCCGATATGGCCAAATTGGTGCGTCTAACGCATCGGTTGGAATGGCGGTCCTCGAGGCTCAACGTGAATGAGTTGCAGCGTTTGGCGTTGGGGCGTTCGGCCATCTTGGGCCCGCAAATCTTTTTGCTCGATGAACCGCTAAGCAACTTGGACGCGGCGTTTCGCGCCGAGATGCGCACCGAGTTGAAGCATTTGCAGCATCAATTGCAGCAGACCATGGTGTACGTGACGCACGATCAGCTCGAGGCGATGAGTATGGCGGACCACATCGCCATTATGGACCTTGGCGTCTTGCAACAGTTCGGGACGCCGCTCGAGGTTTACAACAAGCCCGCCAATCTCTTCGTGGCCAACTTCATGGGCAGCCCGAGCATGAATCTTTTGCCTTGCCGGATCACCGACGAGGGCGGCGAGGTCGTGCTCGATTTCGGCGCCGGCGGGCGGCTCATGGTCGAAGACGAATCCTTGCTCGCCCTGTGCAAGAAGGCGGCGCGGCAGGACCTGGTCTATGGCGTTCGGCCGGAGAACGTTACGCTCCGCCGGGGCGAAAAAGAGGGCCGCGGATTGTCGCTCGGCGTCAACTTCGTGGAGCGAATTGGGGCCCGCTCGATCGTGCATCTTGGAGAAACGGATCACGAGATCAAGGTGTTGGAGGGCAACCAATCGCCGACGAAGGTTGGGGAAACCCTGGATGCCGTTGCTCATGCGGGGGCGAGCCATTTATTCGACGCCCAAACGGGCGTGGCGATCCGGTGAGCGATACTTGAAATGGCCAAACTTGAACTCGCCGGCGTAACCAAGAGGTTTGGTTCGACGACCGCGGTCGCGGAGATCGATCTGGTTATCGAGGACAACGAATTCTTTTGCATTTATGGTCCCCCCGGTTGTGGGAAGACGACCATTTTACGCTTGCTGCTCGGTCTGGAAACGCCCGACGAAGGCGAGATCCGAATTGACGGGCGGACGGTCAACGACGTCCCCGCGCCCGACCGAAACTTTGCCATGGTTTTTCAAAATCTTGCATTGTTCCCGCACATGACGGTTCGCCAGAATCTTTCGTTCCCGCTTAAGGAGCGGAAGATGGCGCGCGACGTGATCGAGCGTAAGGTCGGCGAGGTCGCCGAGACCCTGCACATTACGAGTTTGCTGGACAAATTGCCGGCCCACCTGAGCGGCGGCGAGCGGCAGCGCGTCGCCATCGGCCGGTCGCTCGTCCGGGATCCCAACGCCTATCTCATGGACGAGCCGATTTCGGCGCTCGATGCGCGTCTGCGGGAGGAAATGCGGGTCGAGTTGAGCCGGCTCCAACGCGAGCTCAATCACACGCTGGTCTACGTGACTCACGATCAGGAAGAGGCCCTGTCGGTCGCGGACCGGCTCTGCGTCATGAAGGCCGGGCGCATCGCGCAAATCGGCACGCCTCAGGAAATCTACAATTCGCCGATCAGCCGCTATGTCGCGGAGTTCGTCGGTTCGCCGCCGATCAATCTCATCAACGGGACCTTCGATGCCGGCAAGGCGGAGTTCCGCGTCGAGGAGCTGGGCGTCGCTTTGGCGCTTGCGGGTGAATTGGATCAGGCAGACGGGAAAGCAGTCATCGGCGTGCGTCCGGAGGACGTCATCATTGAGCGCTCGGAGGATGGCATCTCCGCCAAGATCCATGAGGTCGAGCCCCTGGGCGCCTTCACCATCATCGATATCGCCGCGGGCGAGCACAAACTACGGGCGCAGATACCCGGTCAGCCTCAATTCGAGCTCGGAGAGCCGGTCTCGGTCCGTTTCGATCTCGCCAAGTGCCATTTTTTCGACGACTCTACCGGCAAGCGGTTTGCGACGGGCGCGTCCCTAACTTGACCTGAGGCTTGGCCGGCCGCGTGTGGCCCGGATAATTCCCTTCGCCGGCCCGCCGCCCGGACCTTGCGGGTCGCCAGAGCTTGAGGCCGTTGCGCTCATCCCATCAAGCGGCGGTCTTCTTCTTCGCCTCTTGAATCATTGCCCAAATTTTGTTGGCGCGCAGCGGTAGGTCCGTGATCTCGATGCCAAAGGGCTGTAGCGCATCCGAGACCGCGTTGCCCAATGCCGCGGGGACCGGGCCGGGCAGGCCCTCTCCGAGCCCGCGGGTTCCGAGCGGCGTATGCGGGCAGGGGACCCCGGCGTGGGTCACCATGACCCGCGGCACGTCGGCCGCCGACGCGATCTGATAATTTTCGAAGTCGGCGGTCAGTTGCTGTCCGTTCTCGTCGTAGACGAACTCCTCGAAGATCGTGTTCGAGATTCCCTGAACCACGGCGCCCTGCACCTGTCCTTCGACGATCAGCGGATTTATGACGGTCCCCGCATCTTCCGACGTGACGTATTTTTTGATTTCGAATTGGCCGGTGTCGGCGTCCACCTCGATAATCGTTCCGTGACAGGAGAAGCAGATCATGGGCTTGTCGGCCTCGAAGAACGCCGTCTCGTCAAGGCCCGCGTCGACGCCCTCCGGCAGATCCAGCGGCATCATGATGATCCGATTCGTCATCTCGACGAACGTCTTCCGGATGTTCCCGCCCTTGTAGATGACTTCCCCGTTCTTGAACTCGAAGTCCTCGGGCGTTGCGTCCTCCAGTTTGAGGTCGTGGGCCATGATCACGGCGATCTTGTCCTTCAGGCGGCGGCAAGCGATCGACACGGCGCTCGCGGTGTAGGAGCCCGCGCGGGCGCCAATGGTGCCTGAGCCAAACGGCGTAATCGAGGTGTCGCCGGTCTTGACGACGATATCGTTGGGATGAATCCCGAACTCCTGGGCGGCGATTTGAGCCAACGATGTTTCGTGGCCCTGCCCGCCGGGCGCGTCGCCCTCGAAAACGAGGACGGTGCCGCGCGGGTCGACTCTCACCGTCGCCGCGCCGTAGCCGGGCTGGTTTTCCATGGGCACCAGCACTTCGGACGCGACGCCCGAGAGCTCGGCGCCGACGGCGAAGCCGATGCCGATGTAACGGCCCTCCTTGAGCGCCTTCGCCTGTTCCTTGCGGAAGGCCGTAAGTCCGATCGTCTTGGTCAGGTTGTCCCAGGTCTTGAGAAAATCGCCGCTGTCGTAATGAACGCCCGTGGCGCTCGTGTAGGGCAATTCGGTGATCAGGTTCTTGCGCCGCACGTCGGCGGGGTCCATGCCGAGCTTCCGGGCCACCAGATCGATGGCGCGGTCCAGTGCGAACCGGGCCGGAAACGCGCCGAAGGAGCGCGCCGGCGAAAGCGCGGATTTGTTCGTGAAGGCAACCCGGAGCTTGATGTCGCATTTCGGCAGGTCATAGGCGTTCGGCAGGAGGGCGGCGCCGAGAAACGGCATGAGGAAGCCCCAATACACGCCCTCGCAACCGTCGCCGGCATCGCCAATGGCGCGGTCGCGGACCGCGGTGATGGTGCCGTCGCTCTTGGCCGCGACCTCGATGTCGTGAATCTGATCGCGCTCCTGACTGACGCACATCAGGTGTTCTTCCCGCGTCTCGACCCAGCGGACGGGCCGGCCGAGTTTGCGCGCCATGTGACAAACGAGGATGGGTTCGCGGTAGAAAGGCGCCTTGACCCCGAATTCGCCGCCTTGATCGCGCGGCGCAATGACCTGGACCATCTGGGGCGGAATACTGAGCATGTCCGCGAGCGCCAAGCGGTCGATGTGCGGGCGCTGGGTGGTGACATGCGCCAGCAGTCCATCCGATTCGTCCCATTGCGCCAAGGCGCCCCGGGTTTCCATCGGCGTTACGCCGGTCCGATGAACGCGAAAGCGCTGTTTGACGACGACGTCGGCCTCCTGGATCAGGGCCTCCACGTCCTTGTCATTGGCGTCCTGCTCTTCCTGAGTCTGGCCGCCCGTGAAGGTCAGCGCGAACATTTCGTTGTCGTCAAAGATTTCGTGGACTCGCGGGGCGCCCGCTTCGAGCGCCTTCTCGGGGTCGAGCACGACCGGCAGGGGCTCGTACTCGACCTCGATCACAAGCGCCGCGTCTTCCGCCTGGTATTTGTCGACCGCGACGACCGCCGCAATGGGTTCGCCGTGGAACTTGACCTTATCGAGGGCGAGCGGCCAGAACGTGGGGTACTTGGCCTCCAGCGCCGGCACCACGACGGGCTGCGGAAATCCAAGGATTTGATCCTTGAGCTCGGCGCCCGTGATCACGGCGAGCACGCCCGGCATCTTCGCCGCCTTGCTCGTGTCTACTTTCTTGATCAGTGCGTGCGCATGGGTGCTCCGGTGAAAGACCAGATGCGCCATCCCCGGCGCCGCGATGTCGGCAAGATACTGGCCCTTGCCCGTGGTGAGGCGGTGGTCCTCCTTGCGCTTAAAGGACCGGCCGACCCAATCGGAACTTTCGGGGGCTGAACTTACCGTGGTGGCTGAGCTTTCGCTGGTGGTCATCGTCAAAGCCTCGAAATATTAAAATGCGTTGAATCGACTAGGCCTGCCGCAGGCGTTTAGCCGCGGTCTGGATCGCGTCGATGATGTGGTCGTAGCCCGTGCAGCGGCAGATGTTCCCCACCAGGCTGCGGCGGATTTCCGCTTCGCTCGGGTCGGGGTTTTCCTTCAGGAACTCCTCGGTGTTCATCAGGATGCCGGGTGTGCAAAAGCCGCACTGCAATGCGTGGTGCTCGTTGAAGGCTTCTTGTAAGGGATGCAGCCTGCCGTTACTCGCGAGCCCTTCGACCGTGGCGATTTCCCGGCCATCCGCTTGCACCGCCAAGAGCATGCACGATTTGACCGCCTCTCCGTCCATCTGCACGGTGCAGGTGCCGCAGCGCCCCTCGTAGGTGCATCCGATGTGGGTTCCCGTCAGTCCCGCTTCGTCGCGGATGAAATCGACCAGCAGCATGCGCAGCGGGACGCTTTTTTCATAGGCGACGCCGTTGATCGAGATTTTCACGTCCTTGTTCATTATGCGGCGCCTCCCGTTGCGCGTTCGAATGCCTTGGCCACCACCTCACCGCCCAAACTCTGGATCAGCAATTTCCGGTACGCCGCTTGCACCCAACGGTCGCCTTGGGGGTCGAGTTCCTCGGCCGCCGCCGCGGTGGCACGCGCAATGCCGTCGGCGTCGCTGGCCTTGGTTCCGACCAATTGACCTTCCGCGGCCGCCGAGCGCTTGACGATGGGGAGGATGCCGCCGACCGCAAATCGGGCCACGGTGCAGACGCCGCTGCCGTCGGTTTCGATATACACGGCGACGCCGATGATCGGCAGGCCGTCGACCTGCGTCGACCATTTCTTGTAGCTGCTGCCCGCCTTGCCCTTTGCCGCGGGTAGCGTGATTTTGGTCATTAGCTCCTCATCCCGGCGCACCGTTTCCAGGGCACCGAGAAAAAACTCGCCAATGGGTACGGTACGTTTGCCGCCCCCCGGCGCGGTCAGCTCAATCCGAGCATCCAGGGCCAGAACCGTCGGCGGCATACACGCGGCAATATAGTTCCAACAAAGACTGCCGCCGATCGTGCCCCGGTTGCGAACCTGACGATCTCCCACCGTCGAGGCGGCGTCGTTGAGCGCTTGATAGGCGCCGTGCAATTTCTTGTCGCGCACCAGGTCGGCATAGCGCGTCATCGGACCGATCGCCGCCCCATCGGGGCCGACGCTGACGCCGCGCAATTCGGCGATGTTTCCGAGGTCGATGACACAACGCGCCTCGATGAGGCGGGCCTTGATCGCCTGCATGACACTCATGCCGCCCGCGAAAACCGTGGCCTCGCCATCGTGTTTCGCGATCGCCGCCAGGGCGTCCGCCACGGTCGCCGGAGCCAGATATTCTTCGATGATTGCCGGGTACATTAGGCGCTCCCTCCCTTAAACCTAGCGTCGAGACCCATGTGCGCGCCCCGACAATTGGACGCACCACGATTCATGGACCAAAACCCAGCGCCAACTCGGGCCGGGCATCGATAATCGGCGATGTCCTGATGCGGTACCGCTCCCCTTACGCAGGCCGGACGATTATTTCGAAAATGGAGATCCGTGCCCTGCGCTCTTATTCTATTCGAAACGCGGTAGTAACTCTATCCCAAATCCCGGGCCCAAATCCCGGGCCCAAATCCCGGGCCCAAATCCCGGGCCCAAACCTTGGAACAGGCGGCCGGGCCATCGGTCTGTACTGGAACCGTGGGCCGGTCCGGGCCCAACGCCGCGCCCGCGGCCCGAACCCAGGCCCGCGAATTGACTCGTTTTCGGGCCACTCTTACAGTGTTGAATGAGGTCCTACAGGGAGTGCAATTCCGTTCCTTGCAGGCGCAAAGTTCATGGAGGGTGAGCTATGGCCAGCAAAGTCGTTTCGGCCGAGGATATGCAAAGCCGTTTGTCCCGGCTATCTCAGGTCAATTTCAGCGAGGCCGCGTTCCTCGATTCAGTGTTGCCTGAATACCAGCGAAAAATAAGCAACATCATCGGCGCCGGCGTGACCGAGGATCCATCCATGCGGCCGGCCATCACGGCGGTGGAAGGATTCAATATTGGGTTCATTCAGGCCGAGAAGGGAAAGGGCGCCTCGCTCCACAGCCACTCGACGGTTGAGGTCTTCATGCCGCTGAAGGGGCGGTGGGAGATTTTTTGGGGCGAGGAGGGAGAGGAAGTCGTCGAGCTTGACACCTTCGACGTGATTTCCGTGCCAACCGGCATCATGCGCGGATTCCGCGCGGCCAGCGATGGCGACAACCTCATGATGGCGATCGTCGGCGGCAACGACGCGGGAAAAGTCGCCTGGCCGCAAAGTCTGCTCGACCGTGCCAGGGATGCGGGCTGGACGTTCGACGAGGACGGCAACATCGTGGAAATCGGCACCGGTAAAACGACGCGGTCGGTCCTCGCCGGCCGTGAATCGGGTGAAACGGCCAAGAGCCGCCCGATTACACGCGAGGAAGTATTGAGCCGCGTGGCGCGCTTCGGCGAACTGAACTTCAGCGAAGCCGCTTTTATCGACGCGGCGTTGCCGGAGTACGAACGCAAGATTTTCAACATCATTGGCGCCGGGGTCACCGAGGATTCGTCTTTGAAGCCCGCGATCACGGCGGTCGAGTATTTCAATCTCACACTGATTAAGGCGGCCGAGGGAAAAGGGGCGTCGCTGCATAGCCACTCGACGGTCGAGGTTTTCATGCCCCTGAGCGGCCGTTGGGCGATCTACTGGGGCGAGGACGGCGAGAACGAGATCGAGCTCGACCCCTTCGACGTCATATCGGTTCCGACCGGGATCATGCGGGGATTTCGCAACATCAGCGGCGGCGAGCAGTTGCTTCTCGCGATCATTGGCGGGGAGGACGCAGGCAAGGTCGAGTGGCCCGACGACGTGATCGAACGCGCCGAAAACGCCGGGCTATCGCGGGATGCCGAAGGCAACATCGTAAACGCCGCTCCGTAGTGGTACCGAATTTGGGGCGCGCCGCCGCGCGGCTCCCATATACGTTTGACCAGCGAGTAACGCGATGCCAAAGATTGAACTCCTCGTCGATGCGAAAAACGAATTGGGCGAGGGGCCCTTGTGGGATCCCGTCGATGGGGTCCTCTATTGGATCGACAGCAAGGGCCCGACGGTCAACCGGTACGATCCGCGCAACGGGCGCACAAAGACCTGGCCGGTGCCGCAGGACATCGGCGCCATGGCCTTGCGGGAGCAGGGCGGCGCCGTCCTTGCTCTGCGCGACGGTTTTTACACCTTCGATTTCGAGACCAGCCAGTGCGAACTGATTGAAAAGGTCGAGGAGGATCAGCCCCGGACACGCCTCAACGACGGGAAGGTCGACCGGCGGGGGCGGTTCATCGCCGGCGGAATGGACGAAAAGGAAACCGACGGCCTCGCCGGGCTCTACCGGCTCGACCCGGACATGAGCGTGACCAAGCTGGATGACGGCATCATTTGCACCAACATGCCGTGCTGGAGCCCGGACGATAAGACGTTCTATTACGCTGAAACCTGGACGGCGATCTACGCCTTCGACTACGACATCGAAACGGGCGCGCTGAGCGGCAAGCGGGTCCTTGTCGATCTCAAGGGCGAGCCCGGCGGCGCCGACGGGTCGACGGTGGACGAAGAGGGTTACATTTGGAACGCCCAGGTGGTGTCCGGCCGTCTGATACGCTACGCGCCGGATGGAACGATCGACCGCGAAATCGCGTTTCCGGTCAAGAATTTGACGAGTGTGATGTTTGGCGGGGAGAATCTCGATATCTTGTATGTGACGTCGATGGCGCGCATCGCCCACCCGCCGCACGGTTTCTTCGAAAAACGGGATACGCCCGAGCCGGCGGCCGGTGGTCTCTTCGAAGTGCGTGGTCTTGGGGTGAGGGGGCTTCCGGAACCGCGCTTCGGCGGATAGGCGCCTGGGCGCCGGAAGGATGGAGGACGCAGATGAACGAATCCCTACCCCCGGCCAAGCCTTCGGAGCACGCGTTGAAGGACGCGGTCCCCGCCGGGGAATGGAAGGCCCGCGTGGAGCTTGCGGCGTGCTACCGCCTTTTCGCGCAAGCGGGGTTGGATGACCTCGTCTTTACGCACCTGTCCGCGCGCATACCGGACGAGTCCGGACGGTTCCTCTTTATTTGCCATGGTTTGCTGTTCGCGGAGGTGACCGCGTCCAACCTTCTGACGTTGGACATCGAAGGCAACAACGTGGGCGCCGTCCCGGGCGAGGTCAATCCGGCGGGTTGGATCGTTCACCGTACCGTCTTCGAGGGCTACCCCGACACCGCATGCGCGATGCATTTGCACACCACCGCCGGGATTGCGGTGTCGGTGCAAGAGCATGGGTTGCTGCCGGTCAATCAGTTTGGCGTCACCTATCACGGCAAGATCGGCTATTACGATTACGCGGGGCCCGGCCTGCCCCCGAAGGAGCAAGAGGCGTTCATCCGCGGCCTGAAGGGTAAGCGGATGATGTTTATGCGCAACCATGGGACGCTGACCTATGGGTCGAACATCGCGGGGACCTATTTTCTCATGCACTATCTGGAGTGGTCTTGCCGGATTCAGATCGCCGCCCAGTCGGCCGCCACGGACCTCGTTCTACCGTCCGGCGACGTCATCGAGCGAACGGTCAAGACGGCTCAGGGCGTTGGCGACGGCGCGTTTGCCGAGGTAGCGTTCCGGGCCCTGTTGCGCAAGCTCGACCGCGAAGATCCTTCGTATCGGGAATAATGCGCGCGCGTCCACGATGAGGACCGCGAAGACGCCGGGGAGGGGCGCTCGGAAATGGAAATGATCAACGGGAAATCGCTGTCCGTCGAACGCCACGGCGAGGGCGACGCCCTTATTATGGTTCACGGTCTGGGGGGAACCTCGAACGCCTTTGGCCCCCAGGCCGGTGTCCTGGCGCGCTATTTCACGGTGATTCGCCCCGACCTGGAGGGCTCCGGGCGCTCGCCCGTCAAGGGCAAGCTCTCGATCGCCGGCTATGTGAAGGACATCGTGGCGTTGATGAAGGCGCACAAGCTGCGTTCGGCGCATTTTCTGGGCCACTCCATGGGCACCATCGTCTGCCAACACCTGGCGGCCAAGTACCCGGCGAAGGTCAAGAGCCTAGCGCTCCTGGGACCGTTCGCCGAACCGCCGCAAGCGGCGCGGCAGGGCATACGCGCCCGCGCCAAACTTGCCCGTGACAAGGGCATGACGCCGATCGCCGACACCCTGGCGGACGTCTCGATCTCCGCCGCCACCAAATCCCATCGGCCCGAACTCGCGGCCCTCGTGCGGGAGTTCATCATGGGGCAGGACGCCGAAGGCTATGCCCGCAGTTGTGAAGCGCTCGCAGCCGCAAGGTCGGCGCCCCTGTCCAAAATCAGGTGCCCAACCCTTTTGATCACCGGCGACGAGGATGGCGTGGCCCCGCCGCCCGCGGTGCAAAAGCTGGGGAAGGCGATCAAGCGCGCGAAGGTGATTATCCTGCCCCAGTGCGGCCACTGGACGCCCTTGGAGCGCGTGGAGGACGTGAACCGGGC
>JADFIH010000176.1 GCA_022566715.1 Pseudomonadota bacterium | reverse complement strand
GTCGGCCATCGCCATGACCTTCTCGTGGCGATACATGTGCGTGAAGAGAAACGCCTTCAAGCGCCGGTCCTGCTCGGCCATGGAGTCCGAAAACGAGACCAGGGGCTGGCCAAGCCGGCGCACGTCCTCCGCGCTGTCAGGCCGTTTGGCTTCGAGGGTCTGGCGCGTGCGCGCGATCACATCCGAGACCATGCCGTCGATGATGCGGCGGCTCGATTCGTGGATGAGGCGCGAGCGGTCGACGTCGGGATGGGCCGCCAGGACCTCGCCGAAGGCGGGGCCGGCGAGCGGCACGCCGGCCAAGTCCTCTACGCTAAACAGACCGGCGCGCAGGCCGTCGTCGATGTCGTGGTTGTTATAGGCGATGTCGTCGGACAGGGCCGCCACTTGCGCCTCCGCGCCCGGATAGGTGCCCAGGTCCAGCGCGTACTCGGCATCGTAGCTGAGGAGGAACTCGGGCACCGCCTCGCCGCCGCCACCGACCGGACCGTTGTGCTTGGCGATGCCTTCCAAGGTTTCCCAGGTGAGATTGAGGCCGTCGAAACCGATGTAGCGCTGCTCCAGCACCGTCAGCACCCGCAAGGTTTGGGCGTTATGATCGAAACCGCCGTGGGGCCGCATGACCTCGTCGAGCGCCTCCTCGCCGGCGTGCCCAAACGGCGTATGTCCGAGGTCGTGGGCCAGGGCCAAGGCTTCGCCGAGGTCCTCATCGAGCCCCAGGACACGGCAAATCGTGCGGGCGATCTGGGCCACCTCGATGGAATGGGTCAGACGGGTGCGGTAATAATCGCCCTCGTGGTAGACGAATACCTGGGTCTTATGCTTCAGCCTGCGGAACGCCGCGGAATGGATGACGCGGTCCCGGTCGCGCTGATAAACCGTCCGAATCGCGCTCTCCGGCTCGGAATACCGCCGGCCGCGGCTCTTCCGGTGATCACACGCGTAAGGCGCAAGAACACCCCTTTCGACCACCGGAGATATCGTCGGAGGGACCATGCCGCGGACCCTACATCTTCCTAAAACCCTAGGCAACCTGCGGGTTTTCAGCGCGCATGGGGTCGTGCGGGCAATTGACAGGCGAGCGAAAACGCTTACATATGGACCACGATGTGTGGCCAAGGCGGCCTTACTCAGGGATAGGCCCAGGAGTAGGCCGCGAACTTGGCCCAAGGAACGGCCCAGGAATCGGCCAGGAGAAAGTTTATGAGCGAACCGGGTACGACCGAACCAAGCGCGCCGGAACCGGCGGGCGCCCCGGCGGCGGCGGGCGAGCCGATCACTGTGAGCGAGAACGCGGCCAAACGCATCGCCTTCCTGCGCGATCAGGAGGGCAACCCGGACGTGATGCTGCGGGTGACCGTCCTGGGCGGCGGCTGTTCGGGCTTCCAGTACAATTTTGGTTTCGACACCCAGAGCAGCGACGACGACGTGCGGGTCGAGCGCGGCGGCATCACGGTGGTGACGGATTCCATGTCCCTCCTCTACCTCGCGGGATCCGAGATCGACTACGTCGAGGATATGATCGGCGCCGCCTTTACGATCAAGAATCCCAACGCGACGGCGGAATGCAGCTGCGGCAATTCCTTTACGGTCGGCTAGGCGCGGTCGGCTAGGGGCGGTGCGCGCGCCGCGCGCCTGTGTTAGATAAGGGCTCGCCTTCGCGGGCTTTTATTTTGGCTGATCCCACTATTTTTGCCTGATGCCATGACCCTTCGCATCGCCACCTGGAACGTGAACTCGATCAAGGTGCGGTTAGGTCATTTGATCGACTGGCTGGGCGAAACCAATCCGGACGTGGTGCTCTTGCAGGAGATCAAGGTCGAGGACGACAGATTCCCGGCCCTCGAGATCGAAGACGCGGGCTACAACGTGGAGGTCCACGGCCAGAAGACCTACAACGGCGTCGCCATGCTGTCGAAACGGCCCATGGAGGACGTAGTGCGCGGCCTGCCCGGCGACGACGCCGATGTTCAGGCGCGCTATCTCGAAGCCACGGTGTCGGGCGTGCGCATCGCGTCGCTGTATCTGCCCAACGGCAACCCGGTCGACACCGATAAGTTCCCCTACAAGCTGGGCTGGATGGAGCGCCTGCGCGACCGCGCGGCCGACCTGCTGCGCGGCGAGGAGACCTTCGTGCTGGGCGGCGACTACAACATCCTGCCCGCCGACGAGGACGTCTACGACCCCGAGGCCTTCGCCGGCGACGCGCTGTGCCGGCCGGAGTCACGTGGGCTCTACCGGGAAATTCTATACCTGGGCCTGACCGAAGCTTGGCGCGCCCTCAACCCCGGCGTGATCGCCTATTCCTATTGGGACTTTCAGCGCGGCGCCTGGCAGCGCAATCATGGCTTGCGCATCGATCACCTCTTGCTCAGCCCGCTCGCCGCCGACCGCCTCGCCGACGCCGGGATCGATCGTGACATGCGCGGCCGCACGCGGCCCTCGGACCACGTACCGGCGTGGTGCGAACTGGACGAACCGGCCTAACTCGCCAGGCCCGGATAAAGCGGAAATAGCGGAAGTTCTGGGCCGCCTCCTTCGAGACGGCCCCCTCATCGAGTAGATGGGGCCTCCTCGGAATGAGGTCCGCGAGTCGAAGGACCGGCGGCTCTCAGGATGAGGAGTCTTTTGGACTCCGGCCCCCAACAAAACACCCTCATGCTGAGGGCCGCGTAGCGGTGTCTCGAAGCATGCGTGGCCGGCTCCATCGCGCGCCTGTAGCCGATACATCCTTCGAGACGCCGCCCCCGGCGGCTCCTCAGGATGAGGAGTCTTTTTACCACGGACCACATAAAACCGGGCTCATGCTGAGGAACGCCCCTTTGGGCGCGTCTCGAAGCATGTGTGCGGCTTCTACAATCCGTTCTTCGAGACGGTCCCGAGGGATTCATCCTGCGATTGACAAAGGACGGTGAGCGCCGAGCCGCCCGTACGGTGCGCGCCGCGCTTAGTGGAGGCTGGCGGTCGGGAGCCCGGCCAATTTCCACTCCGGAAAGCCGTCTTCGAGCCGGCGGGCTTCGAAACCACGTTCGCGCAAGATCGCCACGGCCTCAAAGGAGAACACGCAATAGGGCCCGCGGCAGTAGGCCACGATTTCTTGGTCCGGCGGGAGATCGGCCAAGCGGTCCACAAGGTCCTTCACGGTGATGTTGAGCGCCTCCGGCAGGTGCCCGGCGGCGTACTCCTCGGGCGGCCGGACATCGAGGATCGTCACCAGACCGCCGCGCATCAGGTCGGCCAACTCCTTCCGCGACACGGGCTCGAGGGCGTCGCGTTCACGGAAATAACCGGAAACGAGACGATCCACTTCGGGGAGGTTACGCTCCGCGATCCGCCGGAGCGCGGCCAAGAGCCCGACGACCTCCCCGTCGGCAAGTTTGTAGTAAACGCGCTTGCCTTCCTTTCTGGCATCGACCAAGCCCGCCCGCCGCAAATGTTGCAGGTGCTGCGAGGCGTTGCCGAAGCTCAACCCCGACAAGCGCGACAGCGCATCGACGCCGCGCTCCCCCTGCGCCAACAATTCCAGGAGCTCGAGCCTGTGGCCGTTGCCAAGCGCCTTGCCCACCGTGGCGAAGGTTTCAAATAGCCTGCGTTTGGGACTGTCCGGCATACTTCTCTTGACTCTCTAATACCATTATTCCATTAATTCATAGTATAATAAATCATTGCTGGCGGCGGTCGAGCCTACTCGCCAAGAGGAGCTCCATGGGAACGATCCGCTCCATCTGCCCTTCGCCCGGCAGGTTTTCTGAATGGATGGATGGCCGGCCGGGAAAGGGCCCAGGAGCGGCCGCGCGGAGCCGGCGGCGATGACCTCGGAAACCCGTAAGCCTCGGTCCGGCGCGCCTTCGGCGGACGGCGAACACCGCGCCTTCCCGCTCGGCATTCGCGAAAACCTGGGGCAATTCAGCCAGCAACTGCTGCAGGTGTTTTTCGTCGGTCTGACCATCGGGATGCAGCGCACCGTCATTCCGGTCCTCGCGGAGCAGGAATTCGGCGTCGCCGCCGGATCGTTCACCCTGCTGATGGCGTTCATCATCAGCTTCGGCTTCGTCAAGGGCGCCATGAACTTCGTGGCGGGACGACTGTCGGAGACGGTCGGCCGCCGCAAGATATTGCTGTGGGGCTGGGTTGCGGCAATACCGATTCCCTTCCTCATCCTTTATGCGCCCTCGTGGAACTGGATCGTCGCGGCCAACGTGCTTCTCGGGATCAACCAAGGGTTCGCCTGGTCGATGACGGTGACCAGCAAGGTCGACATCACGCGGGCCGAGCAGCGCGGGCTCGCCACCGGCTTTAATGAGTTCGCGGGGTACGGCGGCGTTGCCGTGGCCGGCCTCGCGACCGGGTATCTCGCGGCCGTGTTCGATCCGCGCACGAGCCTGTTCGTGTTTGGCCTCGTGGTCGTGGTGGCGGCGCTGGTCACCGCTTTCGCCTTCGCCAAGGACACCCTGCCCTGGGCGCGGGCCGAGGCCGCCGCCCTGGCCGAAGGGACACACAAGGGTCCGCTGCCCCGCTTTCCGCGCAACCTTCCCGATCATCCAACGACCTGGCAAATCTTTGCCTTGGTCACCTTCCGCCACCGCACCTTCTCGGCCCTGTCGCAGGCGGGTTGCGTGGAGAAATTCGTCGATGCCCTGGTTTGGGCTTTTTTCCCGGTCTTTCTGCATGGCGCGGGCCTTTCGTTGCCCCAAATCGGCTGGGTGGTCGGCGTCTACGGCATGGTCTGGGGCGCCAGCCAACTGTGGACCGGCCCGTTGTCCGATCGGGTGGGGCGCAAAATTCCCATCGTGATTGGCATGTGGACCGCGGGCGCGGGCGTCGCCGTGACGATCCTGGTCGAGGGCATCCTCGCCTGGTCCATCGCCTCCGCCATCACCGGCGTCGGCATGGCCTTGCTCTACCCCACCCTGATTGCCGCGGTCGGCGACATCTCCCATCCCAATTGGCGCGGCACCAGCCTTGGCGGCTACCGCTTCTGGCGCGACGTGGGCTACGGCATCGGCGCCCTGTCGATCGGCCTGATCGCCGACGCGACGAACAGCATGACGGCGGGGTTTTGGTTTGTCGTGGCGGCCATGGGCGTTTCGGGCCTGTGGGTGCTGATCGTCGCGGAAGAGACCCATCCGCGCCTCAACCCGGCGGACGAGGAGGTTGAACGATGACGGACGAGCCCTTGGAGTTCATCGAACCGGTCGAGCTCAAAGCCAAGATGGACGGCGGCGCGCCATTGCTCGTCGTCGATGCCCGAAATCCCGATGAGTTCGCCGCGCGCCACATTCCGGGCGCGCGCAACGTCCCCGTGGCGGACATGCCCGAGGCGCTCGAACAAATCGCCGCCGCGAAACCGGACCTGGTCGTGACCACCTGCGGCTCTTCGGGACGCGGCGAGAAGGCGGCCCAAGTGATGGCGCGGAGCGGATTTACGCAGGTCGCCGTGCTGCGCGGCGGTCTCGCCGCCTGGCGCGCCCAGGGCTTTACCAGCGACGGGGCTGATCCCGCCTAATCTCCAGAACGATTCCGACTCACCTAGAATCGCTCAGGGCTGCTGGAATCGCCCAAGGCCGCAAGGCGGCCCGCCGGT
>JADFIH010000175.1 GCA_022566715.1 Pseudomonadota bacterium | reverse complement strand
GCCCGAGCCGGCCACGAGGACCTGGACCTCGGAGTCGAGCGCCAGCGCCGCCGTCACCGTGTCGAGAGTGGCGGCCTTGAGCGCGGCGTTGTCGTGCTCGGCGATAACCAGGACAGCCATCAGATCACGCCCTCCTCGCGCAGTTTGCTCACAAGTTCGGCGGCGTCCGCCACCTTGATGCCGGCGCTGCGCTTGGGGGGCTCCTCGACCTTGAGCGTCTTGAGCCGTGGCGCGGTGTCGACGCCGTAGTCGGCCGGCGATTTTTCGTCGATGGTCTTCTTCTTCGCCTTCATGATGTTGGGCAGGGACGCATAGCGCGGCTCGTTCAGGCGCAAATCGGTGGTGACGACGGCGGGCAGCTTCAGCTTGACCGTTTCCAGGCCGCCGTCGATCTCGCGCGTCACCTCGGCCTCACCGTCCGTAAGCGCCAGTTTCGAGGCGAACGTGCCCTGGGACCAGCCCAAGAGGCCGGCCAGCATCTGGCCCGTCTGGTTGCTGTCATCGTCGATGGCCTGCTTGCCCAGGATGACGATGTCGGGTTTTTCTTCCTCGACGATGGCCTTCAAGAGCTTCGCCACGGCCAGGGGCTGCAACTCGTCGTCGGTCTTGACCAGGATTCCGCGGTCGGCGCCCATGGCGAGCGCGGTGCGGATGGTCTCCTGGCACTGCTGCGGGCCCATGGAGACGGCGACGATCTCGTCCACCGTGCCCGCTTCCTTGAGCCGCACGGCTTCCTCGACGCCGATCTCGTCGAACGGGTTCATCGACATCTTGACGTTGGCGAGTTCGACGCCGGTCTGGTCGGCCTTGACCCGGACCTTGACGTTGAAATCGACGACGCGCTTGACCGCGACAAGCAACTTCATGACCGGCTACTCCAGGATGACGGGCCGCATGTGGGGCGGAAAGCAAGGCGGCGCAAGGCTTTCCCGGCCTTTGCCGCAGCGCAAAATAGGACCATGCCCAACACGAGTCAACGCGGAGGGCCGCCGGGGGGACCGGACAAGCGGGGCCGCGGCCGGCCGGCGCCAGCGGGCGCGATTTCTGGCCCGATTTCTGGCCCGGTTCCTGAATAGCCTGCGCCGTGAGTGTTTCCCACGAAGTTGGAATATACTAGTGGAATATATCGGGGCGCCTGCGGAGCCCGCTCCGCCAGACTGTTGCCGGCCGAGATGATTGATCCTCGCGGGCCCCCAGCGTGAATGGCCCCAGCGAGATTGGAAAGGCGAAGAAAACGTGACCAAAGCGAAGGCCCGCCAACGGGCAAAGGCGAAAGCGGGGCAGAAAGCCAAGAAGCGAAAAGCCAACGCCGACCGGACCGGGCAAAAAATCCCGTCGGGGAAGTTCGATCCGGGTTCGGGTACGATAAAAGGCCCGGGGCTGGGTGCGGCCGCCAAGAACTTCGCCGGGGCGCGGCGCGGCGCGGCGCGCTCCAAGTAGACCAGGCCCGCCGGGCGCCGCCCGCCCCAGACGGCGCTAGTCCCGGAAATTCACGTACTGTAGGGGTTGGCTGAACTTGCTGTCCTTGATCAGGTCGATCGCGGCCTGAAGGTCGTCGCGCTTCTTGCCGGTGACGCGCACTTCGTCGCCCTGGATCGCGACCTGGACCTTCGCCTTCATACCCTTGATCGATTTCACGATCTTCTGCGCCAACTCGCGCTCGACCCCTTGCTTGATGGCAACAGTCTGGCGCATCGAGGTGCCGGCCGCCTTTTCGGGCTTCTGAAAATCGAGCGCGCCGACATCCACCTTCCGCCTGGCCATGTGACCGCGCAGCAGTTCCTGCACCTGCTTCAATTTCAGTTCGTCGTCCGCCTTGATCAGAATGGCCTCATCGGTCCGCTCGATCGAGCTCGAGCTGCCTTTGAAGTCGAAACGGGTGCCGATCTCGCGCATGGCGCTCTGAATGGCGTTGTCGACCTCATGAATTTCCGTGCGCGAGACGATATCGAAGGATGGCATGGCTTTCTCTCTCGGGTATTGGCTCGGATTTGGGGTTTGGCTCTGATTTTGGGGGCGCCGCCGGACTATACCGCACGCGGGCGGTTTTGCGCCTCTCCCGGCCCGCGAACCCCGCCCTACCGGTTCGCGCCGGGGCGCCAGAGCACGTCGGCCCGGCCGCCGTCGTTGAGGGTGCGGGCCAGCACGAACAAATGGTCCGATAGGCGGTTGATGTACTTGAGCGCCTCGGGGTTGATGGCCTCGCGCCCGGCCAGCGCCGTCACCCCGCGTTCGGCGCGGCGGCACACGGTGCGCGCCACATGCAGCGCCGCCGCCGCGGGCGTGCCGCCCGGCAAGGTGAACGAGTCGAGCGGCGAAAGCTTTTCGTTCATGGAATCGATCTCGCGTTCGAGCCGCGCCACTTGTTCCGGCACGATGCGCAGAGCGTCCTCGGCATCGCCCTTCCCCTCGGTTGCCAAGTCGGCGCCCAAGTCGAACAAGTCGTCCTGGATACGCGCCAGCATGGCGTCGGCCTTGCCCCCGGCGCCGCCCCCACCCTCGACCTTTGTGTGCAGGCGCGCCATGCCGATGGCGGCGTTGGTTTCGTCCACCGTGCCGTAGGCCGCAACCCGTGCATCGTGCTTGGCGAGGCGCTTTCCGCCGACCAGCGAGGTCTCGCCCTTGTCGCCGCCCCGCGTGTAGATCTTGCCGAGCTTGACCATCAGCTACCTGCCTCCGGGATAACAGAACTCACCCCCTCCCCGTCCTTCCCAATCCAGCGGGAGGGGGAAACCTCCATGGCACGATCAGCCCGGCCTGCCGCCGAGCACGAAGAACAGCACCATCAGCGCCACCGCAAAACCTTGCGTGGCGACGCGCGCGCGCATGAGGCCGTTGGAGTATTTGCGGTTGAAGTCGCCGCCGCGCAGCATCGACGCCACCCCGCCGCCGAGCACCGCGAGCACGCAAACAAGCGAAAATCCGATCAATATGGGCAGGACCGTGTCGACCATGTGGCTTCCCGTGTCAGCGCCGCCGCAAGCCAACATCATTAGCGGAAGGGATGCGGCATGGAAAGCTTGGCCGCGGCCGGGGCGTGTCTCCGGGATTTGCCAGCCGCAACCATAGTCCCTAGAGTCATGGGCGTATTGGGGGCGCTTGTTCCCACCCTGAAATTCGAATCCAGAAATTCCGGTCGCCGCCGCGGTGGCCGCGTAGGACGCGTACATGCCTTTTCACCCGGTCATTGTGATCATATTTCTGACCGGCCTGATGGCGGTCGGGCATATCGCCAACAACATGTACACCCCGTCGATGCCGGCGATGACCGACTACTTCGCGACGGACGCCGCCACGGTTCAGTTGACCATGAGCGTCTACTTGCTGGCCTTCGCAGTGGCGCAACTGGCGTATGGGCCCCTGTCCGACCGCTTCGGCCGCCGGCCGGTCCTGATCGGCGGGCTCATCCTCTATGTGGTGGCAAGCGGGGCCGCCGCTTTCTCCGGAAGCATCACCGTGCTCATCGTGATGCGCGCATTCCAGGCCTTCGGCGCCTGTGCGGGCCCGGTGATCGCGCGCGCCATCGTGCGGGACCTGTTCGGCCGCGAAGAGGCGGCCAAGGTGATGGCCTATATCGGTCTTGCCATGGGTGCGGCGCCCGCCTTCGCGCCCGTGCTCGGCGGTTTCCTACAGACTTGGTTCGGCTGGCAGGCCTCCTTCGTCTTCATCACCGGTTTCGCGGTCGCGATCTTGATGCTGACGTGGATGCGGTTGGAGGAAACCAACACCGAGCGCAGCGAGACGACGGGCCTGTGGCTGATCGTCGAAATGCTGCGCAACTACTGGCGCCTAATGACATCGCGTGAATACCTGGGCTTCGTTATTACCGGGTCTTTCGTGTTCGCCGGTGTCTTCGCCTTCATGGCGGGGGCGCCCTTCGTCGCCATCGAGATCCTGGGATACTCGCCCATCGAGTTCGGCCTGGTCTCGATCGCCCCAATCGGCGGCTACGTGCTGGGATCGTTCTTCACCAGCCGGGTCGCGGAGAGACTGGGCGTGGACCGTCTGGTCCCGCTTGGCATGTCCGTTCTTTTCGCCGGCGCGCTGGTTTTGCTCGGCGTGGCCTTGCTGGGAAGCTTGAGCATCTATTCCCTCTATGTGCCGATGGCGTTCATGTCCTTCGGCATGGCGGTGGTTTTCCCGAGCACGCTCGCCGGTTCGATAAGCGTCCACCCGGAAATCGCCGGCGCGGGTTCCGCGTTGTACGGTTTCCTGCAAATGGCCGCTGCCGCCGCCGGCATCTACATTTCCGGGCGCTTTGAAAGCGGGACGGAAATGCCCATGATCTGGACCGTCTCGCTGGCCATCTTCGCCGCCACGGTCGCGGCCATCATCGCCGCCCGGGGCCGCAAACGCACCACCGCCGCCGCTTAGGTCTTTTGTCCTAGAAATTTGGGGTGCAGGCTCTTTGCTCTGAATGGAATGATGGGCCCCAGGACGGCGCCTGGTTCGCGGCGGCCCGCAATGCCCATGTCGTACGAGTGGTTTTAACGCCCCCTTAGGGATTTGGCGCGAATATGGGTCAAATTTTATCTAAATACGGGGAAAGGGAGCGGGACCGCACCACATGGGCGTCCACGCCATTTCACAGGTTTTGCCGTTTCCGCCGGTGAAGCCCCCCTTGCCGGGGCTCGCCGCGAACGCGCTTGTCCCCGCGCCGAGCTATGAACAGCTCGAGCGTGAAGCGCGCGGCCGCGTCACCCTGCGCGCCATCGAGGATAGCGGACGTCCCGGCGCGCGCCTGCGCCGGCGGCGCGAGGATCTGCGCGAGGTCACCGAGCGCCGCCGCTCGGAGGCGCGCCGTCCCGCGAATGACCGGCCGGAGCGCCGCGGCCGCACGGTGCCGGGTGAGTTCGGCCTGCACATCGCCGCCGCCTACCCCGAACGGGTGCAGCACTCCACGCCCTTCGGCGCCCAGGCGGCGGATTGGCCGGCTTTTTCCCGCCAGGCGTTTCAGGCTGCCCAGGCCCAGGGCAAAAGGGAGTATTTTGAGGGCTGCGAAATTGCGCCCGAAAAAAGCCACCAGCGGGCTAAGTAACAGCGGATAGATAAATGGGTAGCGCGTATGCGGCTCAGAGGGCCCAGGGGAATAGTTCTGGGCATATCCATCCCCGGTACGCAGGATCGACTCTGCCAGCATTACGTACATCGTGTTATCGCCGCCCAGATCAGGCTTCGGGTCAAAAAGCAACGCACCGAGCAAAAGGTTTAAGCTCAATATAGACCCAACAATAATAATCTCTCTGCTGGCAAGCCAACGCTCGAATTTTTTTTTCAACATCAAAACATCCTGATCTTTTGCACCTGTTTGGGTAATAATCATTTGCTGCGAAGCTATGATCACTTCAAGATTGCCGCAATGATTAATTTGCCGTCACCATCTCAATCAATTCTATCATCTTCTTCGCAGACCGCCAATAAGGCCCTTCACTGAAGCCTTTTTCGACGTTGTCAGTGAAGGGCCTTATTGGCAATTTGCCTATTGTGAAAAAGAACTCTGTTGCTGTCAGGTTAGTGAAGATAGTAACGATCCGTATGTTGATGAATTATTGAACAGGGAGATATTCGACACGCTGCTGGAAGCAAAAATACTTGTTGAACGATGGAGAAGAGAA
>JADFIH010000174.1 GCA_022566715.1 Pseudomonadota bacterium | reverse complement strand
CCACGCGGCCGCCGATCGACGTGGCCTTCACCGGGTCCTGCACCAACAGCCGCCTGAGCGACCTGCGCCGCGCGGCAGCCGTGCTCAAGGGCCGCAAGATGGCGGACCGCCTAACGCGTGCCTGGGTGGTCCCGGGATCGGGTCAAGTCAAACGCGCCGCCGAGGCCGAGGGCCTGGACCGAATTTTCCGCGACGCCGGGTTCGAGTGGCGCGAGCCCGGCTGTTCGCTCTGCACGAGCCTCGGGGGCGACCGCTTCGAGGCCGGTCACCGCGTCATGTCGACAACCAACCGCAACTTCGAGAACCGCCAGGGCACTGGCGCGCGCACCCACCTTGCCAGTCCCGAAACGGTGGCCGCGTCGGCCATTGCCGGCGCCGTCGCCGACGTGCGCAAGCTGGCGATTTGAGATGGAAAAGTTCACCAGACTGACCGGCGTGGCGGCGCCGCTGATGCAGCCCAACATCGACACCGACGCGATCGTGCCGAGCCGCTTCCTCACGCGCACCACCAAGACCGGCAAGTCCGGCTTTGGCGAGGTGCTGTTCGCCGACTGGCGGTTCGACGCCGGCGGCAGCCCGAAACCGGACTTCGTCCTGAACCGGCCCGAGTATGCCGCGGCGAAGATCCTCCTGGCGGCCGAGAACTTCGGCTGCGGCTCGTCGCGCGAGCATGCGGTTTGGGCCCTGCTCGGCTTCGGCATTCGCTGCGTGATCGCGCCGGGCTTCGGCGAAATCTTCTTTAACTCAAGCTTCATCAACGGCCTCTTACCCGTTGTTCTCGATAAGGAAAAAGTCCTCGCCCTGGCCGACGCGGCGAGCGCAAACGGCGGCGACATGACAGTCGATCTCGAAACCCAAAAGGTGACGGGTCCGGACGGAACGGTCCATGCCTTCGAGATCGACGCGGCGCGGCGCGAGGCCCTGCTCGAAGGTCTCGATGCCATCGCCGTCACCCTGAAGCGCGAAGACGAGATCGCTGCCTTCCAGGACGCCGACCGCCAAAACCGGCCATGGATTTACCTGTAGCGGGGCCGACCGTCCGGTCCGCCGCGGTGAGCGGCGAAAAGCTGGAGTGGTTCCGGCCAAGCCGGAATCGTTCTGGGAACGGCCCCGAACGGCGGCAATCGCGAAGCCTTGGAATCCGCGAACGGACTTTTGTAACGCATCCTTCGAGACGGGGCTCCGCCCCTCCTCAGGATGAGGGCTGAGGTAAACACCCGGCCCAAAACCTCATACCGAAAAGGCCTACGGAGAACACCTGACCTTAATCCTCATGCTGAGGAGGCCGGGCCGTCTCGAAGCATGCGTGAAGGCCGGCATTTCCCGCGTGGGACCCGTTGGGCGCGCAACCGGACCCCCTTTTTTGCTACCCGGCAAAGGAATATTTTCATAGCCAAGATGCGCCCGCGAACGCCCTCGAAGCCCCCCATGCCGCTCGCCTACTTGAAGCGGGAGGGCCTGCGCCTGTTCGTCTGGTGCAACGCTTGCAGCCGCAACCGGTCGCTTCCGGTCGAGCCCCTGATCGCGGCCCTGGGGCCGGACTGCCCGGTGCCCGCCGCGGCGCGCCGTTTGCGCTGCACGGGCTGTGGCGGACGCGACATTGAATCGCGGCCCGATTGGGCGCCCGAATCGCCCGGCGTCATCTCGCGGCACATTTAGGTCGAGAGAGGCTCGACTGTGCAAGGCCCTCCCCTCGCTTGAGCGCCCCCGAAAGGTCATGCGGTCCGCGCTGAAAAAAGAACCCCTCCCCCTTGATGGGGGAGGCTGGGAGGGGGTGTTTTGTTGGTTTCCCCCTACCCCTACCCTTCGATCGGCTTACGCGGCGCGGCATGCGCCACGGTCCGATCTCAGCCCACCAGGGGAGGGGGAAAAGAAACGGGTATCGCGCGCCAGGATCATGCCTCTCACCAAATCGTGACAGGCCTTGATTTGCCTGAACCGGCGGCACGGCCAAACTGCCCCATCGCCATACCGCCTCAACTCAGGCGCAACGGGAAAACGCCCATGACCTGGACTCTTATCGCCAAACGGCGCAACGCGCTCGTCCTGCTCGCCGCGGTCGGCGTCCTTGCCGCCGTCGCCTTGATGTCCTCCCGCTCCAACGGCGGCGTTGAAGAGTGGGTCGGCGAATTTCCCAAAACGGACTTCTCCAAGACCAACATCGACCTCGGCGAAATCGTCAGCGGCGGACCGCGCCGCGATACCATCCCGCCGATTTTCGAGCCCAAGTACATCCCGATCAAGGACGCCAACGACATCGGCGAAACCGAGCCCGTTATCAGCGTCATCATCAACGGCGATGCGCGGGCCTATCCGCTGCGCATCCTGCTGTGGCACGAGATCGTCAACGACACCATCGGCGGCGTTCCGGTTCTGGTCTCCTACTGCCCGCTGTGCAACTCGGGCGTCGTGTTCGACCGGCGCGTGGGCGGCAAAACCCTCGTATTCGGCAATACGGGACGCCTCCGGCGATTCAATATGGTCATGTACGACCGCCAAACGGAAAGCTGGTGGCAGCAGTTCGAGGGCGATTCCATTATCGGCGAACTCACCGGTCAGCGCATGGACCTCATTCCCGCGCGTCTCGAATCGGTGGCGAAGTTCCGCGAACGCGCGCCCGACGGCCTGCTTCTCGTGCCCGAGAACGATCGGGCGCGTAATTATGGTCTCACGCCCTACGAGAGGTTTGAGGCCCGGACGCCGCGCGCCGTAACCCGCTATGGCCTGCCCGAGGGCATCAGGCCGATGCAGCGCGTCGTGGTGGTCGGCGAGGAGGCCTGGACGCTCGGCTTGTTGCGGGAAAGGAAACGCCACGTGGCCGGGAACCTCGTCTTCACCTGGGAGCCCGGACAGAACTCGATCCACGACAAACAGGTCATTGCCGAGGGGCGCGATGTCGGCAACGTTGTCGTGCAACGCGACGTCGACGGCAAGTTGGAGGACGTGCCCTACGACGTGGCGTTCGCCTTCGCCTTCCGCGCCTTTAACCCAAACGGGACAATTCACCAGGAGTAGGTGGCCACAACGTCATGCTGAACCGTGGACCTCTACTTCGAGACGGCCCCAAATCCTGAGCCGTGGGCCTTCCTTCGAGACAGCCCTTCGGGCTTCCTCAGGATGAGGCCCACGAGTCGAAGGACGGTGCAACCTTTAGTGTAAGACCCAAGATCATCCTCATGCTGAGGAGCCGCGTCAGCGGCGTCTCGAAGCATGTAGCGCGGCGCACAAAAAAAGGCCCGCACGCTTTCCCGCGCGGGCCTAACTCTATCTAAGCGCGCATCAACTGGAGCGCTTCCGATTCGATCGGAACCGCTCCAGCTTTTTATCGCTCACGGCCGCGGACCGGCCCATCTCGGATGAATTAAGGATGGCCGCGCCTGCGCGGGCGCGCCGGATAACCGGCAGGTCGCCTTGCGGCCTCGAGCGATTCCAGGTGACCTGGAAACACTCTAGTTCACGAGCTCGATCTCGTGCCAGTTGATGGTGCGGTCCACCACCTGGTAGTTCCGGACGTTAGCGGCCAACCCGTCGATCTGCACCCGGTCGTACAGATAAAGCGCGGTCGCCTCGTCATGGTAGAACTGCATCACCTTGGCCATCAGTTCGCGGCGTTTGCCGGGATCGAACTCCTGATTGGCCGCGGTGATCGTCGGTTGGATGCGCTGATCGCAGGTCCACGCATTGAAGAAAATGCACGAGTGGGTATTCATGGCCCGCATCGCGTCGCCGGTCGGGTAACCCTGGTATTGCATGCTATGGGCATCGCCCTTCCATGGCGCCCGCTTGAGGATTTTGTTGACCAGGTCCGGCGTGGAAATAACCACGAGTTCAAGTTCGATGCCCACCGCCGCTAGATTATTGGCGACATGCTGATAGACGTCGCGGAACTCGCCCTGAGTCGTAATGATCTCCGCCATCAGCTTGAGCCCATCTGGGAAGCCGGCCTCCGATAGGAGCTGCTTCGCCATACCGGGATCGTACGGATAGGGCGCGATGCCCGGCTGATAGCCATTCATCGAACGGCTTGCCGGCTGACCCGAGGCTTTCGTCATGCCGCCCATGACCTCGTCGATGAAGCCTTGCTTGTCGACCGCATAGTTGAGCGCCCGGCGAAGGCGGACGTCTTGCAAGGGCCCCTCCTGCACGGAATGGAGCATCAGCGTCATGACGTTCGAGGTCGGCGAGACGACGACCCTACCACCCGCGGCTTCGACCGCCGTGCGGCTGTCGGGCGAGAGCACGAGCCCGATGTCGATCTGGCCCGACTGCAGCGCCTGTACGCGCGAGGCGATCTCGGGCAACTCGAGGAACTCCAGCCGGTCGATCTTGGCCGGCCTCCAGGACTCGGCGAACGCCACCGACTCGATCTTGGCCGCGCCGTAATTGGTCACCCGGAAGGCGCCGGTCCCCACCGGATTGCGGGCAAACCCCGCGCGGCCCAAATTCTCCCACACTTTGTGATCGGGAATGCGGATGATGGTCGCCTGGCGGGGCAGGATCGGATTCGGAACCCTCATCGAGATTTCAACGGTCAGATCATCGATGGCCCGCGCCGAATCCATGCCGTGAATTTGCCGCGCCGCGTTGGCGAGACTGCCCTCCTTGGAGAGCAAAAAGGTCACCGCCGCGACCACATCTTGCGCGGTCATGTCGCGGCCATTATGGAACTTTGCGTTCGGCCGTAATTTAAACACCCAGGCGTCGGTGCCCCGCGCCTCCCACGACAAGGCGGGCCCCGGCAACAGTTTCCCCGCCGCGTCGATATAGGTCAGACTGTCGAAGAAGGCCATGTTGGGCATGACCGAGGAGGACGAGTAGGCGAAGTGAATATCGCCTTTCTCCACGGGCATCGAATTAACGCCGACCCGCAGCGTCGTCTCCGCGCCGGCTTGGTTACCAACTGATACCGCCATGAGGGCAGCAGCCCCAACGCTGATGGCGAGCACGCCGAGACGGCGGACGCGCTTTGAAAATTCCGTTTTCATGATGGTCTCCCTGTAAGGCCAGCCTCTTTACGGACCGTGTCGTTCAATATCCCCACGAAACGGATGGAATGGTACGGGGGGGGGGCAGAAAGAACAGTCAACCGGCTTGCCCGGCCTAGCAAACTCGAGAAGCGGCATTACCTAGGCATTGCACCGAAAACCGGGAAACAAAGCGGCGCATGAAACAGGCTCATCACATCCTGACGCTCCATTCCGGCGGTCAGGGGCTTTACGAAGTGACGAACGAGATCGCCGCCTGGCTCGGCGGTCAACCGGTTCACGAGGGCCTGCTGACGGTATTCATCCAGCACACCTCCGCGTCCCTGCTCATCCAGGAGAACGCCGATCCCGACGTGCTGCGCGACATCGAAACCTTCTTCACGGCGTTGGTGCCGGAGGACTCGAGCCTCTACCGACACACCGCCGAAGGCGGCGACGACATGCCGGCGCACATCAAAGGGGCGTTGACGCAAACGCACCTCAGCATTCCCGTGCGCGGCCGGCGCATGCAACTGGGGCCATGGCAGGGCATCTACGTCTTCGAGCACCGCCGCGCCCGGGACGAACGCAACCTGGCTCTGCACATCATCGGCGACTAAGCCATGGGCTATGACGACGCGGGCGCCCGCACCCACGAAATTGG
>JADFIH010000173.1 GCA_022566715.1 Pseudomonadota bacterium | reverse complement strand
CTCGAGGAGGCCGCCGCCGTGGCGCGTCAAGCTCTGGATGAAGCGGCGGTGGCGAACAATCTTGCCTACTACGCCATTCTGCGGGCCGAAACGGACCCCGCCGCACGCTTTGCGGCCATCGGCTCCCGCGTCGCCGGGTTCGACTAATCCACTAATCTAGAGTTGGCTCAAGCCGTCGATGGCCTGCAGGATGCCGGGCCCGATCAGCACGATGAACAGCGTCGGCAGGATGAAGACGATCATCGGTACGGTCAGGAGCGCGGGCAGGCGCGCCGCCTTTTCCTCGGCGCGCATGAGGCGGTCGGTCCGGAACTCATGCGCGAGAACCCGCAACGCCTTTGCCAACGGCGTGCCGTAGCGCTCCGTCTGAAGCAGCGTATTGACCACGCCGCGTATGGCCGGGAGTTGCGTGCGTTGGTTCAGATTTTCCAGCGCCATCCGGCGGTCGGGCAGGAAGCCGAGCTCGATGGCCGTCAGCCCGAGCTCATCGGCGAGTTCTGGGTACGCGCCTCGAAGCTCGCGCGCGACGCGCACCAGGGCCGCGTCCAGGCTCAATCCGGCCTCGGCGCAGATGACCAACAGATCGAGGCCGTCCGGCAGGCCCAGCCGTATCTTCCCCCGGCGCTTGGCCGCAATATTTCTGACGAACAGGTCGGGTGCATAGGCGCCCAAAACGACCAGGAGTAGCGCGGCGAAGATCTTCACGGTCGGCGGGAATCCGCCCAGGTTCAGGGCAAAGAAGAGGATCATGGCGGCGGCGCCGAAGGCGATGGGCGAGCTCAGCTTGAAGAACAGGTAGACGATCATCGAATCGCGCGAACGATAGCCCGCCTGGGCCAACCGCTCGGCGATCTTCTCGGCCTGACGGCTGCGCAGCAGGTTCAGGCGCTGCACCACGCGGCGCATGACGGTAAGTCCATGGACGCGGTAGGCGTGACCCTGCTGGCCCCGCCTCAGCGCTTCCTCACTGAGATGCCGGCGCCTCGCTTCCAGGGATTTCAGCCGGCCGCGCAGCGGATCACGCTCGATAAGGCCGTACCAGGTGATAAGGACCGCCGCCGCCGCAAGGATGCCGGCCGCGGCCACGGCCACGTCATCCATCGACCAGCCTGCTGGAATAAGGTCCCGCAACATCAGATTTTGAACCTCACCATTCGCGTCATGACGAGCACGCCGATCGTCATGCTGCCTAGGCCGGCGGCAATCAAAACGTGCCCACGGGGATCGGTGAACAGTTGCATCACATAGTCGCGGCTCATGACCATCAGAATGGCGAACATGATGAAAGGCAGCGAACCGATGATCATGGCGCTGGACTTCGCTTCCGACGACAGCGCCTTGATCTTCATGCGCATGTGGCGGCGCTTGCGCAGGATGTCGGAAAGGTTCTGCAGGGTCTCCGCCAGGTTGCCGCCGGTTTCGCGCTGTACCGACAGACTGATGACAAAGAACTTGAACTCCGGCGTGTCGATGCGGTTGGCCGCGTCCCACATCGCCGCATCGAGTGACTGGCCGAGGCCCTGGGCGTCGGTGACGGATTTGAACTCGGTGCCGACTGGTTCCTGCAATTCCTCGCCAACCATGCGGATCGACTCGCTGACCGGCAGACCCGTTTTCAAGCCGCGCACGATGAGGTCGATCGCTTCGGGGAACTGAGCCGTGAATTTCTTGGATCGGCGCTTCCCAAGCGATCCGACGTAGTAGCTGGGCGCGCCGATACCGGCGATGACGGCGGCGAAAAACGCGAATAGCGGCGGAAGACCCAAAATAAAGGCGGCAACCACGAAGCCGACGATTCCCGAGGCCAGGTTCGCCGCGAAGTACGTGCCGAGCGGAATGCGCTTGCCGGTGCGGGCCAGGCGTTGGCGCAGATTGTGGCGGCGCGGGATGATTCGTCTGGCGAGGCGGTCGAAGAGCTGGAACTTGCCGCTGGCGTCGTCACGCTTGATCCGCGCGACCGATCCGTTCTCCTCCGGGGCGCCGCCGGCCCAGCGGCGCCGCACGGCGTCGACTCGGGCGGTACGCCGGCCGCGGCCCCGTGAAACGAGGGCGGGTATGGCGATCACGCCGCTCATCATCGCGATGAAGGCGCCGGCAAGACCGACCAAGAGGGAAAGCTCGGGCATCGGCGGTGCTCCTTGTCTACTGCATGGATTCCATGAGCTGGCGGTCGAGGCCGAAGTACTCGGCCTTGGCGGAGAAATGAGGCCGCAGTCCGGACGACTCGAACCTCCCGAGGAGGCGGCCCTCCGGGTCTTCCCCTTCGAATTCGTAGGTGAACAGGTCCTGCGTCGTGACGACGTCGCCCTCGATGCCGATGACCTCCATGATCTTGACGATGCGGCGCACGCCGTCGCGCATGCGGCTGACCTGAACGACGAGATCGATGGCCGACGCAATCTGGGTCCGCAGGGCGAGCGAGCTCAGTTTGATGCCGGCGAGGCCGACCATGTTCTCGAGACGGGTCAGCGCCTCGCGCGGGTTGTTGGCGTGGATGGTGCACATCGAGCCTTCGTGGCCCGTGTTCATCGCCTGCAGCATGTCGAGCGCTTCGGAGCCCCGAATCTCGCCCAGGATGATGCGGTCGGGCCTCATGCGCAGGGAGTTCTTGAGAAGATCCCGAATGGTGATCTCGCCCGTTCCCTCGAGATTCGGGGGCCGCGTTTCCAGGCGAACGACGTGGGGCTGCTGCAACTGAAGCTCGGCCGCGTCTTCGATCGTGACGATGCGCTCGCCAACGTCGATCATCTGCGACAACGCGTTGAGCAGGGTGGTCTTGCCCGATCCCGTGCCGCCCGAGATGAGCACGTTGAGACGGCACCGCGCCGCGATACGAAGAACGTCCGCCATGTTGCGGGACAGGTTCACCTGGCGAGTCATGACGTCGAGGGTGATGGACTTCTTGGCGAATTTACGGATCGAAATGGTGGCGCCATCGAGGGCCAACGGCGGAATGATGATGTTGACGCGGCTACCGTCCTCCAGGCGCGCATCGACCAACGGGCTGCTTTCGTCGATGCGCCGGCCGATGCGCGACACGATCCGGTTTGCGATGTTGAGCAGTTGCGCGTTGTCGCGGAACTTGACGTCCGTAAGCTCCAGTTTGCCCTTCCGCTCGACATAAACCTGCTTGGGGCCGTTGACCAAGATGTCGGTCACGCTGTCGTCGGCGAGCAGGACCTCCAGCGGTCCCAGACCCAGCATCTCGTCGAGCAGCAGGGAGACCAACTCCTTCTGCTCCAGCAGATTGAGCTGAATCTGTTGTTCCTTGAGAATTTCGCCCACGATCTCGCCGATCTGACGGGCGAGCTCGTCGCGCGGAAGCGCCACCGCGGCGCCCGAATCGATGCGTTCCAGCAGGACCGGCATCACTTCGTTGCGTACGGCGGTCGCATTGAACTGCCCGGCCTTCTTATCGCTTTCGGCCTTGGGCGCGGTGTCGTCACGGCCGAACAAAGCCTCGACGACGCTGTCGGGCTCGGAGGTCTCGGGCGCCTTGGGCGCCGCCGCGGTAAGCAGGTCGTTGAGCAGCTTGGTCACCAGCGCGCGGCGTTCAAGAAGGTTGTAGGCCTCCATGTCCTCGCCAAGGGCCTTGGTCGCGATGCGGTTGATCGCCTTGGCTAGATCGGCGCGCGAGGATTCGCGGACCACGTCGCCCGGCAGCTCCTCCTCGAGCGCCGGCCAAATTCGTGCGGCCGCGTCATCGATTGCCAAGTTGCCGGATTCTTCCTCGCGGGGCTGTCTAAGCGATTCGGCGCGGCGCCGCAGGGGTTCCGCCGAACCGGGATCGGGCGTCATTTTCCAGCCCCGAAGAGAACGCGGCGCACAAGGGAGTCCGGCTTGGCGTTTTCCCCGGTCCCGGCCAGATCCCGGCAAAGCGCGCGAAGGGCATTGGCCAGTTTGCTTTGTTTGCCGACCTCCGACAGGGGTTTTCCGGCCGCCGCCGCCGCCGCCGCCGTGCCGGCGTCGTTTGGGAAGGTGTAGTCGATGCTGCCGCCGATCCCCCGTTCGAACTCGCGCGCCGGCAGGCCATGCTTTTGCTCACCCGGCCGATTGATGGCGAACAGAAGCTTTGCGTCGGGCGCCGATTCGCGGCAGAAGTTGGCGATCCGCAGGGTGTCCCGCATTCCGGCGAGGGAAAGATCGGACACGATCAGGATGTGGCTGGCGGCGGCGAGCGCCTGGTGATTGTCCCACAACGTCGTGCGGGGCATATCAATCCATATCCAGTCGAAGTCGCCGCTCAACTCCGAGACCAGCTGGTTGAGCGCTCCGGGTTCAGGATTGATGGACTTGTCGATGTTTTCCTCGGAGGCCAGGATCGCGAGGCGCTCGTTCGGTTTGGTCATGGCGCTCGAAATAAACAGGCTGTCAATACGCGACGGGTTCTGCAGGGCTTCGCTCAGGCCGCGCCCCGGCGCGATGTCGAGATCGAGCGCCGCCGTCCCAAATTGAAGATCCAGGTCGATCAGGGCCACGTTCTTTTCGAGTTCCTGAGACATGAGCCAGGCGCAATTGAGCGCGATCGTGGTGGCCCCGACGCCGCCGCGCGCACCAATGACGATGCCGACGTTCCCGGCCGGCGTCTCGGCGGTCTCCGTGGCCGGCTCCCGCCCCGCCGCGAGTAACGCCTCTTCCAGAGCTTCCGGATTCACGGGCTTGACGAGATAGTCCGCGGCGCCGTGGCGCAGAAGATCGCGGTACAACTCGACGTCGTTCTCGTTGCCCAGCGCCACAATGGACGTCCCCGCACCGCACAACTGCTTCAGGTCGGCGAGATCCGCGCGTGGATTGAGGCTGTCGCTGAGGTCGACGAGCAGGCGTTTGGCCGCGTCAGCGCCGGCCAGGTAGGCCGCGGCCGCCGACGCCCCGCCCGATTGCAACGGCGCGCCGGGCCAGTGTTTCTCGACCAACGCCGCGACGACCCCGCGAGTCAGGTCATCCGACACGAAGCCGGCAAACTCGGCGGCGGCGTTGTCGGCTGCGTCTCCGGGGAAAAATTTCTCGGCTAACGCATTCATTCCGCCGACTCCACACTCGTTTGGGTGACCTGGGCGGTCGGTGGGATGACGAGATTGCCCCGGTAGCGCCGGATTCCATGAATAAGCCCCGCCGCGTCACCGGGTCCCAACCGGCGTCCACGCAGCAGATCGGCGGGGTCTTCCACCATAAGGGCGAGGTTGGCGGCAGTCGCGCAGCCAAAGTTGCTGGAGGGAGAGTTTTGGAAGTTCTGGTTGGCGGGTTTGCGCCAATCCGGGCAATTTGGCGGCGTCGCCACGTAACGGCCGATGATCACGGCGACCGAGCCCGGACCGAGATCGCCCACTGAACCACGGGCGAGGCTCGTGCTTTCGATACGCTGCTCGGCGAGGAGCGCCACCTGTGCTCGGTGCGCACGATGCACCGGATCTTGGCAGAGAACGCCGAGGTGCGCGAGCGACGGAACCAGCTCCGGCACCCGAGCTACGCGCGGCCCGAGCTGCTCGCGACGGCGCCCAATCAGCTTTGGAGCTGGGATATTACGAAGCTGCGCGGTCCTGCGAAGTGGACCTACTACCACCTGTACGTGATCCTGGACTTATGTTGAGCACCTGATTATGTGGAGTCGCAGCGTCTGATCCGGGCCTGG
>JADFIH010000022.1 GCA_022566715.1 Pseudomonadota bacterium | reverse complement strand
GATTCCAGCAGCCTTGAGCAATTCCTGGCGAACTGGAAACGCCCTAGGGGCCGTCGCGGGCGGAGTCGTGCGGCTCGGATTGGGTCGAGTGGCGGGAGTGACCGGACTCGAACCGGCGGCCTCCGGCGTGACAGGCCGGCGCTCTAACCAACTGAGCTACACCCCCAAAGGTGGCCTGTCTCTACTTTACGCCCCCCCGGGTGTCAAGGAACGAAAAATAGGGGCTGGCCCCACCTAAAGCATGGCGTTCCAAGGTTTTAGCGGACCGCCCGCCGCCACACGACCTCACTGGTCTGGACCCCGCGCCCCGTCTTCTGGGGCGGCGTCGTCAGGGTCAGGCGGTTGCCCTCCAGGCGAATGGTCCGGGCCTGAGCCTGGCCAATCCAGTTGGGATAAAGGCTTCCTTCGATGTGATGCACGACCTCGCCGCCGCGCACCTCGTAGCGGCCGCAGTAGGAAAAGAAGCTGTCCCAGGCTCGGACCTTTTCCGCATCATCGGCCGACAACATCTCGCCGGTCTCGAAGGCCGGCCGGTTGGCCCGCGAGAGGAACGCCGCCATGTATCCGTCCGGCGTGTAGAGGAGCCAGCCCTGGGCGTCCTCGCCCATGGGGAATATCTCACGGCCCGAGTCATAGGTTGTGAGGAAGCGCTCCAGGGTCCAGGCGCCGACAAGCTGATCGGGCGGCATCGCTCAGATCCTCAACGGCGCCGCGGCGCCAGCGGCAAGGTGGCCGAGGCCGCGCTGCTGCGCAATATGCGATAGGCCTCGGACAGGACCGTGACCCCCAACGCCGCGGAGACGAAGCCAAAGAACTCGTTCGCAAAGGCCATCACGAACAGGCCTGGGACGCCCGGCGCATCTCCGAACAGCGAACCCAGAAGGAGGCCGATAATTGGCGCGGCGACGCCGATGGGGATCGCCGAAAGGATGAATACCCCTAGAATCCGCCAGCTGTTGCCGTACGCAAGCTCCCAAGCCTGGTTGAAGTTCATGAGATCGTCGACCGCCGTCGATGGCAACAGCATCGATAGACGCGCACCCAGCAGGCCGCTAAGGATCACCGAGACCGGTAAGAATATGACGGCGAGCGGACCCAATAACGCGCCCACGAGCATGGGAAGTGCGGCGGCAAATATGGCCAGCAGGCCGATCGCGATCGACACGAACAGGAACTTCCCATGCCGCATACGCCAACGGTAGGCGCTGTAGAACGTCGTGTTTTCCTGTGGAACAAGAAAGCGGCGATGCCAAGCCACGGCAAACATCACGCCGGCGGCGACATTGACGAGGATAACGACAACGATGCCCGGGACCGCCAAGCCGCCCCGAGCCCCGCCGGACGCGGACAATCCGAATCCCACGGCGGTATCCAGGATCGCCAGCACGACAATGGGCACAAACGCCAAATTGATGAAGTCGCGGCGCTCGTACCAAATAAATTGGTAGGCCAGGGCGACGATCGCCAGAATGGGGATTTTGGTTTTTTTCAAAGTTTCAGGCGGCCTTGTCTTGCTGGTTCGGGAGGATGGTGGGCGATGACAGGCTCGAACTGCCGACTTCCTCGGTGTAAACGAGGCGCTCTACCAACTGAGCTAATCGCCCGCACCGTCCAATATCGGGCCCCGATCCCGGCGCCCGTTCCGCTGAATCGTCGCGCCTTTCCATGCGCCTTTTCTAAATGGCGCATGCCGCCCCGCCTGTCCACCTACGCGACCAGGTGTCCGCGAACAAAAACGCCGACCGCGGGTGCGGCCGGCGCCTTTCGGACTCGTTACGTGGAGCTAGGAGTTGACCGATTCCTTCAGCGCTTTTCCGGCTTTGAACTTGGCCTGGTTCGACGCGGGAATATGAATCTTCTCGCCCGTGCGCGGGTTGCGTCCCTCGGACGCCTTGCGGCGCGCCACGCTGAATGTCCCGAAACCGACGAGACGGACTTCAGTCCCGGTCTTCAAACTCGCCGTGATTGAATCGAACACACTGTCGACGGCGCGGGCCGCGTCTGCCTTCGAAAGTTCAGCCATGTCAGCAACGGTCGACACCAGATCATTTTTGTTCACGATAAGGCCCCCTCTCTCAATGAATACGATTTATCACAATGATTTCTCAGTGTTGGGCGGGCGAAGTCTAAGACGCAGGCGCGTGCGGCGTCAAAGAGAAAAATCGAGTTTTCCCCAGGTTTTCCGCATTTTTGTGCGGCTTGCAAAGGTTAATGCGTGACGACCCCTTCGCGGCCGGCATCGTCGGGCTTGTCGGAAACCTTGTCGTCCTCGTCGTCGTCCTCGTTCCATTCGATGGGCACGAGGGTCGAGGTCAGGGCCCATTCCAGTACTTCATCGACTGAAACGAGGGGGACAATTTCCAGCCCCTTCTTGACGTTATCGGGGATTTCCGCGAGATCACGTTCGTTCTCTTTGGGGATCAAGACGGTCTTCAAACCGCCTTGCAGGGCGGCCAGCAGCTTTTCCTTGAGTCCCCCGATGGGCATGACCCGGCCACGAAGACTGATTTCGCCGGTCATGGCGAGGTCCTTGCGGATCGGAATCTTGGTCAGAGCCGATACGATGGACGTAATCATCGCCACGCCCGCCGAAGGCCCGTCCTTGGGCGTCGCGCCTTCCGGCACGTGGACGTGCATGTCGCGCTTCTCGAAAAGGGTCGGTTTGATGCCGAATTCTTGGGACCGCGACCGGACATAGGTCCAGGCCGCTTGAATGGACTCCTGCATCACATCGCCAAGCTTGCCGGTGTACTTGATGTTCCCCTTGCCCGGCACCAGCAACGCTTCGATGCTCAGGAGCTCGCCGCCCACTTCGGTCCAGGCAAGGGCCGTGGTGATGCCGATGAGGTTCTCGGTTTCGACTTCGCCAAAACGGAAGCGCTGCACGCCCGCGTAGGTTCCAAGGTTGCGCCGCGTCACGGTGATCTTGAGCTTGCCGTCCTGGACGATTTCCCTCGTCGCCTTGCGCGTCAGATTGGCGATCTCGCGTTCGAGATTCCGCACCCCGGCCTCGCGCGTGTAAAAGCGAATGAGATCGCGCAGCGCGGCGTCCGATATCGACCACTCACCGGGCTTCAGGCCCTGAGCATCGATCTGCTTGTCGATCAGGTGGCGGCGGGCGATTTGGACCTTCTCGTCCTCGGTGTAACCCGAGATGCGAATGATCTCCATGCGGTCGGCGAGAGCCGGCGGGATACGCAAGGTGTTTCCCGTGGCGATGAACATCACATCGCTCAGGTCGTAGTCGACCTCGAGATAGTGGTCGTTGAACAGGCTGTTTTGTTCCGGATCGAGCACTTCCAGCAGGGCCGACGAAGGATCGCCGCGGAAGTCGGCGCCAAGCTTGTCGATTTCGTCCAGCATGAACAGCGGATTCGAGGTCTTCGCCTTCTTCATCGACTGCACGATCTTGCCCGGCATGGAGCCGATGTAGGTGCGCCGGTGACCGCGGATTTCGGCTTCGTCGCGCACGCCGCCAAGCGACATGCGCACGAAATTGCGGCCGGTCGCGCGGGCGATCGACTTTCCGAGCGAGGTCTTACCAACGCCGGGGGGGCCGATCAGGCACAGGATCGGACCCTTCATTTTACGCTTTCGCTGTTGCACGGCGAGGTATTCGAGGATGCGCTCCTTGACCTTCGCGAGACCGTAGTGATCGTCGTTCAGGATTTTTTCCGCGTGCTTTAGATCGGTCTTGATCCGCGAGCGCTTCTTCCAGGGAATACCGAGCAACCAGTCGAGGTAGTTGCGCACGACGGTCGCCTCGGCGGACATCGGGCTCATGCTGCGCAACTTCTTGAGCTCGTTCAGGGCTTTTTCGCGCGCTTCCTTCGACAGCTTGGTCTTTTGGATCTTCTCCTCGAGCTCGGCCACCTCCTCGCGGCCTTCTTCGGTCTCGCCAAGCTCCTTCTGGATCGCCTTGAGTTGTTCGTTGAGATAGTACTCGCGCTGCGTCTTCTCCATCTGGCGCTTGACGCGGCTGCGAATCCGCTTCTCCACCTGGAGCACGCCGATTTCGCTTTCCATCAGCGCGTAGACTTTCTCCAAGCGTTCATTGACGCTGACGACTTCAAGAAGGTCCTGCTTCTCCGAGACGCGCAGCGCCATGTGCGAGGCCACGGTATCGGCGAGCTTGCTGGGATCCTCGATCTGATTAAGTGAGACCAGGACCTCGGGGGGAATCTTTTTGTTGAGCTTCACATACTGCTCGAACTGAGCGATCACCGAGCGCGAAAGAGCTTCGAGCTCACTGGTCTCCTCCTCGCCGTCGCCCAACACTTCGGCCCAGGCCTGGAAGAAATCCTCGTTGTCGGTGAAGTTCTTGATGCGCGCCCGGCTGCCGCCTTCGACCAGAACCTTCACCGTCCCGTCCGGAAGCTTCAGCAGTTGGAGGACGGCACCGAGCGTCCCCATGCGGTGGATATCGTCCGGCGTGGGATCGTCCACGCTCGCGACCTTCTGCGCCACGAGAAGGATCTGTTTGTCCTCCTTCATGACATCCTCGAGCGCGCGCACGGACTTCTCGCGGCCAACGAAAAGCGGCACGATCATGTGTGGAAACACGACGATGTCGCGCAGCGGCAGAACTGGATAAAGCAGCGTTTCGGGACTATCGGCCGTTTCAGAATTATCGGTCTTTTCAGAACTATCGGTCATGGGGTCGGTTTGTCCGGGCGGTTGATTCCGAGGCGTCGTCTTGTGGTGTGGCGATCGAAGCGGAGGGTCCTCTCGGGGGCGCTGGCACCTGCGCCCCATAAATGGCGAGGATTTGCTTGAGATTCAAGCCTTTCACGAACTTACCGTGCACCGCTCTGTGGGATCGGGGGTTTGGAATTTGGGGGATAGGCGTAAGGTTCAGGCGCTGGTTCCAAAATCGCCGCGCCGGTCGGCGTAGATGTGGAGCGGCTGCGCGCGTCCCTCGACCACCTCTGAATTGATCACCACCTCTTCCACCGAGTCGAGACCCGGAAGCTCAAACATGGATTCGAGCAAGATGCTTTCCATGATCGAGCGCAGTCCGCGTGCGCCCGTCTTACGCGTGATGGCCTTTTTCGCGATGCACCGCAGCGCGTCTTCCGAGAAGGTCAGCGTGATGTCTTCCATCTCGAACAGGCGCTGATACTGCTTGATCAGAGCGTTTTTCGGCTTGGAAAGAATGTCCACGAGCGTGTTCTCGTCGAGATCGGTGAGCGTCGCCAACACCGGGAGACGGCCAACGAACTCGGGGATCAGACCGAACTTGAGCAGGTCCTCGGGCTCGACCTCCTTGAGGATTTCGCCCACCGACTGGTCGTTGGGCGCGCGCACATCGGCGCCAAAGCCAATGGCCGTGCCACGGCCGCGCTGGGCGATGATCTTTTCGAGGCCGGAGAACGCGCCGCCGCACACGAACAAAATGTTGGTCGTGTCCACTTGCAGGAACTCCTGCTGCGGGTGCTTGCGCCCGCCCTGCGGCGGCACGGAGGCAATCGTGCCTTCCATGATCTTGAGCAGCGCCTGTTGCACGCCCTCGCCCGAGACATCGCGCGTGATCGAAGGGTTGTCCGACTTGCGGCTGATCTTGTCGACCTCGTCGATGTAGACGATGCCGCGTTGCGCCCGCTCGACGTTGTAATCGGCGGCTTGAAGTAGTTTTAGAATGATGTTCTCGACGTCTTCACCAACGTAACCGGCCTCGGTCAAGGTGGTGGCGTCCGCCATCGTGAACGGAACATCGAGGATGCGCGCCAAGGTCTGGGCAAGCAGGGTCTTTCCGCAGCCCGTGGGCCCGAGCAACAGAATGTTCGACTTCGCCAGTTCGACGTCGTTGGTCTTGTTGTCGTGATTGAGGCGCTTGTAATGGTTATGCACGGCGACGGACAGGACACGCTTGGCATGCTCCTGTCCGATCACGTAGTCATCCAGGACACTGCAAATGTCGGTCGGCGTGGGGACGCCGTCCAAACTCTTGACCAGCGCGCTCTTGTGCTCCTCGCGGATGATGTCCATGCACAGTTCGACGCATTCATCGCAGATGAAAACGGTCGGTCCGGCAATCAGTTTGCGGACCTCGTGCTGGCTCTTTCCACAGAACGAGCAGTACAGAGTGTTCTTGGATTCTCCGCTGCTGGACTTACTCATGGACACCCCGTCTCCACCGTGACTCGATCATCGTAGCCGTTGGCCCTCGCCGCTTACAACCCAAATCTTGCGGGGTAGCGCGCCAACATCGCCGTATGTAGTTAATCGAACAGTCCGTCTACCTTGACCCCGCCGTGGCAACTCGTCCATCCACCAAAAGGTGGGGTCCACCAAAAACCCACCAGACCCTCCTTTCCATCATGGTAGGGCCCAGCGTCTTAACTATTTGTCGGTTTCGTCCTTATCGGCGGGTCCGCGGCGGTTCACTACCTCGTCAATAAGACCAAATTCCTTGGCCTCGGGTCCGGACATGAAGTTGTCGCGCTCCACCGCCTTTTCGATCGTCTCCACGTCCAGACCAGTATGCTTGGCGTACACATCGTTTAGGCGAGAGCGCATACCAAGAATTTCGCGGGCGTGAATCTCGATATCCGAGGCCTGCCCCTGAAATCCGGCGGACGGCTGGTGCAACATGATGCGGGCGTTGGGAAGGCAGAAGCGCTTACCCGCGGCGCCCGCCGCGAGCAGGAGCGAGCCCATGCTGGCCGCCTGGCCAATGCACAGCGTGGAGACGTCCGGACGGATGTATTGAATGGTGTCGTAAACCGCCAGACCGGACGACACGACGCCCCCCGGAGAATTGATATAGAGAGAGATGTCTTTTTCCGGGTTCTCGGCCTCCAGGTACAACAGTTGAGCGGTAATCAGGGTCGCGACCGTGTCGTCGACCGGCCCAGACAGGAAAACGATGCGCTCTTTCAAGAGACGCGAGTAGATATCGTAAGCGCGCTCCCCGCGGTTCGTCTGTTCGACGACCATGGGAACCAGCGTGTTCATCCTTATGTCGCTCATCGTGCCCCGATCCGTGTGGCGTTCGCCGGTCTATCCGGTCCGTTCGCGCATCCATTTGCGGTGATGGCCCCCATATAGGGGCGCCGCGGGGTTTGGTCCAGTCCGATCCGCCGCCCCATGCGGTCTAGTCCGCGGCCTTCTTTGTCGAGGCGCGCTTCGCGGAGGTTTTGGCCGGCGCGTCCTTCGACTTGGACTTCGACTTGGCTTTCGGCTTATCGGAATCGGGGGCCCCATCCGGCGCCGTACCCGATTGGCCGCTTTTCCTGGCCTTGCTGCGGGCCACCGCTTTCTCGCCGGCCGGCTTGTCCTCATCGGGATCCGCCAAAAGCACCTCGGGCGTCACGGTGCTCTCGGAAACCTTCGCGATCTCGAGGATGTAATCGACAACCTTTTCCTCGAACAGCGGCGCCTGCACCTGGGCCGCCGCCTGCGGGTTCTTCTGGAAGAACTCGAAGATCTCGCGCTCCTGCCCGGGATGACGCTGCGATTCCGCGGAAATGGCCCGATTGAGCTCCTCGGGCGTGATTTTGATCTGGGCGGCCTCGCCGATCCGGGAGAGAACCAGGCCCAGACGGACCCGCCGCTCGGCGATGGCGCGATATTCTTCCTTCAGCGCGTCGTCGTCCTTATCGCCGGCGTCTTCGTCGGCCACACCCTGTTCGCGGTCCTCCTCCACCTTTTTCCAGATCGAGTCGAATTCGGCGTCCACAAGCCCCGGCGGAAGCTCGAAGTCGTGCTCCTCATCGAGCGCGTCCAACAGACTGCGTTTCAGGCGATCCTTTGAAACCGACGTATAATCACGGCCGATTTGCTCACGCACGCGCTCGCGCAACTCCCCCAGATTTTCCAGGCCGAGCTTCACCGCCAACTCGTCGTCGATCGCCGGGACGGTGGCTTCGCGGATCTCCTTGATGTCGACCTCGAACACGGCGTCTTTTCCAGCCAGCTCCTTGGCCTGGTAGTTCGCCGGGAAGGTCACCTTCACGCTGCGTTTTTCGCCGGCCTTGGCGCCGATGAGCTGGTCCTCGAAGCCCGGGATGAACTGGGACGAGCCCAGAACAAGCTGGAAATCCTTTGCCGCGCCCCCTTCGAAGGCTTCGCCGTCCTGGCGCCCCTCGAAGTCCATGAGCACGGTGTGGCCCTCGGCCGCCGCCGTTCCCTCGGCCGCCGCCGAAAAGGACTTCTGCTGGTCGGCCAGACGTTCGACGGCCTCCTCGACGGCCTTGTCGTCGGGCTGGGCCACCAGACGCTCCAGCTTAAGGTCCGCCAGGTCCATGGGCTCGAAATCGGGCAAGACCTCGACCTCTAGGGTGTATTCGAGGTCCGTCCCCTCGTCGAATTGGGTGACTTCGATTTTCGGCTGCATGGCCGGCTTGATCTCTTGATCGGCCATCGCTTTTTGGGCGCTGGAATCCACTGTTTCTTGCAGGACCTCGCCCATCACCGACTTGCCGTAACGCTGGCGCAATATCTTGGTCGGAATCTTGCCGGGCCGGAATCCCGGCAACTTGACCTGTTTGCCGATTTGGGTCAGGCGCTGCTCGATGCTCTTCTCGATGTCGGCGGAATCGACGACAACCTTGAAGGCGCGCTTCAATCCCTCGGTGCTCGTCTCGGTGACCTGCATCCTCGTCCCTTATGCTGCTGGGCCCTATCGAATCCGCCGATAGGAGCACATTGGCGAAGCCCCGCCGACCCCCCATCGGGTGTAAGCTGATGGTCTGGTGCGGGCGGAGGGATTTGAACCCCCACGACTTGCGTCACCAGGTCCTAAACCTGGCGCGTCTACCAGTTCCGCCACGCCCGCAAACCCTCGGTCCGCGCCACACTGCACGTCCTGAGCCGGGGCCAGGGCGGCAAGCGGCCCTGTATATCATAGAAGAATCGGCGGCGATCAAGCTTTTTGCGGCCGGGACTCCGGGGCGGATCAAGCGCCAACGAGGTTGACACGAGGCCGGGGCGGCTTGCCGCCGGTTGGGCCCCCGGCCGGGCGAATCCAGGCCGGCCGAAGCCTCCATAATTTTATTATTATTAAATATGAACCGTGTGTTCCGATGTTTTTCTAATCTAATATTTAAGCTATAGCCCACGAACGCATGGGTCCATCAGCGGGGTCGAGGCGCTCAAACCAGCCGTTCCTTCAGGGCCCGAAGCACGCCCGGCAGCTCGACCTCCAGATCCTCGGCGATCAGGCCTGGCCCGAACGCGGCGGCCGTGGCGCCGTGCAACCAGGCGGCCGCGCAGGCCGCCTCGAAGGGCGGCATTCCCTGGGCCAAGAGACCAGCCGCGAACCCCGCCAGAACGTCTCCCGCCCCCGCCGTCGCCAGATCGGGGGGCGCATTGGTGTTGATGACGGCGCGCCCGCCGGGCTCGGCGATCACCGTATCGGCGCCCTTGAGGAGAACCACGGCGCCGCTTATCGCCGCCGCCCTCCGTACCCGCTCGACTCTGTTGGGAAGATCGAGGATTTCTGCCGAAAAGATACGGGCGAACTCCCCGGCATGGGGCGTCAATATGCAGGGCGAGGCGATCGCGTCAAAAAGATCCCGCGGGCTCCCTTGAAAGACCGTCAGCGCGTCAGCGTCGAGAACGCAGGACTTCTTCAACGACAGGGCCGCAAGAACGCGGGACCGGGTGGCGCGATGGACGCCATTTCCGGGGCCCAGAAGAACCACATTGCGCCGCCGGTCTGAAATATAGGTGTCGAAGCCGCCGGCGTCCTCGAAGCTTGTCGTGGTAACCGCGGTCACGCCGCCCGCGTAAATGGGCAGCGCCTCGCGCGGACCTATGAGTCCGACTAACCCGGCGCCGGCCCGAAGCGCCGCCCGGGCCGCGAGGCGCGCCGCCCCCGTCGAGGCGGAGCCGCCACTCACGACCACGGCGAAGCCACGCGTGTATTTGTGGTCCCCGGGCCGGGGCCAAGGGTAGTGGCCGAGCCAGAGATCGGGATGGTTCTCCCAGCAGGTGGTTTCGAGCGCCTCCAATATGTGGGGCGGCGTGCCGATGTCCGCGACGACGACCTCGCCGCAGTAGGTTCGGCCCGGCATCAAGACATGACCCGTTTTCCGCGGCAGGAAGGTCACGCTTAGGCTTGCCGGCGCGGCGCACCCTAGGACGGCGCCGGTATCGCCGTGAATGCCGCTCGGGATATCGACGGCAATGACGGGCAGACCGGAGTTCGCGGCGGCTTCGATGGTTGTCCGCGCGGCGCCGGAGAGCTCACGCGTGAGCCCGGCGCCAAACACGGCGTCGACGACCAGATCGGCATCCTCGACCGCCTTGGGCGAAAGCACCCCGGCCGCCCCCTGCCATCGCCCGGCCATGACCCGGGCGTCGCCCTCGAGGGCCGAAACCTCGCCCAGGAGAAAGAGTTTAACGGGCCAGCCGGCCTCGGCGAGGTGACGCGCGGCGACGAAGCCGTCGCCGCCGTTGTTTCCGGGTCCGCACAGGACGGCCACCGGGCCGCAGCTATAGCGCCGCCGGACCTCCGTGGCGACGGCGCGGCCGGCGGCCTCCATAAGCTCGGCGCCGCTGACGCCGGCGGCGATCGAGGCCGCGTCGACGGCGTACATCTCCCGTGTGCTCAGAAGACGGTGGCGCCGAAAGTCCTGGCTACTCATGCCGTCCGCCATGGGCGTCCGCTACGGCCCTCTGCTTATGACGGCGCACGGCGGAACCAAATGCGTCCGGCCTTCGCGGCCTTCAACCGGCGGTCTTCGGACCGCGGTAGAGGCGCACGCGCATGAGATTGTCGAAGCTATACCCATCGCCGGATTTACCAGCCTCGAAACGCTGCCGGACCCCGTCCATCTTCACCTTGTCCGCGTCGATGTCATTATAAGTGGCGCCCAGCGCGCGCTGGGCGAAGCCGTCAAAGTCGGGAAAGTCGATGGTGATCTCGTACCAGTACTGCGCCACGTCCTCGAACGAGGGGTCGGCCGTCCGGGTCAAAGCCTCCTGGGCCCACGCCCGAACCCGCGTCTCATCGTGGAAGGGCTTCATCAATTGGGAGAACTCGCCGCGCATGTCGGGCTCCAGGGAATAGAGGACCCCGGCGCCCGGCTTCAGCACCCGGGCGGCTTCGCGCAGGGCGGAGTCCATCAGGTCCTTTGGGACATGATGGAGCGACTTGCCGAATATGACGGCGTCCACGGCGCCGCTCTCGCGCGGGATCGATTCGGCGGACCCCTCGACGAGGGTCAGATTTGGAATGGGATCGGCGTCGCGGTTTTTCGCGGCCTGAATCGGATCGGGCTCCAGCCCCAGCACGATCGCTCCCCGCGCCGCGAGTTCCGCCGACACCGCCCCGTTGCCGCACCCGACGTCGACGATGGTGCGGCCGTCCAACTCCACCAGGCGCTCGATGATCTCCAGATCGGTGGCCCGCCCGAGCTCCGTTCCAAGTTCAGATTCAACTTCAATCATATATCGTTACGCCTTGAAATAATGTAATAATTGTCCCACGTCACGAAACCGCCGACTGCGCCTTTCGAGGATTATAGCGCACCGGGCCGGGTCCCCGGAAGATGCACGCGCGTCTCCCTCGGCCACGCCAAATGCGCCGCTCTTAATGCAAGATTAATCATGCTCGACGAGGTTTGGGTGCCATGACGCCGCAAAACCAAGCACGGCAAGCCCCCGCCGACGGCCCGAGCCGAAGGCCCGAAAATCTCATGGACCTGTTCGACGGGATCGAACCGTGGAAGGGCGAGGTCAAGAAGGGGCGCCGGCGCAACTTCATCGGGGCCCTGCACCCCGTCGAACCGTGGGACCGCGAAAAGACATTTCCGGACGAGACGGAATACCAGGAGACGGAACTGCCCCGCGTCAATTGGGGAGAATGTTTCTTCGAATGGGTCTCAACGCTTATGGCCGTCCGCCGCGCCCGCCATCGCTTTACCATGGTGTCGCTGGGGGCTCATTTTGGCGGGCCCCTCGTGGACGCCGCTCTCGCCTTGCAGACGCTGAACCCCATGCCATTCTTTCTCGTGGGTGTGGAAGCCGATCCCCACATGTGCGCGATGCTGGACGAGCATTTTCGCGAGAACGGCATCGACCCGAACGATCACTGGATCATCAACTGCGCGGTTAACGACACCAACCGCCCGGTCGTCTTCCCGGTCAGCGAAATGCGTACCGGAGCCAACTCGATGCTGCATTCTCTCGATCAGTACGAGCAGCTCTTCGAATCGATCCGGCAGGCCGGCAAGTGCGAAGAGATTCTCAGAAACGTTCTGACCGCCGCGTCGACGCAGCTCTACATCCCGCTCGCTAACATGGAAGGCACGCCCGAAGCCCGCGGCGAGTTGCGCTTTGTCAGTTCGGTTACGGTCGCCGACGTGCTGGGCCCGCTGCCCTTCGTCGATTACCTGGAGATCGACATGCAGCAGGCCGAGGAATGGACCTTGCCGCCGGCCCGCGAACTCCTAAAACGCAAGGTGCGGTTTATACACCTGGGGACCCACGGCGTCCGCCTTCACCGGGACATGGCCGACATGTTCGCGGCCGACGGATGGGAGGTTCTGGTCGACCTTACGCCGGACACGAAATTCGACACGCCGGAGGGAGCGTTCAGCACTTGCGACGGCGTACTCATCGCATACAACCCCCTACTCCAAGATTATGCGCCATAGGGCGCACCGCGCCGAATGCGGCGGGCGTTTCGAGCCTGGTTGGATGAAATCTCAGCGTATGAGCGCACGATGACGCCGCAAAACCAGCCACGGCGGACATCGCCCGACGATGCCCTCGCCAAGCTCAACAACCTCATGGGCGTGTTCGACGGCATCGAGCCGTGGAAGGGGGAGGTCCCAAAGGGCCGAGTGCGAACCTTCATCGGCGCCCTCAGCCCCATCGAACCGTGGGACCGGGGCAGGACGCTTCCGGACGGGACCGAATACCAGGAAACGGAGCTGCCCCGCGTCACCGGCGGCGAACACTTCTTCGAATGGGTGTCCATGCTCATGGCGATCCGTGGCGCACAGCGAAGCTTCACGATGGTGTCGCTCGGGGCTCATTTTGGCGGCCCCCTCGTGAACGCGGCTCTCGCCCTGCGGAAGCTGAACCCGATGCCTTGCCAACTCGTGGGCGTCGAGGCCGACCCCAACATGTGCGCAATGCTTGAAGAACACTTCCGCGAAAACGGCATCGATCCCAAGGATCACTGGATCATCAATACCGCGCTAAGCGACAGTAACAGGCCGGTCGTTTTTCCCGTCAGCGAGTTGCGGCCGGGATCGAACTCGGCCGTGCACAGCGATGACCAGCGCCGCGTTCTCCTCGGCATGATCAATCGGTCCGGCCAGAGCGAGGCGATTCTGAAGAACATCGTTCTGGAGGGCTCAACTCGCATCTACCTTCCACTCGACTCTCCAGAGGGAACCCCCGAGGCCGCCGGTGAACTGAGGTTCGTCAGCACCAACACGGTCGCCGACATTTTCCACCCACTTGCCTTTGTCGATTATCTCGATATCGATATTCAGATGGCGGAGGCCTATGCCCTTCCGCCGGCCATCGAGATGCTGAACCGCAAGGTGCGTTGGCTGCACCTCGGGACTCATGGGCTCGATATCCACAAGACCCTGTGCGAGATGTTCGTGGCCCATGGCTGGGAAATCCTTCTGGATTTCACGCCGGGGTCGAAATTCGACTCGGTGGAGGGTCCGTTCGAAACTTGTGACGGCGTCCTATTCGCCTACAATCCCGCACTCGAGGGCTTCGGCCCCTAACCCGCCTCGGCCTGGGAGTTGGTCCGCCCTCCCCGGTGTCCTCCGGATTCGCCGCTTTGCCGCGCGCCCCCGCCCGTGGCATGATGGCGCCCGCACTTAAGCCTAATTCGAACCCGTCCGCGCCATGCATGAATTGTCAGGTATGACGAGACTTGGCCCGCGATTGATGCGGGGCGCAATCCTGCTGGCGTTTGTCGCCATGGCAGGCTGCTCGGAGATTCTCCCCGATTTCAGTCTGCGCGACGACTACATGGGTAAATCCTTTCTACAGCCGGATAAGGCTCCGGGTCCGGTGGCGCGCGACGAAACCGGAAACCCGGACCTCGAACGAAGGCGCGAAATTCGTATTCCGTTCCTTCCGGTGATCCCATTTTGAACCAGGTCCGGTTTTGAGTTTGGGCCGGTTTTTTTGTCAGGACAGCCTTGAATCAGGGTGTGGGTCCGCCGATCTTGCGCAATAGCTGATAAAGCTGATCCTGCTCTCCGTCAGATAGTGCGGCATCCAGGGTGCCCTGGAGCTCCCTCTCCAGTTGCGGAAGGCAGGCCTGGATTGCGTCCTCGCCCTTTGCCGTGAGCCGTACGATGACCTCGCGGTCGGACTTCGCCGAAGGCCCGCGCCGAGCGAGGCCCCTGTCTTCCAGTTGCCTCACGATCCGGGTCGCATTTGGCGCCGAGACCAGCATGGCGCGCGCCATGTCGCCCATGCGCATGGAGTTGCCACGGCCAAGCGCGGCGAGGGCCTCCATCTCTCCCACGTAGAGGTTGTGGCGCCCCGCCACCTCTGCGCTGACGCCTTGAAGAACACGGTGGACGCGATGGATTAGACCGGTCAAGCCGAGCGGCCGCGCTTGCTCCTGCACGAGTGATCCCCCCTTAGAGCGGAGTCACAAGTTTGGTCCGAACCGCGACTCGCGCCCGACCAAACTTGTGAAACCGCTCTACATCAATAAGCCGGAGCAAATTGTCCGGGTCGATGGATCGTCCCGGGCGATTCCGATGGGCGATTCCGATCAACGCGGATTTGCTCTTGCCGCCGCGAACGCTTCCCCAAAGAACTTTTCAGGCGGCCGAGGGGGAGAATAGGCACACGGACACCGGCGGCACTGTGACGGGCATCACCACCGGTCCGCTTCGCCGCGTTAAGTAAAAGATGTGTTAACGTTGCCCGCTCGGCGCCGGCGCGCACGGGACGGTGCGCTGCGCCGCAAGAACCAGGGGGGCCGCCATGCACGAGTTCACACTATCGCAGTCCGAAAAGGATCTCATCGTAAAGCGGCGGGGCCGCCTCCACGCCTTCGAAACCCTCGACCCCTCCCGAACCGCCTTACTCGTCGTGGACATGCAGAATGCGTTCGTGATGGAGGACATTGCGTACGTGTGGGTGCCCGAGGCCGCGTCCATCGTGCCGAACATCAACGCGCTGGCTAAGGCGCTGCGGCCGGCCGGCGGATGCGTCGTCTGGATCAAGAACACCTTCACCGAAGAATCTCTGGAGAGCTGGTCGCATTTCCACGACCAACTCTGGGCGCCGGGCCGCAAGGAAAAGCGCATTGCGGCGATGTCGGAAGGAACCCTCGGTCACCAAATCTATGAGGGGTTGGAGGTTCAGTCCGGGGACCCGGAGGTCCGCAAGACCCGCTACAGCGCCTTTATCCAGGGGGCGTCGGATTTGGAGGCGATCTTGCGCCAACGCGGCGTCGATACCGTTCTGGTCACCGGCACGGTCACGAACGTTTGCTGCGAATCCACCGCCCGCGACGCGATGATGCTCAACTTCCGCACCATCATGGTTTCGGACGCCAACGCCGCCGGCAGCGGCGAAGCGCATCAAGCGTCCCTCGCCTCCTTCTGGGCGACCTTCGGCGACGTGCGCTCGACGGCGGAGGTCGTTGGCCTGATCGCCACTGCTACCGCCGCGGCGCGCGACGCCGCCGAATAGGGGCCTGCTCCCCTAGCTGCTAGGACAACTCGACGGTTTCGTAATCGCCCTGGCTGCGCACCTTGCCCCTGTCGACGGCGGTGAAGGTGCGGCCGACGGCGCTGCCGAAGTGCAGGCAGCGCGCCAACAACTGGGCCACGTCGGCGCGGTCGATGCCGCCAAGAACGCTCGGCGTTTCCGTGAGGATGCCGTTGCCCGTCGCCGAATCCGATTCCAGGCCGCCCGGCCGGACGATCGTGTACTTGAGGCCCGACTCGCGCAAATACGCCTCGGCCTTGTCCTTCTCGTCGATGACGGGCCCGAGCCGTTCGAGCAGCGGCGGCGGCAGGAACCGGCGCGTGTCGCCCGCGCCGATCGAGGACACCAGGAGAAACCGCTCGATGCCCGCCGCCTTGGCCGCGTCGATGCAATTCTTGGCGCCCGGATAATCCGCGCGCGCCGTGTCGCCGGGCTTTCCGCCCACGGTGCAAGCAACGGCGTCGATGGATCCCGCGTCGCTAAACGCCGCCCGCACGGCGCCGCCGTCGAGGGCGTCGGCCTTCACCACCGCCGCGCCGATTCCTTCCAACTTCGCCTTGGCGTCATCGGACCGCAGCATCGCGACCACGTCCACGCCTTTCTCCCGCAGGTATTTGGCCAGTTTGAATCCGACGCCCTTGCTGGCGCCGGCAATGAGTACCTTCGGCACGGCCCTCCCCCCTATCCGATTCGCGCTAGGGCGCCATGATGAAGCGTCGCACCTGCTCCGGCAAGATTCTCAACAGCGGCGGCACGGCGGGACTTGCCCAAAGCCGCTTAGGACCTCGTGGAACTCACTCGCTGGCCAGCGCCTTGGCGCGGGTCTCGCGGTACAGAATGAACACACCGCTCGCGATCACCACGGCGGCGCCGATCCATAGGTTGACGCTCGGCACCTCGTTCCAAACCGCGAACCCGATCACGGCGGCGAAAATCAAGGCGCCGTAGTCGAAGGGCGCCAGCACCGCCACGGGCGCGTAGCGAAAGGCGCGTACGAGACAGAACTGGGCGGCGGTTCCAAAAAAACCGGCGACAACGAAGAGGAAAAATTCGAACCCGCTCGGCGTCACCCACACGAACGGCAGGGCGATGAAACCGACAGTGGCCGTCACGAGCGAATGATAGACCACCATGCTGGAACTCGAATCGCTGCGCGAGAGCCAGCGCGTTCCGATCATGACGAGCGCGTAGACGAAGGCGGAGGCAACCGCGAGCAGCGCCGCCGGCTGGAAGGCCCCGGATCCCGGTTGCAGGATTATGACCACGCCGACGAAGCCGACGCCGATGGCGCTCCAGCGCCGAATCCCTACCCGTTCGCCAAGCAACGGCACGGCGAGCGCCGCCATGAAGATCGAGCCGGAGAACCCGAGCACGGTTGCGTCCGCCAGATTGAGGAAGCGCAGCGCGGTGAAGAAAAGGCCAAAGGCGGCCACGCCCCCGAGCGCGCGGATGATCTGAAAGGCTGGATGCCGGGTGTGAAAGACCGATAGGCCCTCCCTCTGTATTAGGAAGGGAACAAGGATCCCCGCCGCGATGGCGCCGCGAAAGGCCATGATCTGCCAAACGGAGAAATCGGCGACCAGCCACTTTCCAACCGCGTCCATGATGCTGAAGGACGCGACCGTCAACATCATGAAACCGATGCCGGTCCCAATGCTGCTTTGCTTTGCCGCAACGTCCACCATGTCCCCTCCCCGGGGAGCCCCTTCGCTCGGCGACTGCCTCGATCATTGGAATGGCGGGCAGCGCACGAATCATCGGGCGCCCTGGCGCCCGAAAACCAGAACTTCTCCAGCCCCGATCCTACAGCCTTACTTCGAAAACGACGCCGAAACGGCGCTGCAAATCCTTCTTGTCCAAATCGGGGCCGCGCGCCTCGCCGCCCTCGATCTTGCGCAGGTCGCGGTTGGTCTCGTTACGCAGAATGACGATCAACTCGGTGCCGTCGATCAGGGCGAAGGGGAACTCGTGCCAGGTGCCGATCTTCATGTTGAAGCCGGCGCACCCGTCGAATAGAAAGGCCTCGACCTTGTCGAGGTCGGGTGTGTCCTTGCCGTTGGGCGGCGCCATCACGGCGACGAACGGCTTGCCACCGAGCGGGATAAAGGTTTGCGTGTGTTTGAAGTGCTGCTCCATAAAGCGCACTTCCATGGGCCGCCGGTCGATGACGGCAAGCGTGAGCGTCGCGTCGCTGTCGGAAACGAATTCGGCGGGGTTGCCCGTCCGCACCTTGCCCTCGTAGAAGCCCGATGCCTTCAACTCGACACCGGAGGCCGAGCCCACGATTTGACCGAAGGCGGCCAGCGCGTCCGCCGTCGCGGGCTTCGCCTCCAAAATCCGCCGCTCCAGATTGGCCGCCGGTTGCGCCCGCGCCATCGGTACCCCTCCTCCCGTTTACTCCGACCAGTCTATCACGATAGGGGCACGAAACCCTGCCAGGCGCGGAGACGGCGCTACCTGTGGCGGGTATTAGGCCCTAAAATGGCCGGGAGCATGCAGGCCACTTGGCCCGGCGGCTTCGGGGAACCTGAACGGCATCGAGGACGGCCATGATCTTTCGCCAAATGTTCGACAGCATTTCCTGCACTTATACCTATCTGATCGCGAGCCGGCGCGGCGGCGAGGCCCTGATCATCGACTCCGTGCTGGAAAGGGTGGACCGCTACATCCGGCTGCTCGACGAGCTCGATTTGAAGCTAGTGAAAGCCGTCGACACGCACGTCCACGCCGATCACATCACCGGCATGGGCGCGCTGCGCGACCGCACGCGGTGCATCAACGTCATGGGCGAGCAGAGCGGCGTCGACGTCGTGTCCATGCGGGTCAGCGACGGGGACACGATCGATATCGAGGGCCTCAGCCTCAAAGTCATATACACGCCCGGCCACACCGACGACTCCTATTGCTTCTATTTGGGCGACCGGGTGTTCACGGGGGACACCCTGTTTATCCGCGGCACCGGCCGGACCGACTTTCAGCACGGCAGCGCGAAAACTCAATACGAATCCATTTTCAACAAACTTCTGACCCTTCCCGACGAAACCCTGGTGTACCCCGGGCACGACTACAAGGGGGATACCGTCAGTACGATCGCCGAGGAGCGCGAGTACAACCCACGACTCCAGGTGAGCTCCGCGGAGGAGTATGCGAAGATCATGGACAACCTGAACTTGGCCAATCCAAAAATGATGGACGTCGCCGTCCCGGCCAACCTGAAGATCGGCCTGTCTCAGGAAGAGATCGCGGCCAAGGGCTGGGGTATCGATTGCGGTGAGGCGATGGGGCTCGTCGGCAAACCCGAAGTCGCCCTCATCGATCTGCGCGACGAGAGCGAACGCGACCGCCACGGGGTGATCCCGGGCTCACTCCATGCGCCCTACGGGGACCTCGACAAGAACGTCGGTGCGGGCGGGCTCCTGCACGAACTTGCTGCCGCTACGGGCAAGCGGCTGGTGTTCTACTGCGCCTATGGGGAGCGCTCGGCCATGGCCGTACAGACCGCCCAGGACCAGGGCATCACCAATTGCTGCCACATCAGCGGCGGCCTGGACGCCTGGAAAAAAACCGGCGGTCCCCTCGGCGGTTGAAACCGCGGCCCAGGCGTGCGGCCAAAAAAAACCCCCGCGGCGAGAGCCGCGAGGGAGCCGATCGGGCAGTTGAGAGAGGAACTGAGGGGACGCTAGGCAACCAGGGCCTGCGAAACAATGACGGCGGTCACACTCCGGGTCCCCCTGCATTAAGGTTTCCAGAAAGAAAATTCCTTTTATTTCAAATCTATATGGGCGGAACTCAGTCGAAAAGGGCAGGATTAGCCCTGACCAACCTGCTCCAATCGAAGCGATCCCCTGAGGGACGCCGCCGCCCCGCACGAAACGGCGAAACCAGGGCAAACCTCAGGCGGCAAAGACCCACGATGTGCGCCGAGCCCGAACGGGCAAAGGCCTCAATTACAGGGGCGCCTACGCTCTAACGGGCGACGAGGTGGAATTCGACGCGCCGGTTGCGGCGGAACGCGATTTCGTCGCCGCTGGGGTCGACCGGCCGGTACTCGCCGAACCCGACCGCCGCCAGGCGCTCGGGCGAAACGCCCTGCCCGGCAAGGTATTGCACTATCTTTCGAGCCCGCTCGGCAGACAAGGCCCAATTCGACTCGAACGGTCCGTCGTTGAGCGGTTGGCTGTCCGTATGTCCGTCGACGCGCAAGACCCACTCCAAACCGATGGGCGCGTCGCGCGAGGCCGTCAGAAGCGTCCGGGCAAGTGTCGTGAGGGGCGCATTCGCCCCTTCCCGCATGTCGGCGGATGAACTGGCGAACAGGAAGTCCGACTGCAGGACGATGCTTTCTCCCACGAAACGGAGTCCAGGCCGTTCCACCAGCGATGCGCGGAGCCGGTTGAACAGAAGTGAACGGAACACGGCCAGCTCGTCGTATTGCTCGGCCAGTACGGCGTCCAATTGGTTGCGCAGGTCGGCGACCTGATCGTCGCTCGCCTCGACGCGCGCCTCGGAGGTCTCGAGCGCGAACTTGATGTCTTGCAGTTGGTCGCGGAGATCCGAAAGTATGCCCGAAAGGTTGGCGCTGTCGGTTTCGGCGCTGGAGCGGGCCGAGCCGAGCTCATGAAGACGCTGATCGCGGGTATCGAGTTCCCCTTTGAGCGCCGCGATCTCTTGGCGCAGCGCCAGGTTTTGGCGCCGCCGGTCCTCGGTCACGGAAGATTCCTGCTCTAGGCTTTGGCGGACTTCCAGGAGCCTGGCTTCGAAGTCACCCTTCTCGGCCAGGGCCTCGCGATATTGGACTTCCAGGGTGCTGTAGGTACGTTGCAGCCCGGCGTTGTCCTGATGCGAGGCCGTAAGCACTTCTTTCAGGCCGCTCACCTCGGTCCGTAATGCAGCGATCAGCGCACTTTGTTCGTTGGTTGCCGCGGACCGATCTTTCGTCAGGGCGGCGATGCTGCCGCGCGCCTCGGTCAATTCGGACCTGAGGTTTTCCGTGTCCGCCGCCGCCGTTTTGCTCAGAGCCGTGAGCCCCGCCACATCGTCACGCAAACGGTCGCCGCCAAGGCGTTCCACGGTGAGCTGCGCCTCGAGCTCCACGACGCGCGCGTTCAGATCGACGATGACGCCCTCGCGTGCGCTGACCGCGCCGCGGAGCTCCTCCTCCAGCTCGCCTTGCGACACGGCGGCAACGCCGATCTCTTCCGACAGCGCCGCATTCTTTTGCCGCAGCGAGGTATTCTCCGAGCCGCGGTCTCCGAGCAGGGCCGCCGCCTCGTCGATCTGGCGGGCCAGCGACTCGAGATCACCGTCCCTCGCCTCGGCCCGCTTGGCCATCCGGTCGAGCTGCTCTTGAATGCTGTCGATAAGTTCCTGCGTCTCGCTGAACACTTCGTCCGTCGAGTCGTCCTGAGCCACTGCCGAGGGGGTAACCGCCCATAGGGCGAAGGCGAACACCGCCGCGCCGGCCATGCCGAGGAGCCTCATGCTGAAAATCCTCATTCTCAACGTCCTTGGTCGATTATGCCCAAAATCGCGGCATGCGCAAAATTCTGGCACGCTCGAAACCCCGGCCAATTCTCGACACCGGCCCACGATCCATCATAGCCGATTCCGGCGAGGCGTGGCCCCGATTGTGGAGAATATCGCGCCGCCGCATGGGGCCCGCCGGCTAGTAAATGACGATATCTTCGATAAGGGAGAGAAGCGTGCCGATGTGTTCGGCCCGCGCCAGGACCTGGCCCGGATTGCCGACGAGGTCGTAGCTGCCATCGTCGTAGCGGAAGATCACGAAGCAAATGCGGCACTTGGTCGAGGTCAGCAGCACCAGGGCCGAGAGGTCGTCGTTCTCCCAGATATTATAGCCGCACCAGTGGTTCTTCTTGTCGAGCCGCGCCAGGCGCGCCTCCGCCGCCAACATGTCGGTTACCGAGATCGGCATCAGCTTTCGGCCCTTGTTGGGCTCCACATAGGGACGAAAAGCGCTTTTGGTGTCGGCCATGGGATCCTCCCGGCGAATTTGGAAGTTCCTTCATTGTCGGCACTCGGGATTGGGGGAGGCATCGCCTAAGAGGTGCACAGAACGTGTCTTTTGGACTACACCATTGGCGGCAGGTGCGCGGAGCGCGGCATTAACCATAAGCATAAAGAAGAGGAGGTCATCGCGGCCCGTGAAGGTTGGCATTATTGGCGCGGGTCCCGCCGGACTCTACTTCGCGCTGCGCATGAAGCGGCGCAATCCCGGCCATGAGATCGTCATTGTCGAGCAAAACCCGCCCGACGCCACGTTCGGGTTCGGCGTGGTCTTCTCCGATCAAGCGCTGGAAAAGGTGCGTCAGGCGGACCCCGAGTTCTACCGCGCGCTCGACTCCCGCATGGAGCGCTGGCGCGACCTGACCATCGTGCAAAAGGACGAGCGGGTCCCCGTCGACGGCAACGGCTTCGCGGCCATCGGCCGCCTCGGCTTGTTGCAACTCCTTCAGGGGTTGTGCGGCGAGGCGGGCGTGACGATCGAGTTCGATGCGCACGTTCAGTCCCTCGAACGGTTCGAGGACCGCGATCTCATCGTCGCCGCCGACGGCGTGAACTCCATGGTCCGGGAGCTGCACGCGGAGGCCTTCCGGCCACACATCGGCTACCTGACGAACTGGTTCGCCTGGTACGGCACGCACCAGGTTTTCGACACCCTGACCCTGACCTTTCGCTCGAACGGCGACGGCGCCTTCGTGGCGCACCACTACCGCTACAGCCCCGGCATGAGCACGTTCATCGTCGAACTGGACGCCGCCACTTGGGAGCGCGCCGGGCTCGAGGCAATGAGCGACGACGAACGCCATGCCTATTGCGAGCAGGTGTTCGCCCCCGACCTCGGCGGTCACGGCCTGATCGCGAACCATTCGGTCTGGCGGCGCTTCCCGGTCGTCCGCAACGAGCATTGGACTCACGAAAATATCGTACTCATGGGCGATGCCCTGCGGACGGTTCATTTCTCCATCGGTTCGGGCACCCGCTTCGCCCTCGAGGACGCGATCGCCCTCGACGAAGCTTTTGCCGAGGCAAGCGGCGACGTGCCGGCGGCGCTCGCGCTGTTCGAGAACCGGCGCCGCCCCCTGGCCGAGAAGCTCGAAGGGGCCGCCGCGAACAGCTACAATTGGTATGAGGACATCGGTCAGCGCACCGGCTACGGCGCCTACGATCTCGCATACGACTACATGACGCGCAGCGGCCGCATGAGCGATGCGCGCCTGCGGGAAACCGCGCCGCGTTTCGCCACGGCCTATGACGAGCGCCGCGCCGCCAGGGATTAGACAGGGGAGAGCACAGACGTGGAGAAATTCGAGGGCCTGGTGAAACAGATCACGGGCGCCATCGCGGGGCGCGCCGTGGATGGGGGCTTGGGCGATTACCTGAACGCCGAGTTCGGCGCCGGCGGCGAAACCTTCCGGGCCCTTGCCGAGAGCTGCCGCCAAGGCGTGGCGGAGGGCTGGTTGTGCAAGCACGAGCATGGCGGCATCAAATTCGGGCGCGTGATCAAGCCGGGCGATGCGACGCACGGATTTTCCGTGGACGTGGTCGAAATGGCTGACCTGGCCGGTCCGCACCACTCGCACCCGAAGGGCGAGATCGACATGATTATTCCCGAAACCGGCGGCGCGAAATTCGACGATCACGGCGAGGGTTGGCTCGTGTATGGACCCGGCACGGCGCACAAACCGACGGTGACCGGCGGCCGGGCGCTGGTGCTCTACCTTTTGCCCGGCGGCGAGATCGAGTTCACCAAAACCTAGGCCGCGGCCACCCGCCCAATAAAAAGACTCTCCGAGGTTCGCGTGCTCACAGAGACGACATTCTATTACCTGCGCCATGGCGAGACCGATTGGAACAAGGAGCGCCGCATGCAAGGCGCCACCGACGTGCCCTTGAACGCGACTGGGGTCGCTCAAGCCCACCGGGCGAAGGAGGCTTTGCGCGGCCGCCGCGTGGAAACGATTTGCTACAGCCCGCTAAGCCGCGCCCACGACACGGCCCTTATCGTCAACGAGGCTTTGGACGCCCGGCTGGTCGCGGTCGAAGGGCTGCGGGAATGCGGCTTCGGCGTCTGGGAGGGCGAGGTCCGGGCGGATTGGTACCGTGATTGGCGCCACCGGGCGATAACCCCGGAAGGCGCCGAATCCTACGTGTCCTTCATGGCGCGCGCCTTGGCCGCGGTCAACGAGGCCCTGTTGAACAAAGGCCCGGTCATGATCGTCGCACACGGCGGCGTCTATTGGACGGTTCGAGAGCATACGGCGGGCGCCGAGGGAACGATCCCCAATGCGGTGCCAATACGCCACGATCCGCCGAACGGCCCCGGATCGGCCTGGAAGACGACGTGGATCGAATGAGCCGGACGAATGAGCCGGGCGGCGCCACGGAAGGTTCGATAATGCAGTCCAGTACCGGCTGGCCGGGCGAGGTCTTTCGCGTGCTCCAGGATCTCGAGGTGCGCCAGGTCGCCTTCGTACCGGACGCAGGGCTCGATGAATTGCTGAAGCTTTGCGCGCTCGAGCCGTCCATGCGGTCCGTTTCCCTGACCTCCGAGGAAGAGGGCGTGGCGCTCGCGGCCGGGGCCTGGCTCGGCGGTCAACGCGCCGTGGTGCTCATGCAAAGCAGCGGCATCGGCAACATCATCAACATGCTCTCCATGATCCGGGTGTGCGCCTTTCCCCTGCTCCTGATTGCGACCATGCGCGGCGAAGCGGGCGAAACCAATCCCTGGCAGACGCCGATGGGCGAAAACGCCGGCGCCATCCTCGGCCGGGCCGGCGTCGCAGTGCGCCGCATCGAGTCGGGGGCGGACGCGGCCGGGTTGGTTCGCGAGGCCGGCCTGCGGGCCTTTGCGGACGAA
>JADFIH010000172.1 GCA_022566715.1 Pseudomonadota bacterium | reverse complement strand
CGGCCGGCCGAAGTATCGACCAACGCGCCCTCGCGCGTCAGTTCATAGCGGTCGGGCACCACTTCGCCTTGGGCGATGGCGGAGCCCAACCCCCAGGTCGCGTTCAGGCGCATACCGCCTTCCGCCGTCTCGCTGAGACCGCCGCCCGACGCGCGCGCGTCCACCAGGGGCTGGATCAACAGCGCCATCGCCGTCTCCCCCGGATTTATGTCGTGGCTCGCCATATAGCGCAGCGCGCGCGTGGACCACAGCGCCGCCCAGCAGGCCCGCACCGCGGTCAAGAAATCCTTCTCGCTCTCGAGCCCGAGGAAGCTCTCGAACTGCCCGGCGAAGTTCGATTCGGCGCGGTCTTCGGCCAGCGCGGAGGAGCGCACGACCATGAGCGCGCCCGTGCGCTCGATCAACGCCTCGCGCGCTTCGAGCAACGGCTCCAGAACTTCGGGGGTAATGGCTTGATCAAAAAGCCCGATTTTGACCTCGCCGGCCATGCGGTACGCCTCGGGACGGTCCGCGGCGGCGGCCCCGCGCGCGGCCTCCTGGAGGCCCGCCGCCACGAGTTGGAGACGGTAGGCGGCGGCGTCGAGGCAAAAACCATCCGGGATGGGCAGGCCGGCCTGACCCAACGCCGCCTGGTTCGCGGCCTTGGGTCCGAAGCGTTCGGCGTCCACTGCTTCGGGCGCGGAGAGGGGTACGATCAACTCGCTCATGGTGTTGGAACCTCCGGGCATCACACGATTGGATCGACGACGGTAATCTGATCGACAGGGAAGTTGGAGATGATCTCGACCCTGTCCTCGTGGACGATGAGCATCTCTTCGATCCGGACGCCCCACTCGAACTTCTTGCCGTGCTGGGTTTCCAAGGCGAAGACCATGCCGGCCTTGATCTCGACCGGGTGGTCGAGCGACCAGATGCGCGAGATCACCGGCTGGTCGTACTGCGCCAGGCCCAGACCGTGGCCCCACAGGTTGGCCGCCGCCTGATCCTCTTCCTCATAGCCCCAGGCTTCCTTGGCCGACGGCCATTTCAAGGCGATGTCGCGGGTGGTGGCGCCGACCTTCACGGCCGCGATGGAGTCCTGGAGCCACTCCAACGCCGTGGCATAGTAGTCCTTCATCTCCTGCGTCGGGTTCTTGCCCACGCAATAGGTGCGGTAGTAGCAGGACTTGTAGCCAACCCACGTCAGCGCCGCCAAGTCCATGAACACGATCTCGCCCGGCAAGATAATGCGGTCCGAAAAATTGCGCCAGTTGGGCCAGGTGTTGGGGCCCGACGAGACGATCACATCCTCCACGTCCTCCATGCCGGGAATGTCATAGAGGAACTTCATGATGTGGGCCGTCACCTGATTCTCGGTCAGGCCGGGCTTGAGGAACTTCATGGTTTCCCAATGCGCCGCGTCGCCGATGGCGCCGACGATGCGCATGCATTCCTGTTCGTCGACGTTCTTGATGGCGCGGGCTTCCATCATCGGCGTCATGCCGTCGACCCATTCGAGTTTGGCTTCCTTAAAGGCCTCCAGCATGTTGATGTCGATGAAGTCGACGCCCAGCTTTTCGCCGGCGACGCCGTTGCGCTTCATCTCCTCGATGATGGCCTTGGTGAATTTCCGTACCTGATCGGTGGCGGCGCCGCCCGCCGCGCCCTTGATCCAGGAATAGGACCAGCGAACGTTCTCCTTGGGGATCCAGGGCGAATGGCGTTGGATTTGGGCGCCGATGTCGCCCTGCTCGAACAGGATGGGCGCGGCGTCGCCGCACAAAAGGCCGTAGCGCAGGCCCGGCTTCAGGCGGTTCCAGCCCGGCGTCAGGGTGCTCGTCACGTAGCGCAGGTTCTCGTCGTACATGAGCAGCATGGCGCCCAGGCCATGCGCCTTCATGCGTTCGCGCGCGCGCTCAAGCCGGTAGGTGCGCAGGCGGTCCCAGTTGATGCGCTCCTGCCAATCCACTCCCACCATGCCGAAATTTGCCATGTTCCTCTCCAGTTTTCCTTCACCAATATTGTTTGGCGGCCAATAGGTTAGGCGCGTGATTGAATGCGATTGGCCAACTTGGTTTGATGTTCTCTCGGCGGCGATTTGGGCCGGCGGTCCCGCCGCCCGCCCAACCGCGCCTCGATCCTGATTGCGTCCTCCCGGACCGGTCATGCCCTCGTAATGTGGCTCAAACCGGCGAAGGGAATTATGCCATAGCCGCCCGCCGGAGTCTTATGGTTTGCGAGCGCATGGACTGCCGGCGGCGCGCATTACACGGGGATTTGAATGTCTCGGGCGTAGCACCGTCGTGAGCGCGCGCATTTTGTTCTCTGATATACAGGCCGGTCCAGGGAGCAGCCAAGCTGCGGACTCGGGGAAAAAAGCCATGCTGTACAAATGTGCCTATCGGGCGCCGGCCGCCGAACATGGTCATGCGGCGACGGTCAGCCGTGCCAACAAACATCTGACGGTGGACATCCATTGCCATGTCCATGTTCCGGAGGCCGATGACCTGCTGCGCGAGCAGACGCGCGCTTCGGATCACACGGATCAAAAAGAACTGTCTTCGGCGAGCGGCCTGACCGCGCAGGTAAATGCCCGGCAGCAGCAGACGATCCTCCCCAAGCTTACCGATCCCGCGGTCAGGATCGCCGACATGGACCGCCAGGGCGTGGACATCCAGGCGCTCTCGCCCTCGCCCTTCCACTACAACTACGACGCCCCCGCGGAGATCGGGCGCGAGTGCGCGCGGGTCGTGAACGACCGCATCGCCGAGGTCGTGGCCGGGACCCCCGGCCGGTTCGTCGGCATGGGAACCCTGCCGTTGCAAAATGCGGACATGGCGGTGGCGGAGCTGGAGCGCTGCGTCAAGGACTTGGGCTTTCGCGGCGTGGAGATTTCGACCCACGTGAACGGCCGGGACCTGACGCGCGCGGGCCTGGAAAAATTCTTCGCCCGGGCCGAGGAGCTTGGCATCCTGATCTTCATCCATCCCATCGGCAGCAGCATCACCGAACGGATGACCGATCACTATTTCCTCAACTTGATTGGTCACCCCTTCGAGTCGGCGCTGGCCATCGGCCATCTGGTGTTCGACGGATACCTGGAGACCTATCCGGGCCTGAAGATCTGCATCGCCCATGGCGGCGGTTATGTTCCGGCCTATTCGGGGCGCTTCGACCACCCCTTTGAGTTGCGCGAGGATTGCCGCGTCAACCTGAGCAAACCGCCGTCGGAATACCTCAAGAAACTCTATTTCGATACGATCGTCTTTACCGAGCACCAACTGCGCTATCTGATCGAGACCTGGGGCGCCGGGCGCATCGTCATGGGCACCGACTACCCCTATGACATGGCGGAAACCGACCCGGTCGGGCACATCAATTCGGTCAAAGGCCTGAGCGACGCCGACAAGGCGCGCGTCCTGGGCGGCAACGCGGCCGAACTTCTGGGCATCAAGGAACGGGTGGCGGGGTAGGGCGCTATCCCCAGGCCGCCTCCGCCACGCGCAGGAAGTTTCCGCCAAGAATGGCGCGCACCCCGGCCTCGCCATGGCCGTGGGCGAGCAAGCCTTCGGTGATCTCGGGGAACTGTTCGGGCGCGGCGATTTTCATGGCGCCGCCGCCGTAGCCCGCGTTCTTGGGCCACCAATAGGTCCGGTCCGTGTCGGCCGGGATGCTGGGCACGCCCATCTCATATGAATAGTCGATGCCTAATCCCACGTGGTCGGGCCCGGCCCGCTCCACGAGATAGTCGATGTGGCGGAGCACCGCTTCGGTGCCCGCGTGCTCGTCGCCGAGGAAGCGGCCGACCCCGTTGACGCCAATGACGCCGCCAGTCTTGACGCAGGCGTCGATCTGTTCGTCGGTGATGTTGCGCCCGTGATCGACAAGGGCGCGGGCGTTGGAGTGGCTGAAGATGACGGGCATGGCCGACGCCGCCATGATGTCGAGGCTGGTGCGGTGGCCGGTGTGCGAGCAGTCCATCAGCATGCCCGCGTCGTTGATGGCGGCGACGACGCGGTGGCCGAACTCGGTCAGGCCGATGTCGTCGTCGTGGCAGCCGCCGCCGGCATCGTTGTTGCGGTTGTAGGCCAGGTGAATCTGCCGCACGCCGAGGTCATGGAATAGACGCACCATTTCGGTCTCGCCCGAGAGCGGCACCGAACCCTCCAGGTCGAAGGCGACGGCGAGCTTTCCGTCTTTCTTGGCTTGGCGTACGTCCGCCACGGACCCGGCCAGGACATAGCCGTCTTGGTGCGCGCGCAGCCAGGTCCGGAAGCCCGCCAGAACCCGCATGACGTCGCCAAGGGGGTTCATATCCATGCCGACGTTGATGGAGACAAAATCCACGCCGGCTTTCTTGTGCCGCGCCAAGACGCCGAGGTCGATGTCCGGGCTGAGCGGCAAGCAACTGTGGCAATCCCAGACCAGGGCGTCTTGATGGAGGGCGCGCGCGTTTTCCGATATGGACCAGTCGTTCATATTCCGGCGTCGTTCCGTGTTGCGGCGGGCGTCTCTATCTACCATTCAAGTTTGGGATTTGGTAGGCGCGCCCCAACGCGCCCCGCCGTCGCGCCCCCCACTTGCCCCCCCACAGGCGCCCTATGGCGCGGTCTCCCCGCTCCCATTAGATTGGTCCAATGAAGGGAGAGTCCTCCGCGGTCCTACGCGCCGCCCTATGGATGGTCGGGACGCTGGTGTCGTTTTCAATGCTGGCGGTCGCCACCCGTGAGCTATCGGCCGATTACAGCGCCATTCAGATTCTATTCTTCCGGAACACCGTCGGTTTGGCGATCATGTTGCCCGTCGTGGCGGCCATCGGCTGGCGCCGGATGCGCAGCCGCAACATGCGCCTCCAGGCCGTCCGCAACGTCATCCATCTGGCTGCTTCGCTCGGCTGGTACCAAGGCATCGCCGTTCTGCCGCTCGCCCAAGTCTTCGCCATCGAGTTCACGGCGCCCTTTTGGGTCGCGCTCATGGCCGTGATCCTTCTGGGCGAACGTATGAACCGAGGCCGCGCGACCGCGCTCGTCTTCGGTCTGGTGGGAATGTTGATCATCCTGCGCCCGGGGTTCGGCGGCTTCAGCATTGGCAGCCTTTATGTGCTGGGGGCGGCCATTGGCTTTGCCGGAACCCACATCGCCACGAAGCGCCTCACCGCGACGGACACGGTGGTGATGGTGCTGTTTTGGATGGTTGTGATCCAGTTTCCCATTAGCGCGGCCGCGGCGGTCTTCAGTTGGTCGCCGCTCGGTTGGGGCATGGCGCCCTGGGCGTTCGTCATTGGCGCGGCGGGTTTGTCCGCCCACTACTGCATGACCCGCGCCTTGTACCTCGCCGATGCGACGGTGGTCATACCCCTGGACTTCATGCGCCTGCCGCTGATCGCCATTGTCGGATTCGCGGTCTACAACGAGGGGATCGACGCCTTCGTCCTGATCGGCGCGCTGGTCATGTTCGCCGGCAACTACGTGAGCATCCGCCGGGAGCGCGCCGCCGAGACTTAGATTGGTTCCGAACTAATCGGAACCAATCTAACTTATTGTCGCTCACGGCTGCGGACCGGCCAATCTCGGATGAATTAAGGATGGCCGCGCCTGCGCGGGCGCGCCGGATAACCGGCGGGCCGCTTTGCGGCCTTGAGCGATTCCAGATGATCTGGGATCGCTCTAAGCGGTCGCGGCG
>JADFIH010000171.1 GCA_022566715.1 Pseudomonadota bacterium | reverse complement strand
TGCAAGCCCAACTCGGCGGACAGATGATCCGGCGGGCGCGCCTGACGGCACAAGCCGGCGGAACGGAGGTTCTGTTTCCGCCCGAGGAGGGGGCCCGCCAGCCCGAAATCGTCCAAAGCGAAAGACGCTCGTTCGAAGCCCGGCAACGCGAGCTTCGAAGCATGGAGTCGCGGCTGCGCATTCAGGCGCAACAGCGCGGGCTCGAGGTGCAGGAGTTTATCTCGCAGCGTGCGTCGCTGGCCCGCGAACTGGTCAACGTCCGGGAGAAGTACACGATCTCCGCTGATCTCCTCGAGGATGGGCTGACCACTCGCGTCGAACATCTCGGGCTCGAACAGGAAGCGGAAAAGATACGCGGCAAGCTGGAGGTTATCGACGTCGCGATCCCGCGCACGCGGTCCGCCCTGGAGGAAGCGGAGGAGCGCATCCGCGAAGCGCGGCTGACCTCACGGCGTGAGGCCAACGAGGCTTTGGCCAAGGTCGACGCCGAGATCGCCCGGACGCGCGAAACCCTGTCCAAGGCGTCCGACCAGGTGGACCGCTCCGTCATTACGAGTCCCATCGACGGCGTGATCAAGACCGTGTTCGTCAACACGATCGGCGGCGTTATCGGGCCGGGCCAGCCGCTTATGGAGATCGTGCCGTCGGGTCAGGCCCTTGTCATCGAGGCCAAGTTGAGTCCGAACGACATCGGGTTCGTGCGGGTTGGTCAGCGTGTCGTCGTAAAGATTTCGACCTACGACTTCGTGCGGTATGGCGGCTTGGACGGTGTCGTTTCCGAAGTGGCGCCCGATTCGTCCTTCGAGGACAACGGCGACGCCTATTTCCGGGTGCGCGTCCGTACCGACAAAACGTACCTCGGGGCGGAACCCGGCAGCCTGCCCATCTCGGCCGGGATGCTCGCCACCGTCGACATCAAGACGGGCAACAAGACCGTCGCCGAATACCTGGTACGGCCTGTGCTCAAGCTTCGGCACGAGGCTTTCAGGGAACGCTAGCGATGTGGTGCGGGGGCCTACTTGGACGTCGCCACGAACACGCCGTCCCAATCGGCCGGCGGCGGTTCGGCTTGGTAACGCGTAATGCGCTCGCCGTAGAGGTCGTACAACTTGTCCAGCCCGTCCACCGCCTCTTTGGCCAAGGTCCGGCACTCGGAGACGAGAGCGGCGGCCTCGTTCCACTTCCGCGACCGGTAGGCGGCCAGCATGTCCTCGTTCCGCGAGGCCAGCGCACGAAAGCGGGGATCGCCGTTGAGTTCTTCGTGGCCCAGAAGCGCGAAGATACGGGCGGCTTCGGTTTTTCCTTTTACCGCGATGAGGTCGAGCTCGAGCGTCGCGAAGCCGGGCGCCGCGGCGCGGGTCATCTCGCCGATCACGATGTCGGCGCCATAGTTCTTGGACTGTCCTTCAAGGCGCGCGGCGAGATTGACCGAATCGCCGAGCACGGAGTAGTCGAAGCGCTGCGACGAGCCCAGGTTGCCGACGACGCAGTCGCCGGTGTTCAGGCCGATGCCGACGCGGATCGGATGGTGCGGCCGGTTTTCGGCCTGCGCGTCGGCCCTCAACCGTTCGTTCAAGGGGCCGAGTCCTTCGAACATGGCCAGCGCGGAATCGCAGCCGTGCTTGGCGTGATCCGGATCGTCGAGCGGTGCGTTCCAGAACGCCATGATGCAGTCGCCCATGTACTTATCGATGGTGCCGCTACGTTCCAGGATCAGGTCGGTCATGGGCGTCAGGAACTTGTTGATCAACTGGGTCAGGCCCGCTGGATCGGCTTTGAAGGCTTCGGAGATCGTGGTGAATCCGCGGATGTCGCAAAACAGAAGCGTCATCGTCTTCGTCTCACCGCCCAGCACCAGCCGGCTCGGATCGTCGGCCAGTTGCTCGACCAGCGCCGGAGACAGGTAGCGCCCGAAGGCGCCGCGCACCTGGCGCTTCTCACTGGCCGCTCGCGAATAGCTAGCGTAGGTCAGGATGGAGTAGAGCGCGAAGGTGGAGATGGCCGGGTAAGTGACGTCGATGAGCACCAACGAATCGGTGTAGGCATACCACGAGGCGCCGATCAGCCCGCCGATCAGCGCGCCGCCCAGAAGCAGGGCCCAGCCCGCGCCGATGACGGGCAGCAGGATGATCATCAGCAGACCGGCCAAGAGGGCAAAGATCGGTTCCGCCCCATCGGCGTTCTGGATGCGGGTGAGTTGGGGCATGTTCGGCGTCAGGATCGTTTCGAGCATGTTGGCGTGCACCTCGACGCCCGGGATCAGGCTGTCGATGGGCGACGTTCGAATATCCAAGAGGCCGGTGGCGGACGTGCCCACGAGGATGAACTTGTTCTGAATACGTTCGAGCGGGACGGCGCCGTTGATCACATCCTTGGCGGAAACGTACCGGCCCTCGCGCTCATAGGGCGTGAAGTGCACCCAGATCGTGCCGTTCTGGTCCGTCAGAATGGGCGGGAAGTCCTTGTGGATGACGATGCTCTCGATGCCGTCCCGATTGGAGCGGATGCCGTAGGTCGCGTTTCCCGTGGCGACACGCAGCATTTCCACCACGAGAGACGGGAAGACCAGGTCTCCGACACGCAGGACGGCGGGGACGCGCCGCACGATTCCGTCGGCTTCGGGTTCAATCGTGACCATGCCCCGCCCCGGCGCGGCGTCTTCGAGTTCCGGCACGAGCCGCAAGATGCCGGGCAATTTTTTCAGAAATCTCTTGGGGTCGCCGCCGATAAAGGCGACCGAGGTCTTGCGGATGGGTTTGTCGCCTTCCTCCGTCAGGTCGCGGTCGATGGCGGAAATTCCGATCACCGACCGGCTGCGGGCGAGGGCCTGGGCGAACAGGTCGTCGTTGCTCGGCAACGCTCGCAGCGCCGCCGCCGTGGTTTCATCGAGTCCGGGAATGCTCGCGGCCAATTTGTCGGGCGACAGGCGGTCGCTTTCCGCGAAGATGATGTCGAATCCCACGACGATCGCGCCCATGGCCATCAAGCGGTCGAGCATGTCCGCGAGAATATTGCGGGGCCAGGGCCACTGGCCGATCTCAGCCAGGCTTTCCTCGTCGATATCGACGATGGTGACCTGACTTTCGGGGTTTTCCCGGGGCTGGATGACCTGATAGAGATCGAAGGCGCGCAGGCGCAGGGTTTCCACCGGCTGTGGGTCCCACAATCGGACCGCGGCGAGCCCAATCAAGATGGCGAGCCCGAGCATTCGGCCGCGCCGCCACCACGCGACGAAGCGCCGAAACCGGCTTTTCTTGTTGCGCGGGCGGGCTGGAGGAGCGGGGGCGGCTGCCGCCACCGGGTCACTCACGCGGGAGCCTCGAAACAGGGCTTCGACATGGGCGCGGACTGTACCATAGGGTCCGGCCTCGCCGCCATCGCCGCCGCCGGGAGCGCGCCATGAGACCGCGGGCCATAACGCCGCGGCGCTACACGCCGGCCACGCGGTGGCTTGGCGCCGCATTGCTGGTTTCGATGGCGGCTTCCCTGGCGTTGGCGGGGCCCGCGCGCGCCGTCACCTTGGAAGAGGTCCTGGTCGGGCTGCTGGCGACCCATCCCCAGATCGAAGCGGATGTGAACCGCGTGAGTTCCGCCGAACAGCGGATTCGGGGGGTCACGTCCCAATATTACCCACGGGTCGACCTGTCCTCCGATTTCGGCGTCGAAAATGTCGACACGGCGGTGCGCCGGGCCGATGGACTCGCTCCCTTTCGTCGCGGCCGCGAGCGGGCCACCCTATCGGTGACACAGAATGTCTTCGACGGATCGCGCAAAAGCCTCCAAAGACGCGGCGCACGGTTCGACAGGGAGGCCGCCCGGAAAAATCTTGAAACCAGCCGCCAGAACGTTCTCTTCGAGGGCATCGGCGCTTACATCGACGTGCTGCGCCAGACTGAGTTGTTCGAACTCGTCAGCGTCAACGAAAGGGCCGTGGAACGCCAGTTCGTGTTGGAAAACGAACGCCTGGAGGCAGGCGCGGGCCTCGCCGTCGAGCTCCTGCTGGCGCGCTCGCGCTTGCAACTGGCCAAGGAACGCCGCGTGCTGTTCCGGGGCAGCATGGAGAACGCCCTCAGCCGTTACCGACAGGTCTTCGGTGAGCCACCGCACATCGCGGCCATGGTTGCCCCGTCTCCCCCCGTCGACCTGCTCCCGAGGATGCTGGACGAGGCGATCCGTGGCGCCCTCGATCGAAACCCCGTGCTTGCCAGCGCCGGCAGTCTCGTCGATTCCGCGCGCGCGCGCGAGAAGGCGGCCCAGGCCGATTACTTTCCCCAATTCGATATCGTGGGCACGGCCAACTTCGAGGACGATGTCAACGCGGTCCCCGGTGTCAGGCGGGATTGGTCGGTGCTTCTTCAGGCGCGCTGGAACCTCTTTAATGGGTTCTCGACGCGGGCCAATGTGGCGGGGGCGGCCTTTGATCATGCAGCCGGCCTCAATGACCTGCGGCTGGTGAAAAGGCGTGTCGAGGAGGAGGTGCGCTTTGCCTGGCAGGGTCTGGAAACGTCTTGCGAGCGGCGTTTCCTGTTGGAGAACGCCGTGGATATCTCGCTCGACGTCCTTGATTCACGCCGTCGCCTCCGTGACGCGGGTCAGGAAACGGCCCTGCGCGTGCTCGACGCCGAAACCGAGGTGATCGGCTCGCAAATAAACTTGGCGGCGGCGGCCTTCGATGAGAACCTATCCGTCTACCGTATGATGCTGGCGTTGGGCCGCCTCGAAAGCGTCGTGGACCTGGGCGCCGGAGAGGCGGTTGAGCGATACGAGGGGCCACCGCCGCTTATTGTGTGGTGCAGGGAGTATGCCAGCCTCGAACTTCGCGACGACGATCCCTCGCGCGTCCCGACGCCTTTGGCGCGCGATGACAACCCCTTCGCGGCGCCCGGCGATGAGGGTCCGTCGGGGGACGATCCGTTTGCCGCCGCCTTCGGTGACGATGCCTTTGATGACAACGACGGTGGCGGCGACGGCGGCGACCTCTTTGCGGCCCTCTCCGCAACCCTCCTCCTGGACGACGAGGTGTCCGAGGCAAATGAGACGCCGCCCTTCCAGTTCGATGACGGCGGCGCCCTTACGGCTTCGGATGAGGGGGATGAGCTTCCCACGGCCTTCTTGCTCTTTGACGATGCTCCATCGACGGGTGACGCCGCGGCCGGCGCCGGCGCCGCGGATTTGCCGCGCTTTGACTTCGAGACGGACGAGGGCCTCTCCCGCACCAGCGCGGCCGGAAACTAATGGTTCAATTCCGACATTTGGGACCGATAAAGTTGGGACCAAATGTCGAAAGAAATTGAACCCAATCAAAATAAAATTGGCCTAGTGGTGCGGGCTGACATGAAGATAACGAAATGTCGGAGTCGCACCACTAGGCCGGGCCGTTCGTCTGACCCCGGCATGACTCGCGCCCGCCGTTCGATAATCATCCTGGCGGCGCTCGCGCTGACCGCGATCTTCTTCGCGGCTACTCAGGCGGCGCACTCCGCGCCCGCCTCGCTTCGCGATTGCGGCGCCTGCCCGGAAATGGTTGTCGTACCGGCGGGAAGCTTCCTGATGGGGGCGGACCGCGGCCGGCCCGCCGAGTTGCCGGTGCGGCGGGTCGTCATCGCGCGCGCCTTCGCCATGAGCAAGTTCGAGATCACCTTCGACGAATGGGCGGTCTGCGTGGCCGACGGCGGCTGCGAAAATGACCCGGACGAT
>JADFIH010000021.1 GCA_022566715.1 Pseudomonadota bacterium | reverse complement strand
GCAAGCGGAGATCGTGCTTGGCGTCGGGCGCGCCATGTCGGACGATGGCGGCTTGCGCTGGCGGGCCGGGGCAATCATGATTCAGCGCTTGGCCTCGGACGGCGGCAAGCGGGGCCCGGCCGAGACCGTAAGCGAGGACGGTTGGGATCAGGCCCGCGCGCTCGTCGCCACGGCCACGAGCGCCGAGCTTCTGGACCCGGACCTGCCGCCACGGGCGCTACTGCGGCGGCTGTTCCATGAGAGCGGCGTCCGGGTTTACCGGCCCCGGCAGGTTCACGCGCGCTGCCGCTGCAACCGCGGGCGGGTGCAGGCCATGTTGCAATCCTTCTCCGAAGAGGAACTCACCGAAATGGCGGAGGATGGCTCGATTCGCGTCACTTGCGAGTTCTGCAACAGCCGCTACGCCTTTACCGTGGAGGAGGCGCGGCACGGCGCCTCTTGAATTTGCCTCGGGCCGGGGCGAAAATGACAAAAAGGAGCCCCACATGACGATTACGTACAGGTTGGCCGGCGTTGCGAGACTAACCAAGGGTCGCGTCCTCGGCATCGCCCTGCTTGTGCTGGCGGCTTGCCAGGCGCCCGTGCTGCCGCCGCCTATTCCCGAGCTGACCTATGGCCATCTCGAGCCCATCAACCTTGATGTCGGGCGCATCGAAATCGTCGAGCAATATGTGCCGCCGCTGAAGGCGCCGAACGTGGAGCACACCTTTCCCACCCCGCCCGCGACGGCCATGCGCCAGTGGGCCAAGGACCGCCTGCGCGCGGTCGGTGAGATTCGGACGGCGCGGCTGGTGATCAAGAACGCGAGCGCGATCGAGACCAAGCTGAAGATCACGGGCGGCTTGCGCGGCGCTTTCACCAAGGATCAGTCCGAGCGTTACGATGTCACCCTGGACGTGGTGCTGGAAGTGCGTGGCGAGGACGGTGTCGCGGTCGCCTTCGCCAACGCCGTGGTGACCCGCTCCAAGACCGTGACCGAGGGCCTCTCCTTGGACGAACGCGCGCGCGTCTTTCACGAAATGACGCAAAGCCTGATGGACGAGGTCAATTCAGAACTGGAGAAGAACATCCGCCAGTTCCTGGTCCAATACCTGCGCTAGGTTTTATGGGACCTCCCCCTTCGACAGGCTCAGGGTGAGGCGTCGAGGGACTCAGAGTAAAAGCCTCATGCTGAGCTTGTCGAAGTATGAGGCCGCCGGTCAGACGCCACCCTTCCTAGCTGCGCCAGAAGCCCCGGGTAAACAGCACCAAGATCGTGAAGACCTCGAGCCGGCCGACCAGCATGCCCGCCGACATGAGCCATTTCCCCGTATCCGGTATGCTCTGGAAGGTTCCGGCGGGGCCCACCACCTCGCCCAGGCCCGGCCCCACGTTGGTGATGGCGGTGGCGGCGCTCGAGATGCTGGTGACGAAATCGAGCCCCAGACTCGACATGCCGAAGGCCAGCGCGCCGAAGGCGAACAAAAACAGGAAGAAGAAGGCGAACACGGAATCGGTGACCGAATCGGGGATCGGCTTGCCATTGTAGTGCGGCACGTAGACGCCGTGCGGCCGTATGAGATGGACGAGTTGCGAGCGCACCGCCGCGTACAGCACCTGATAGCGGAACACTTTGACGCTGCACGAGGTCGAACCCGAACAGCCGCCCACGAACATGAGAAACAGGAAGGCCGTTGCGGGAAACGTCCCCCAGCGCCAGAAGTTCTCGGTCGCGTACCCCGTCCCGGTAATGATGGATGTCACGTTGAAGGCGGAGGTGCGAATGGCGACGCCGAAGCCTTCGTTGTTGAACAGCCCCTGCCATGCCGCGACCGCGACGACGCTCACCACGATAATGCTGAGGAACCAGCGGACCTGACTGTCGCGGGCCAGCGCCCAGGGGTCGCCGCGCGCGGCCCCCCACAGGAGCAGGAACGGCAGGCTGCCGGCAATCATGAATACAATGGCGATCCATTCGATGGGGGCGCTCTGAAAGACGCCGATGGAGCCGTCGGAGGTCGAGAACCCGCCGGTGGCGATGGTCGTCATCGCGTGGGCCACGGCGTCGAAGGGCGTCATGCCGGCGATCCAATAAGCGGCAAGGCAAAGCACGGTTCCGCCGACGTAAACGGAACCGATACCCGTGGCCAACTGGGCCACGCGGGGCAGCCTTTTTCCGGAGGGGTCGGAGAACTCGGTGCGGAACAGCTGCATGCCGCCGACCTGCAGCATGGGTAGCACGGCCACGGCCAGAACGATAAATCCGATTCCGCCCAGCCATTGCAGGAGGGCGCGCCACAGCAGAATTCCGGGCGGGGCCGTGTCCAGGCCGGTGATAACGGTCGAGCCCGTGGTCGTGATGCCCGACATCGCTTCGAAAAAGGAGTCGGTGTAACTCAGGCCGAGGTCCGAGAAGGCGAAGGGGAGGGCGCCGAAGGCCGCCGCCGCCACCCAGCTTGCGCTCGTCAGGACGAAGCCGTCGCGCACCGAAATTTTCGTCCCTGCACCGCGCGTGCCCAGCACCAGCGTGACGCCAACGAATAGGGTGAACCCGGCCGAGCCGAGGAAGACCCGCCAATCGGGATTGCCGCGGGCACTGTCGACCAGGGCCGGCACCAGCATGGCCACCGCCAGGGCCGACAAAAGAATCCCGAGAAAGAAGAGGATGGGCCGGAACTGGATCACAGGGCGCCGCCTCTCCGCGGCATGGAATTCGGCTGGTGGGCGGGGTTGGAATTGCCGGCGCCGCGAACGTGCGGAGGAGCGCCGGGACTAGCTCGCCGTTCCTCTGGCGGGCGGGCCGATCATGTTAAGGAATTCGCGCCGCGTAATCTCGTTGTTGCGGAAATCGCCGAGCATGCGGCTCGTCACCATCATGACACCCGGCTTATGAACGCCGCGCATGGTCATGCAATGGTGCGACGCTTCGATGACGACGGCGACGCCGCGCGGCCTCAGCACGTCCTGGATACAATTGGCGATCTGCGCCGTGAGTTTTTCTTGGACCTGCAGGCGCTTGGCATAAACGTCCACGACGCGGGCCAGCTTGCTGATGCCAACGACCCGCTGGTCCGGGATGTAACCGACGTGAGCACAGCCGACGATCGGCAGCATGTGGTGCTCGCAATGGGATTCAACGCGGATGTCGCGCAGCACGATCATTTCGTCGTAGCCGTCGGTTTCCTCGAAGGTCCGGGACAGATACTCGACCGGATCCCCGTCGTAGCCGGTGGAGAACTCTTCGTAGGCGCGCACAACCCGGCCGGGCGTATCGTGCAAGCCCTCGCGCGCGGGATCATCGCCCATCCAGCGGATCAAGGTCGAAACCGCCTGTTCCGCCTGTTCCCGCGTCGGGCGGTCGGCGCCTCCGGTGTTCGGGGCGCTTCTGGTTTCCAAAGAACTAGGTGTGTCCACGGATGCCTCCCTCCGCCCCTTGGGCTCTACCTGGGGCGTGTGCGCTTCGCGGGTATTGACGAACGATGATCATGACAGGGCCCGGCCGCCGTCTCGCGGCCGCGGGAGGAGGTCTAGTTGACCTTCCCGGTGTCGTGCGGACTGTCGAGCGAGAAGGCCGGGATCGCGACCTCGAAGACACGCCCCGCATCGTCCCGCATTTCGTAGCTTCCGACCATGATACCTGACGGCGTCGGCAGTGGCGTGCCGCTGGTGTATTCGAAACTTTGACCGGGCTTCAGGATGGGTTGTTCGCCGACGACCCCGGCGCCCCGGACTTCCCGGGTCGCCCCGTGGGCGTCCGTAATGCGCCAATACCGGTTGAGCAGTTGCACGGTTTCCGTGCCTTGATTCTCGATCTTGACCGAATAGGCCCAGACAAAGTGCCCGTCCTCCGGCGCCGACTGGTCGTCGAGGAAATGGGGCTCCACCGAAATCACGATGTCGCCGGTCTTGTGATCGTACATGAGTCCTAACCCTAAGCGCGGTGCAGGCGCAATTATCGCATATATCGGTCGCCGGCCGCGAGTTTCCAGAGCAAACTCGGATATTGCCCCTCGCGGGGTTCCGGGCCGGACGGGAGGACCGAATTCCTGATGTCCTGGCCAGACCGGGCGGGCCAGACCGGGCGCGGCGATTCGGCGCGGGATTCGGCGCCTACGCCGCTTTCAGGGCCTGGCTAAGGTCCTCCTTGATATCCTCGGCGTCCTCGAGTCCCACCGAAAGCCGCACCGTGCCGGCGTTGATGCCAAGGTGGCTGCGTTCGGCCTCGTCGAGGCGCTGGTGGGTGGTGGTCGCCGGGTGCGTGATCAGGCTTTTCGTATCCCCAAGGTTGTTCGAGATGTCGACGATTTTGAGGGCATTGAGGAAACGGAACGCCGCCGCCTTGCCGCCGCCCAGGTCGAACGTCACCAGGCCGCCGCCGGCGTCCATCTGCGCCATGGCCAGATCGTGTTGCGGATGGCTGCCAAAACCCGGATAGAGCACGCGCTCGATCTTATCTTGGCGGAGCAGAAATCCGGCCACGTCCTCGGCGTTGCGGCAATGTTGCTCGACGCGAAGGTCGAGGGTCTCCAAGCCCTTCAGCAAAACCCAGGCGTTGAACGGACTGAGCGCCGGGCCGGTGTGGCGCAGGAAGGGCTTCAAGGTGTCTTCGATGAAATCGTTTGTCGCCAGCACGGCGCCGCCCAGACAGCGTCCCTGGCCGTCGATGTGCTTGGTCGCGGAATAGACGACGATGTCGGCCCCCGTCTCCACCGGCCGCTGCAGGGCCGGGGTTGCAAAGGCGTTGTCGACAATGACCTTGGCTTGCACCGAATGAACGATGTCGGCGACCTGTTGCAGGTCGATGATTTCGAGCATCGGATTGGACGGCGTTTCCAGGAACGCGCACACTGTCTCGGGACGCACGGCGTCGCGCCATTGATCGAGGTCGGTGCCGTCGACCAGGGTTATGCCGACACCGAAGCGCGGCAGGATTTCCTCGATGATGTAGCGGCACGACCCGAACAGGGCGCGCGAGGCCACGACATGATCGCCCGTTTTGACCTGGCAGAGCAGGGAGGCGTTCACCGCGGCCATGCCGGTCGCCGTCGCCATCGCCCGCTCGGCACCTTCGAGTTCGGCGATGCGCTCTTCGAACATGCCGACGGTTGGGTTGCTGAAGCGCGAATAGATAAAGCCGTCCGCCTTGCCCTTGAAACGGGCCTCGGCTTCCTCGGCGTTCGGATAGGCGTACCCCGAGGTGAGAAATATCGCCTCGCTGGTTTCGCCGAATTCCGAGCGCCGCGTTCCGGCACGCACCGCCTTGGTGCGCCGCCGCCAGTTGGCCGAATCCTTGGTGGTTCCCAAATTCGTCTCCGGCATATCAGGGTCCTCCCAAATGCAAAAGCCCCGGCGCGGGGCCGAGGCTTCGAAGAGCTCCGACCTTTTAGCGTTTGTTTAACGTGGTCGCAAGCCGGCCGGCTCAAATCACCACATGATGAAACGATTCTTAAACGCCTAGAGGGCGGGCGTCAAGGAGAGCAAAGGGACGGCGCCGGACGTCCCGGTCTCAGACGCTGCAGGAGCCCCCTCCGAGCACACAGAACTTCGCGCAATGGCGGTGGTTCAACGGCACCGCGCCGCGGGCGCCGGCCAGGGTTGCGCCCATTTCGAACCGTGGGTCATAGGGCAAGAGGGTGCAGGGCAGCACGACCGGCCCGGCGGCGCCCTTTCGCCGGACCACCATGCGGGACGTGGCGCACATCATGGCGCCGGGGTTGACGTTCAGGATGCCCCAGCAGGCCGAGGTGATTTCCGGCACCTCTACGGTTTCGTCCATTTCGGGAAACAGCACCAGCGCCGCCGGATCGCCGGTGTCGACGGGAATACCCTCGGCCTGGAAAAGCGTGCCAAAGTGATGGCGCAGGCTCTCTTCGCTCTCGGCCCAGCGCGTCCGCCCGGCGATGGCCAGCTTGAACCCGTTCCCGGCCAGCCACTTGATGCCCAGCATCGTGGGCGCCCAGGTATGCTCGCCACGCTCCTCTTCGTGGCGCTTGGCCGTGTAATGGTCGAGCGAGACGCGCACCGTAATTCGCCGCCCGAAGCGTCGCCCCAGGTCACGGAACGGCGCGGCCAGCTTCATCATCGGCCGCATGGCGTTGGTTAAGACCAGAACGTCGAAACCGCGCTGCAAGGCCTCCTCCATGATGGGGATGATCCGCGGGTTCATGAAGGGCTCGCCGCCGGTCAGCCCGATCTCGCGCACTGGAAATTCCTCGCGCGCGATCTCGTCGAGGTAGGTCCGCACCTCCTCTAGGGTGATGTAGGCGAGGCGGTCGTTGGCCGGGCTCGACTCGATATAACAATTGGCGCAGGTCAGGTTGCACAGGGTGCCGGTGTTGAACCACAGGGTCTCGAGGGCCGTTAGATCGACGGACGCGCGCGGCTCGCCATCCGCCGTGACCTCCGCGTCGCGGAACTTGCGCGCATCCAGTTTCAGCACTGGCTCCGTTGCGGAAATGTTCATCGTCACGTCCTAGTTCAAAATCGCGGGGGCCGGTATGGCGGCGCCGGCGCGGCGCAAGCATGGGGACCATCTGCAGCAGTCGATCAGCGCAATAGTCGAATGGCGCTAGAACCGGAATATGCGCCGCCGGGCGCCCTGTCAACGCGGCAAGGCGCCTCTCACCACAGTGTGACCCGTGAGAGAAAAGCGTGATGGATGCAGGCGCGTTTCGCGCGCTTTGGTTTAGTCCCAAAGGCGAATTTCACTGCGTTTGAGGGAAAGCTCTGCCCGCCTGGCCGTAGCTACGCTGGAACTCACGCGCGGTTTCCCGCAGATCGCTTCGGAAAATAAGGAGAATAAAGAGGTGCACCGCGCCGGCGCCAAGGCTGTGCCACAGCCAGTGTGTGCCCATTGGCAGGACGGCGATCGCCATCCGGGCGTCGAGTCCGCGGAACGTGATCGCCATGGCGAACACGGCCAGCGCCGCGGCCACCAGGCTCAGGTCCACCCAGCGGGTACCCGCCAGATAGCGTGTGACGGGCAGCAGGATCGAAAGCGCGAGCGTCCCGTAGCCGACAAAGGGCCGTGCCGCATCCGGTATCGCCAACATCAGTGGGAATATCAGCGCGGCGGGGCCTAATACCAGTGCGGGTACCCACCACCACGCCACCCCCTGACGCCGCCAGAAGAACACCGCGACAGCCAGTACCAGTAGCGCAATCGGTCCGAAATCCAGGAACAGCCATACATTGTGCGACCGCGTCGCGTGATAGACCGTGCCGCCGGCCCAACCGATCAGCAACACCGGCAGGCTGTAGGCGATGAAGCGGTGCGCGGCGAAGTCGCCGCGTACTCGCACGAACCAGTAGATGATGAGGGCGAGGAACAAGAGATTACTGGCTGTGTTCCACGGCTCCACCGGGAACCGGCCCATCACGGTCTCGAAATATATCGGCCCTCGATCGCCAGGCATGGGTCTCGGTCCCCCAAAGATACGGGCGTGACAAACGCGGGCGCTTTTGGCGGAGCCGCCGTTCGTGTTAACATTATAGGAACTTGGCGTGCGGGCGTAGCTCAATGGCAGAGCAGAAGCTTCCCAAGCTTACGACGAGGGTTCGATTCCCTTCGCCCGCTCCAACTTCCCTTCCGCGCGATCCGCCGCCGCGCGCGCGGCCCGTCAGTCCTGCGTCGCGTCGCCGTCCGGCTTGGGCGCGAAGGCGAAGGTCGGGGTGCCATCGGGCAGCTGGGCGGACAACAGGTCCGAATCGAACTTTCGGCCGCGGCGCGGGCCCTGCGTCCACTCGAACTCTTCCTTCACGATCACCGCGAGCTCGGGCGAATACCACAGACGCCTTAGAAAATTCTGCTGGCTCGAGTCGCCGCGCAACCGGGAATCGAGTTTGATTACAAAGGTCTCGATTATCTGGCCCCCGAGGTCCAACTGTTCGATCGCTTCGACGCTCGCCCGGACATCGAATTGTAAGCCGGCAAACACTCGGACGCGGTAGCGCGTCTTTTTGCCGACCTTCAAGGGCCATATCGCCTCGATTTTGTCGAGTTCGGCTTGGTTGAGCCCGGTTTGCTCCGTGTATACTTTTTGGGTGCCGCCGAAGTAGAAGAACAGGCGGTCTTGGAAATAACCGGAATCCGGCAGGTCGCCGTCGATCTCCAGCCAACCGACCAGTGTTATGGCGGAGCCGTCCCCGAGCCGGCACAGGGTTCGCAATCCCGCGACCTCTTCCACCGTGCAAGTCCAGCCCACGTATTCAAGCCGCGTTCCGATTTCCGGCGCCTTGTATTCGGCGATTTTTTCGCCGTTGCTCTCCTGCGCGCTTAACGCGCGCGGAGCGAAGACCGCGATCGACGCGACCAGAATGTAAGTAAGCCACTTCATCGTCTTGCGCCCCACCGCTAGAGTTTTCCGCACAAGCCGCAAGATTACGCCAATGGGGACGGGAATCCCACCCGGCGTTAACCATGATCCGACTCACCGTCCGGTCCCGCCGCACTTTTGCAGGCGATTCTCCCCCGTGGTAGCCCAAATGACCTCAATTCAATCAAGACGGGATTTGGCAAGACGGGATTTGGCAAGACGGGATTTGGCAAGACGGGATTTGGCGCGGCGTGCTTCAAGCGCCGCCGGCGGGTTGCATATCCAAGCTTGGGGTTGTGCCCGGCCTGCTGGGGCGCCGGGGGGGGTTAGGCGGCCTCGGCGACGGCCTCCAGCATGCCCTCGAGGGCAGCCCAGTTTTCCCGCACCTTTCTGTCGTTGCTCTGATTGCTGTCCTTGCGCATGTACTCGCGCAGGCCCTCTTGGAAGGTGCGGATATTTTTTTCGATGGACATGTTGTTGACGCGGATCGCGCCGTCCTTGAAGAGGAGGCGCTTGATCAGGTCAACCGTAATTTTCTCGTCTTCGATGGAGCCGACGATGGCGAAGCTCGAGCTGATGCGGGCGAAACGCTGAACCGCCCCGTTCTGCACGTCGTAAAGTTGCTCGATATCGAAATCCGACTGAATCCGCTCTTTTTCGTCATTTAAGGCCTGGATTTCGGCAAGGTCCGATCCGTTGTTCTGCTCCGATTTAATGCGTTCATTGAACTCGAACTCGAGCTCCATGATCCGGGTCTCCGCCCGTTTCACTTCGTTGTACGCCAAGTCGAGTTCGGCCTTCGCCTCCTCGATCAAGTGATGACGCCGCACTCGCATCATAAGAGGCCGGCTTGAGAGAATTTGCTCTGAATGATCTCGGTGTCGAACGGCTTCATGATGTATTCGTTCGCGCCGTTCGTGATGGCTTCCTTGATGTGGTCCATGTCGTTTTCCGTGGTGCAGAAGACGACGATGGGTGAATCGCCACCCTTCATCTGACGGAGTTCCTGGAGGAACTCGATCCCGCTCATGATCGGCATGTTCCAATCCAACAGGATGGCGTCGGGCATGCCTTTTTCACACTCGTCAACCGCCGCCCTCCCATCGGCGGCCTCTGATACATCGAAATTCAGTTCTTCGAGGATCCTGCGCGCGAGAATGCGCACGACCTTCGAATCATCGACCACTAGACAGGTCTTCATTGTGCATACCTCAAATCGGCCGCGCGCCTTGTGGCATCGCCGCGGCCTGGCTGGGCCCCATTACCCTCGCCCATAGTGCCGGTTGGCCCTTAACTCCCGGTAAAAGCGGAGGCCAAGGCCCAACATTGCTGGCCCTAAATTCGCTTAAATTTATGCTTAATCGTTCATTGGGGCGGCGGTGCGCGCCAGCCAACCAAGAACGCGGTGGCGCAGGGGCGGAATGTCCAGGGCCACGAAACCAAGCCCCAAGGGAAACATCCAGAAACCCACGATCGGCAGGAATCCGAAGACGCCGCCGACCATCAGGAACAAGCCCACCACGAAGCGCACCCCAGGGGGCAGGTTTTCAAGCGCCCAGTCCATGCCCTTGAGGGTAAATGCGGCCAGGCGGCGTTTATGCCGATCATAGTTGCTCGTCATGGAGGCACGATGCCTAGGGCCTCCTCGGAGGCGGCGCAAGGGTCAATACAACGCAATTAAAATGTAGAAATAATACTATTCACATTAAAATATTGGACTCTTCGTCTAAGATACGTATATCGTGTGGGAAATTAAGCGCCGGAACGTGGGTCTTGTCAGGGAGGATGAAAGCGGCATGCGGCACTTGCCGGTTTTTCTCAGGGTGCGTGGGCGCAAGGTGCTGGTTGTCGGCGGCGCTCCGCGCGCGGCGGCAAAGTTGGCTCTCCTAGGCGCCGCCGGTGCGCGTCCCGTCGTCATCGCCCCGGCCGTTTGCGGAGAAATTGCGGCCGGGGCGGCGGACGGGCGCATCCGGCACGAGCGCCGCTTGTTCGAGCCTTCCGATGTCGCCGATTGTGCCGTCGTTATTGCGGCTACCGGACTCCCGCCGGTCGACACGGCGGTCGCGGAGGCGGCGCGGCGGGCGGGTGTGCCCGTCAATGTCATCGACAACGCCGAACTCTCCACATTCATTACGCCCGCCATCGTCGACCGCGATCCCATAACCGTGGCGATTTCAAGCGGCGGCGCCTCTCCGGCGCTGGTGCGTGAATTGCGCTCCCGTATCGACCGGATGCTGCCCAGCCGCCTGGGACACGTGGCGCGTTTTGCCGAGCGGTTCCGTGACACCGTCAAATCCGTGGTCGGGGATTACACGGCGCGGCGCCGGCTGTGGGACGAGATAATCGGCGGCCCCATCGCCGACGCCGTGGAGCGCGGCGACGAGCCGGGGGCCGCGGCGCGCATGCTGGCCCTTATGAACGATCATGTTGCCGGGCCAAATCCGCCTGGAACGGTGTACCTGGTCGGCGCGGGGCCGGGCGATCCCGACCTTCTTACCTTGCGCGCGATCCGCGCCTTACAGCGCGCCGACGTGGTGGTCCACGACCGCCTGGTGGGATCGGGGATTCTTGAAATGGCCCGGCGTGACGCGGAGCGCATCTACGTCGGCAAGGAAAAATCCGGCCACGCGATGACGCAGGCCGGCATCAACGCTTTGCTCGCGGCCCGCGCGGAGGCGGGGGACACGGTGGTGCGGCTCAAGGGCGGCGACCCCTTCGTCTTCGGGCGCGGCGGCGAGGAGTTGGATTACCTGCGGCAACGCGGGATCAGCGTCCAGGTCGTCCCCGGCATCAGCGCCGCGGCAGGTTGTGCGGCGGCGGCGGGAATTCCGTTGACCCACCGCGATCTCGCCTCCTCGGTGACCTTCGTATCCGGGCATGCGAAGGACGGCGCGCCGCGGCTCGATTGGCCGGCTCTGGCCCAGGGGCGGCAGACCATCGTCGTCTACATGGGCGTCACCACCGCGCCCCTCATCGCACGCCGGTTGATTGCCCACGGGCTCGCGCCGGGAACGCCCGTGGCGGTGGTCGAGAACGGAACCCTCCCGGACCAGCGCGTGCTGACGGGAAATCTTCGAGACCTCGCCACCCTCATCAGTGCAAACCGCGTGACCGCGCCCGCGCTCATCATCATCGGAGAGGTGGTGGCGCTGTCCAATGCAGTGTCCAACGCCGCCGCCCCATCCCTGGCCCAAGCCGATGCCGCCCAATCTGTCGCCCGGGCCGCCGCCGCGATGAGCGTGGCGGTTTGAGGCGAGGGCGCGCCATGACCCGGATCGTTACCGCAAACCGGCTTCGCGACGGCCTGGTCGTTTTTCTGAGCGCGGACGGCGCGTGGTCCGAGCGGATTGGCGACGCCGCCGCGGCCGCGGACGAGGCCGGCGCCCAAGAGCTCATGGCCATGGCGGAACGCTCGGCGGCCGAATGCCGCGTCGTCGAGCCCTATCTGGTGGAGGTCGAAATCGCCGCAGACGGGCTGACGCCCGGGCATCGCCCCGTCCGGCACCGCGAGTCGATCCGCGTCTCCGGCCCCACCGTCCAAACGAGTTTGAACGGCCGCATCCATGGAGGGCATGCGTGATGTACGTCTACGACGAAATGGATCAAGCGATCGTCGATCAGCGCGTGGAACAGTTCCGCGGCCAGGTGGCGCGGCGCCTGAGCGGCGAGTTGACCGAGGAGGAGTTCAAGCCGCTGCGCCTCATGAACGGGCTTTACCTACAACTCCACGCCTACATGCTGCGCGTCGCCGTGCCGTACGGCGTCCTGTCCTCAACCCAGATGCGTAAGCTCGCCCACATCGCGCGGCGCTATGACAAGGGCTACGGCCACTTCACAACGCGCCAGAACATACAGTTCAACTGGCCGAAGCTCGAGGACACGCCGGACATCCTGGCCGAGCTTGCGGAGGTGCAGATGCACGCCATCCAGACGAGCGGTAACTGCATCCGCAACGTGACCGCGGATCAATATGCGGGCGTCGCCGCCGACGAGGTCGAGGACCCGCGCATCTACAGCGAGATCATCCGCCAGTGGTCGACGCTGCATCCCGAGTTCTCGTTCCTGCCGCGCAAGTTCAAGATCGCCCTGACGGGTGCGCCGCGCGACCGCGCCGCCTTGCGCCTGCACGATATTGGCCTGCGCGTGTACCGGAACGGCGCGGGCGAAATCGGATTCGAGGTCATGGCCGGGGGCGGCCAGGGCCGCACACCGATGATCGCCAAGACGATCCGCCCGTTCCTGGCGCGCCGCGATCTCCTCTCCTACGTCGAAGCGATCATGCGCGTGTACAACCGCTTCGGCCGCCGCGACAACAAATACAAGGCGCGCATCAAGATCTTGCTGCACGACATCGGCGCCGAGGAATTCACCCGTCTCGTCGAGGAAGAATGGGAGCACCTGCGCGATGGCGCGCTCGACCTGCCCTTGGCGGAGGTTCAAAGGGTGCGCCGCTTCTTCCGTCCGCCGGCTTACGAGGACATCGACGATCCGGTCGCCTGGTACGAGATCAAGAAGGCCGAAAACGCCGACTTCGCGCGCTGGGCCGCGGCCAACGTCGCGGCGCACAAGCAACCGGGGTACGCCATCGCCAACATTTCACTGAAGCCCATCGGCGGGGTCCCCGGGGACGCGACGGCTGAACAAATGGACGCGGTGGCGGATCTGGCGGACCGCTACAGCGTGGGTGAAATCCGCGTCACCCATGAACAGAACCTGGTGCTGCCGCATCTCAAGAAGGCCGACCTGTTCGAGCTCTGGCGGGCCCTGGCGGCGCTTGATTTGGCCACGCCCAACGTTGGTTTTGCGACCGACATCATCGCCTGCCCCGGGCTCGATTACTGCGCGCTCGCCACCGCGCGATCCATTCCGGTCGCCCAGCGCCTGAGCGAGCGCTTCGCGGACATCGAACGGCAGCGGGACATCGGCCCCCTGCGCATCAAGATTTCGGGCTGCATCAACGCCTGCGGCCATCATCATGTCGGGCACATCGGCATCCTCGGCCTGGAGAAAAAGGGCCGGGAAAGCTACCAGGTGACCTTGGGCGGCCGCGCCGACGAGAACGCCGCGATCGGCGAGATCGTGGGACCGGCCTTCTCGGCGGACGACATCGTCGATGCCGTCGAGACCGTTGTCGACACCTACCTCGACCTGCGCGAAGAGGGCGAGGCGTTCATCGATACGCTGGAACGCACCGGCCTTAATCCCTTCAAGGAGCGGCTCTATGGTGCTCATTAGGGACGGCCAAGTCGCCGAGGATAAGTGGGTGTGGGTCGAGGACGCGGAACCCGTCCCGGACAATGCACCCGCCGTCGTCTCGTTCGCGCGTTGGCGCGAAGAACGGGCCGGCCTTTCGCGACGCCACGCGGCCCTGGGTCTTCGTCTGGCGAGCGGCGACGATGTGGCCGGCATCGCCGATGATGTGGCCCACTTCGGACTCATTGCCCTGGAGTTCCCCTCCTTTACCGACGGCCGCGCCTATTCCTCGGCCCGTCTGTTGCGCGAGCGCTACGGGTTCACCGGTGAATTGCGCGCCGTGGGGAACGTCCTGCGCGACCAGTTCGCTTTCATGCAGCGCTGCGGTTTCGACGCGTTCGAAGTGAGGGATGCCGACGCCGGCGCCTGGCGCGAGGCTCTCGCCGAGGTCCGGGTCTGGTATCAACCGGCGGCCGACCGCCGTATTACCGCGATGCAGTTGCGCCGCCGCCGCGCCGCCGTGGAATAGAGCGCTCCACTGTTGTTTCGAGCCATTTTATCCGCTTCTGGACGCTAACGCTTCCTCAAGGCCGATTTGCCATAACGGGTCACATGGACGGCCTTTGGGGCAGCCGATAGCCGTGAGCCCGATCGAGACCGCCGGCCAATCGAGACCGTGGCCCAATCGAGACCTTGGGGTGGTGGCTTGGTACAGATATTCCTTGACGGCCAGGCCTACGACTGCGGTCCCGGCGAAAACGTTCTCGACGCGTTGCTGCGTCAAGACGTGGCCCTGTCCTTTTCCTGTAAAAAGGGGGTCTGCCAGTCCTGCCTCATGAAGGTGGACGCCGGTGAGGCGCCGGCAGCGGCCCAGGAGGGCCTGCGCGATACTTTGCGCGAGCAGGGTTATTTCCTTCCTTGCGTGTGCCGCCCCTCCACTGCCTTGAAGATCAGCCGGCCGGACGACGCGGCCGCCTACCTGCCAGCCCGCGTTCTGGCGGTCGAGCCGCTCGCCGAAACGATCCGGCGGGTTTTCTTCGAGCCCTCGGCGGCGTTCCAGTACCGGGCCGGCCAGTTCGTCAATATGCGCCGCCGGGACGGCCTGGCGCGGACCTATTCGCTCGCGACGGTGCCGGGGCAGGAGCCCTTTCCGGGCGTTGACGTGAAGCTCATGCCGGGCGGGCGGATGTCGAACTGGGTGTTCGACGGCCTGACGCCGGGCACGGCCCTCGATATCCAGGGCCCGAACGGCGCCTGCTACTACGTGCCGGACCGGCCCGATCAGCCCATTTTGATGATCGGCAACGGCTCGGGGCTGGGCGCGCTCGCGGCCATCGCGCGTGACGCCCTGGCGCAGGGTCACACCGGGCCGATCGACCTCTACCACGGAACGCGGTATCCGGCGGGTCTCTATCTGCGCGGCGAACTCGCGCTCCTTGCCGAGACCGCGGCGAACTTTCGCTATCACCCTTGCGTCTCGGGGCCGGAGGCGGGCGACGGCCAGCGTGCGGCCCGCGCGGACGATGCGGCCTTCGCCGATCACCCCGATCTTACGGGCCGGCGCATCTTTCTTTGCGGCCATGCGCCGATGGTGAACGGCGCGAAGCGGGCCGCCTACTTGGCGGGTGCGGACCTCGCCGACATCTACGCCGATCCCTACGAACTTCAGGACCGGCGCCACGACCACGCCGCCTGACGGCGGCGCTCTGGACGCCGTGAAAGGCGGCGGCTAAGAAACGGTCCATGGCCGAGGCCGGTGAATTCCTCATCGACGGGGACGCGAACGCGGCGACGACGGTGGTTCTGGCCCACGGGGCCGGGGCGCCGATGGATACGCCGTTCATGGAGGCCTTTGCGCGGGGCCTCGGCGCGGCGGGCCTATGCGTGGTGCGCTTCGAGTTCCCCTTCATGCGCGCGCGCCGCAGGGAAGGCAACCGCAAGCCGCCCGACCGCGCGCCGGTACTTCTGGACGCCTGGCGCTCCGTCATCGCGGCGCTCGGTGATCCCGGGACGCTCGTTATCGGCGGCAAGTCCATGGGCGGGCGCATGGCCAGCATGGTGGCGGATGATGTGGGCGTCAAAGGCGTGGCCTGTCTCGGCTACCCCTTCCATCCGTCCGGCAAGCCCGAGCGGACGCGCACCGGTCACCTCGAATCCCTGCGGACGCCGACGCTGATCGTTCAGGGCGCCCGCGACCGTTTGGGAAAACCGGAGGAGGTGGCGGGCTACGCCCTCTCAAAGTCGATCCGCGTGCATTGGCTCGAGGCCGGCGACCATGACTTCAAGCCCACCAAGGCGTCGGGCCGCACGCTCGAGCAAAACTGGCAAGAGGGGATCGCCGCCGTCGCGGACTTCGTTAGAGGGCTGTAGTTTGCTGCTTCATCAAGATTCGTGTGTAAAAACGTACTTGTGTGGCTCAATTTCGTGTGCATATATACACACTTCGAAGAGAATGATCGATGGCCCGTAGAGCCCGTTCCAGCCGCGAGATCATCAGAGTTCTCGAAGGCCACGGCTGGGTTTTGGTGCGGGTGAGCGGGTCCCACCACCACTTTCGGCACCCGGAAACGCCCGGTCTCGTGACGGTCCCACACCCCCGGCGGACGCTGCCAAAAGGCACCATTCGCAGCATCGAGAAACAGGCGGGATTGGCCTTCCAATGATACCGCCGCAACCAAGACAGACGAATATGACCGATTACGTAGCAGTCATTCACAAGGATCGGGGGAGTGACTATGGCGTCAGTTTTCCCGACGTTCCCGGTTGCGTCGCCGCGGGCGCCACCATCGAGGAGGCCGTGCAAGACGCACGCGCAGCGCTTTCCGCGCACCTTGCCCTGCTTGTCGAAGGAGGGGAGCCCGTGCCGCCTCCCCGCACGATGGAGGAGGCGACCTCGGATCCAGAATACGCGGACGCCAGGTATTTCACCTTCGTCCCTGCAAAGACTCCCGAGCGAGTTAGGGTCCGGCGCGTGAACATAACTTTACCGGAAGACCTTCTGTCTGAAATAGACTCGGCGGGCGCATCGATGGGCCTCAAGCGTTCCCAGTTCCTTGCGGAAGCGGCACGGCGCCTGGTCGCCCGCGCTCCCGTGGCGCGGCGCACAAGCACACCTGTGACGGCCGCGCGCAAAACCGCGCGTAAGGGCACGGTCAAGAGACGCCGCAGCTGATCCGATGCCTAAAGCGTGGAATAGCGCGCCCGCGCGCCGCGTTCGATGGCCGCCGCGGTCAGGCGGTCGATGTCGAGCTTGTGGCGCAGGTATTCGAGCAGTTTGATCTCTTCTTTCTTTAACTGTCCCTCCACGGCGGCCAAGTCGCAGGCCAGCGCGTAGGCCGTCTCGCGGAGATGATCGGGAAGGGCGGTCTTGATCGTCTCGAGCACGGCGTCGAGGCCCCCGCCCTGGGCCAGCATCTCGGCGCAGTCTTCCGCCGCCTTGGGAAGCAAGTCCACGTTGTAATCGCGGAAGATGGGCAGGGTGCGCACGATCTCGCCCATGGTGAAGAGTTCGCGGTCGGTCATGTCGCTGTCGGCGGCGGACATCAGAACCATGACGTAGATCAGCGCGGTGTGTTCCATCGCTCTTGATTCAGATTCTGTTGGTTGATGTGGGGTTGACTAGGCGCGCACCATAAGATCACGCCCTGCGCCGGGCAAGCCCCTTGTATCGAGGCCCGGCGTGTTAGGGTAGGCGTCCGAAGATGGAGTTTTCACCTGCCATGAGCGGCGCCCCACAACCCGCACCGGCCCGGCAACTCGCCCTAGAAAGTAAGGCTTGGCCGTTTCAAGAGGCGAAAAGGCTCGCCGAGCGCTTCGCCGCCGCCGCGCCGGAGAAGGGCTATGTGCTCTTCGAAACCGGATATGGCCCTTCGGGGTTGCCGCACATCGGCACCTTTGGCGAGGTCGCGCGCACCACGATGGTGCGCCGGGCCTTCGCCCAGATCAGCGATCTGAAGACGCGGCTGTTCGCCTTTTCGGACGACATGGACGGCTTGCGCAAGGTGCCGGGCAATGTGCCCAATCAGGAAATGCTGGCCCAGCATCTGGGAAGGCCCCTGAGCGCGGTGCCCGATCCGTTCGGCACGCACGAGAGTTTCGCCGCCCACAACAACGCGCGCCTGCGCGCCTTTCTCGATGAGTTCGGTTTCGAGTACGAATTTCAGAGCGCGACGGAGTGCTACAAATCGGGCCGCTTCGACGACACGTTGCGGTCCGTCCTGGCGCATTACGACGAGGTGATCGGCGTCATCCTGCCGACCTTGGGCCCGGAACGGCGCGCCACCTACAGCCCGTTCCTGCCGGTCTGCCCCAAGACGGGGCGCGTGCTTCAGTTACCCGTCATCGAACGCGACACCGATGCCGGCACCATCGTCTATGAGGACGAGGACGGCGCGAAAACCGAGGTTCCGGTCACCGGCGGGCACTGCAAGTTGCAGTGGAAGGTGGATTGGGCGATGCGCTGGGTGGCGCTGGGGGTCGATTACGAAATGTCGGGCAAGGACCTGATCGATTCGGTGCGCCTGTCGAGCCGCATCTGCAGGATTCTCGGCCGCGAGCCGCCCGAAGGTTTCATCTACGAGCTTTTTCTCGATGAAAACGGCGAGAAGATTTCGAAGTCGCGCGGCAACGGTCTGACCGTTGAGGAATGGCTTACCTATGGCGCACCGGAAAGCCTGGCGCACTACATGTTTCGATCGCCGCGCAAGGCGAAACGGCTCTTCTTCGATGTGATCCCGCGCGCCGTCGACGATTACCTTGGCGTGCTCGCGGCGTACCCCGGACAAGACGGCGCGGAGCGCCTCGCCAATCCCGCTTGGCACGTCCACGGCGGCGCCCCGCCCGAGGAGGACGTGCCGCTCTCGTTCGCCATCCTGCTGAACCTCGCGGCTGTTTGTAACACCGAAGACTCTGGCGTCCTGTGGGGCTTCATCGCCCGCTACGCCAAGGATGCGACTCCGGAAAATCACCCGATCCTCGACCGGTTGGTGGGGTATGCGCTGGCCTACTACCGCGATTTCGTGCAGCCCAACAAACACTACCGCGCCCCCGACGGCCGCGAACGCGGCGCGCTGGAGGATTTGGAGAACGTGCTGGGCGGGGTGCCGGAGAACGCCACCGCCGAGGACATCCAGACCGAGCTCTACGAAGTCGGCAAACGCCACGATTTTCCCAATCTGCGCGACTGGTTCGGCGCGATGTACGAAGTCCTGCTTGGCCAATCGCAGGGGCCGCGCATGGGATCGTTCGTCGCGCTCTATGGAGTCGCCAACTTCCGCGACCTGATCCGCGCCGCGCTGGCGGGCGAAGACCTGGGCCTTAAGGCCGGCGCCGCCGGTTAGAGCGGTCCCCAGTCAGGTGGAGTCACAGGGCGGTTTCCACCCTCCCCCTGGATGGGGAAGGGCCGGGGAAAGGGTGGCAAACGATTCCAAGAAGAGAGATCTAGCGCCGTCCCGGCGCATAGGTGGTCTCAAGGGTGGGCGGCCCGTCCGAGTCGGCGCGGCCGGTCTCGACGAGGTGAATGAGGTGCGCAAGGACCGAATACGCCGCCGCCGGACGCAACCTCGGGTCAAGCTCGGCGTACATATCCTCGACCATCGCGAAGACGCCGCCGATGCCCCTGCCGAGGCAATCGAGAATCTGGCGCTCGCGGTCTTGGCGGTGGGCGATGTAGGCCGCAACGAAGGGATCGGGATCGGCGATGGCGGGCCCGTGCGTCGGCACGTAGAGGGTGTCGCCGGCGCCCAGAAGTTTTCGCAGGCTATTCATGTAGGTCCGCATATGGCCGTCGGGCGGCGCCACCACGGTCGTCGACCAGCCCATGACGTGGTCGCCGCAAAACAGGACGCGCGCCTCGCGCAGGCGGAAACACATGTGGTTCGAGCAATGCCCCGGGGTATGGACCGCCTCGATGGAAAAGCCCGCCGCCTCGATGATATCGCCGTCGTGCAGCCGTTGATCCGGCGTGAAATCGTGGTCGCCGCCTTCCTCGACCTCGCCGCCGGGCTCGGTCTTGCCGCTCGGCGCGATCTTGCCACTAGAGTCCGGCCGGCCCGAGCCGTGGGGACCAAAGCCATAACTCGTCCCGCCCAACGCCGCCTGGAGCAGCTTCGTGCCCGGAGAGTGGTCGCGGTGGGTGTGCGTCACCAGGATATGAGTCAGCGTTTCGCCCGCAAGCTCGGCGGCGATCGCGCCGATGTGCGCCGGATCATCCGGCCCGGGATCGATAACGGCGACATCCCCCTCGCCGACGATGTAGGTGCCCGTACCGTAAAGCGTGAAAGGCGAGGGGTTCTTCGCGACGATGCGCCGGATCTTCGGTGCAACGGGGTGGGCCACGCCGTACTCGAACGCCAAGTCCTTGGAAAACGGTATCGTCATTGCGCTCCTTCGTAAACCTCGATGGCTGTCCGCGGGTGGCTGTCCATTCCGTCAGGGCGCCAATTTGCGCAGTACCTTCCGGAAGTTAGCGGCGGTGCGCTCCTCCTCCGCATGACGACCATCCTCAATGATCCACTTGCCCGCGACCATCACGCGGCCGACCGCGTTGTCGTTGCCCGAGAAGATGAGGGCGTCGAGGATTTGATCCCCGGTTTTAGTGGCGAGGGTTGGACTGTTTGCGTCGAGGACCACGAGGTCCGCGCGTTTGCCCGCGGCAATGGCGCCGGCGGGTTGAGCGAGCGCCCTGGCCCCGCCCTCGGCGGCGGCGCGCCATAGGGACGCGCCCGTGGACGGGCTGTCCGCGGTAGTGAAAACGTTGCGCCGTTGCGCGTGAAGGCGTTGGCCGTATTCCAGCCAGCGCAATTCCTCGATCGGGGACACCGACACGTTGCTGTCGGAACCGATGGCGATTCGCCCCTTTGCGGCGGCGAACGCCGCCAGGCCGAAAAGACCGTCCCCCAGGTTGGCCTCGGTCGTCGGGCACAGGCCCACCGCCGCGCCACTTGCGGCGATGCCCTCAAGCTCGTCTTCCCGCGCGTGGGTCGCGTGGATCAGACACCAGCGCTCGTCGAGCGGTAGGTTTTCGCATAACCATTCGAGGGGCCGACGGCCGCTCCAAGCAAGGCAATCGTCCACCTCCTTCGCCTGCTCGGCGATATGGATGTGGAGGGGCGCGGCGGCATCGAGGCCGGCCAGGCCGGAGACCGCCTCTTGGAGCATCGAAAGGTTCACGGCGCGCAGGGAATGGGGGGCAAGGCCCACCATAACGCGGGGATCGTCTCGGTAGCGCGCGGTCAGGTCGGCCGCAACGCCAAGGGCGTGCGCCGGATCGGCCCGGAACCTGGCCTGAACGTCATCGAGCGTTTGTTCGCCGAAGCCGCCGAAGGCATAGACGACGGGCAGGTGCGTGATGGCGATGCCGGCGTGGCGCGCCGCCTCGATCACCTGAATCGACATCTCCGCGCGCGTCTCGTAGGGCGCGCCGCCGGGCTGGTTGTGCAGGTAGTGAAACTCACCCACCGAGGTGTAGCCGTGGCGGAGCAGTTCGACGAACAACTGCGCGGCGATGGCGTGAAGGTCGTCCGGCGTGATGCGGGCGGCGAAGCCGTACATGACCTCGCGCCAGGACCAGAAGGTGCCGCCGCCGGAGGAGGCGCGCTCCGCGAGGCCGGCCATGGCGCGTTGAAAGGCGTGCGAGTGCACGTCGATCATCCCCGGAATCACGGGACCGGAAAGGCGCGCCGCGCCATCCGGGGATTGATCCGCCGCGACGGAGTCGATGACGCCGCCCTTCGATACGCCAATGCGCACGCCGCGCGCCCATCCCTCGGGCAGCAACGCGTCTTCGGCGAAATAATCCGGCATGGGCTGGGGCGGCAGCATGGCGCGCGGGTGGCGGATTGTCTATACAGGCATCCGGACGGCGCGGGAGGCCTGACCGCATGACATGGGATAGCCTGTGGCTCAATGCGAACCTTGCAACCATGGCCGAGGGCGGCGCCCGCTATGGCGCGGTCGAGGACGGCGCGCTCGCGGTCGAGGACGGAGTCATCGCCTGGGTGGGCGCCCGCGGCGCGCTCAGCGGCAAACCGGAGAAGCTGGCGGGCGAAGTCCACGATGCCGGAGGCCGCTGGATCACGCCCGGCCTGATCGACTGCCACACCCACATTGTTCACGCGGGGCACCGTGCGCATGAGTTCGAGATGCGTCTCGAGGGGGCCTCCTATGAGGACATCGCCCGCGCCGGCGGCGGCATCGTCTCGACGGTGCGCCAGACCCGCGCGGCCAGCGAAGCGGAGCTCGAGAGCCAATCCCTGCCACGGCTGAGCGAGCTTGCCGAAGGCGGCGTGACGACGGTGGAGATAAAATCCGGTTACGGCCTCGACGTGGAAACGGAGCTCAAACAACTGCGCGCCGCGCGGACCGCCGCCGCCGGGGCCGGGCTAAACGTGCGCACAAGCTTCCTCGGCGCACATGCCTTGCCCGAGGACATGTCCGGCGACGCCGACGGCTATATCGACTTCGTTTGCAACGAGTCCCTTCCCGCCGCGGCCCAAGCGGGCCTTGCCGATGCGGTCGATTGTTTTTGCGAGACCATCGGTTTCAACGTGCAACAGACCGAACGCGTGTTCGACGCGGCGCGCAAGCTCGGCCTGCCCGTCAAACTCCACGCCGATCAGCTCTCCGACGGCGGCGGGGCGGCGCTGGCGGCCAAGTACGGCGCGCTGTCGGCGGATCACCTTGAGCACACGAGCGACGCGGGTATCGCCGCAATGGCCGAAGCGGGGACGGTCGCCGTCCTGCTGCCCGGCGCGTTCTACTTCCTGCGGGAAACCAAGCAGCCGCCCGTCGAGGCGTTCCGCCGGCACGGTGTGCCCATGGCGATCGCGACGGACAGCAATCCCGGCTCATCGCCCGCGTTGTCGCTTCTGCTGATGGCCAACATGGCCTGCACATTTTTCGGCTTGACGGTGGAGGAAGCGCTCGCTGGCATCACCCGCAATGCCGCCCAGGCGCTGGGCATGGGCGCGGCGCACGGCACCCTGGAAGTGGGGAAAGCAGCCGACTTCGCCGTATGGGCGATCAGCGAGCCGGCCGAGCTCGCCTACGCCATCGGCGCCAACCCGTGCGTTCAGGTGGTGCGGGGCGGACGGATTCGACCTGTCTCTAAGTGATAACCCCCCTCCCTAACCCTCCCCCACAAGGGGAGAGGGGACGCTGCGGCTACTTCGGCCATAAACACCCTCCCCCTTGATGGGGGAGGGTGGGGAGGGGTGAATGACATTAGGTCGCTGTTGAGGAACCCCACTCCAGCGCGGCTTCGATCAGGCGGCGCAAGACGGGTCTCAACGTCCGCGCCAGCCCCTCGTCGAAGGCAAACGGGTGGGTCTCCGCCATGTAGCTCGACTGAGTGAGCTCCAGTTGCACGGCGTGAACGCCCTCGCCGGGCCTTCCGAAATGGCGCGTGATATAGCCGCCCGTGAAGCGGCCGTTCAGCACGGCGCTGTACCCGGACGCGCCCTTCGCGATCGCCGCTAGTTTTTCGGCGAGGCCGGGCGCGCACGACGCCCCGCCCGCGGTGCCCAGATTGAGGTCGGGCAGGCGGCCCTCGAACAGCCGCGGCACGTGGCTGCGGATGGAGTGGGCCTCCCACAGAATCGCGATGCCGTGCCGGTCCTTCAATCGGTCGAGCTCCGCCGCGATCTTTTCGTGGTAGGGGCGCCAATAGGTTTCCAGGCGCCGCGCGACGTCATCGTCCGATGGCGCGGACCCGTCGGCGTACAGGGGCTCGCCGTCGAAGGTTTCGTCCGGGCACAGCCCCGTCGTGTCCTGGCCGGGATAGAGGTTCGCCCCGTCGGGCGGCCGGTTCAGGTCGATCACGTAGCGCGAATGACTCGGGCGCAGCACCGAGGCGCCGAGGTCATCGAGAAAGTCGTACAGGCGGTCGATGTGCCAGTCGGTGTCGGGGACGCGCCGCGCGGCGTCCGTCATGCGCGCCCGAATTTCGTCCGGCAGTTTCGTCCCCACGTGCGGCATGCTGACCAGCAAGGGGGTCCGCCCCTTGGTGAAGTCAAAAACCTTCATCGCCTAGGATGCGTGGCTGGGCAGAAGGTCCGCGGACAGGGCGCGGCCCAGGCCGGCGGACACGATTTTCCGGGCCGCTTCGATGTCGGGCGCGAAGAAGCGGTCCTCCGTGTAACGCGGGACGGCGGAGCGGAGTTCGGCCAGAACGCCCTGCAAAATTGTCGAGGTCGTCAACGGGGCGTGGAACTCCACCCCTTGGCAGGCCGCGAGCAGTTCAATCGCCAGGATGCCGGTCACATTGTCCGCCATCGGCGCAAGGCGCGCCGCCGCGTACGTGGCCATACTGACGTGATCCTCCTGGTTGGCCGAGGTGGGCAGGCTGTCGACGCTCGCCGGGTGCGCCAGGCTCTTGTTCTCGGAGGCGAGCGCGGCCGCCGTCACGTGGGCCACCATGAAGCCCGAGTTGACCCCGCCGTCCTCGACGAGAAACGCGGGCAGCTCGCTGATCGTGGTGTCGACCAGCATGGCGATGCGGCGCTCCGCCAGGGCGCCGATCTCCGCCAAGGCGATCGCGAGACCATCCGCCGCCATGGCCACGGGTTCACCGTGGAAGTTGCCGCCGGAAAGAACCTCGCCCTCGGCGGCGAATATGAGCGGGTTGTCGGTTACCGCGTTGGCTTCGCGCTCCAGGGTGCCGGCCGCGAAGCGTATCTGGTCGAGGCAGGCCCCCATGACCTGCGGCATGCAGCGTAGGCTATAGGGGTCCTGCACGCGGCTGCATTCGAGGTGGGAGTCACGTATGGCGCTGCCCCGCACCAATCCACGCAAGGCCGCCGCAACGTCGGTCTGACCCGGTTGGCCGCGTAATTCATGGACCCGCGCATCGAAGGGCGTATCGCTGCCTTTGGCCGCATCCAGGGTCATGGCGCCGGTCACCAGCGCGCTCGCCAGCAAGTCCTCGGCGGTAAACAGCGCGGAAAGGGCGAGCGCCGTCGAAACCTGGGTGCCGTTGACCAGCGCGAGGCCCTCCTTGGGGCCCAATTCGAGCGGCGTGAGCCCGGCGGCGGCAAGGCCGTCTTTGGCCGGAATAAGCTCACCCTTGTGGCGCACGCCGCCGACGCCGATCAACGCCGCCCCCAGGTGCGCGAGCGGCGCAAGATCGCCCGAGGCCCCGACCGAGCCCTTCAACGGGATGCAAGGGTAGACCTCGTGCTCGATCAACCCCATCAGCGCCTCGATCACGTCCCAGCGCACGCCGGAATGGCCCCGCGCCAAACCGGCCGCCTTGAGCACGAGCACGAGCCGTACGACGGCGTCGTCCAGGAGCGGTCCCGTCCCCGCGCTATGCGACAGGATCAGGTTCCTTTGCAGGCGCGCGAGCTGGCCGCGGCCAATCCGCCGCGACGCGAGTTTGCCGAGACCCGTGTTGATGCCGTAGAC
>JADFIH010000020.1 GCA_022566715.1 Pseudomonadota bacterium | reverse complement strand
CGGCGAAACCGCGCGGCGCGCCGGGAATGGCCACGGGGCCGCCCGCCGCCGCACGCCCGGGCAGGAAGGAAAGCGATTCGGAGGAGTCGCTAGCCGCATCGTAGACGATGCAGGCCCCTCCCCCCGCCAAACCCGCCGCCACCGGATAAGTGACGGTCAGGGCGAAATAGAGCGCCGTGGCCGCATCGGCGGCGCTACCGCCGCCGGCAAGTATCGCTTCGGCGATCAAGACGGCGCGCGGCTCATCGGCGGCGGCGCCGCCCGTAAAGGCCGCTCCCGCCTCCGGGTCGAAGTCACTGCCCCCGCCCGCGCAGGCCGCCAGGACCAACAGGCCCAGGGTGGCCCCCAAGGCCCCCTGCAGCTTCGCCGAAAGGGTCCGTTGACGAGGCCGGGAGGGCTCCCTACGTTGAAATGACCGCCTGGAGTAGCGTCCGGTCAGGTGGAGTCGCCCCAATAAAAAATTCGGGGGCCGGTCACCGAACGGATAAAGCTGCTCTAGCTTCTTGAAAAGGTGAGCAATTTTACCCGGCGCGACTGGACACGCGGGTTCGATCCCTTCGGACATTGCTCTGGGAGGCCTCCCCTTGAAACGTTTGTTCTCTCTAAGTTTGGTCACAGCCTTCGTGACGGCGGCCGGTGCCGGCCCCGCCCCTGCGCAGGGGTTGAGTCTAATTCGCGATTCGGAGATTGAAAATACCATTCGCGCGTTGGCGGAACCAGTGTTCGCCGCCGCTGGTCTTAACACGGATTCCGTCGAAGTCCACCTCGTCAACGACCCCGCCTTGAACGCCTTTGTCGCCGGTGGGCAGCGGATATTCATCAACACCGGCATGATCCTCCGGGCCGACCACCCTGGGCAATTGAGTGGCGTGATCGCCCACGAGGCCGCGCACATCGCCGGGGGGCATCTTGCCCGCGCCCAGGAAGCGCTTCGCGACGCGACGGCGCAGAGTATCCTCGCGGCGGTCCTCGGCGCGGCGGCCGTGGTGGCCGCGGGCGGAAATGCTGGCGTTGGCGGTGCAGCCATCGTCGGAGGAGTTGGGGTCGGCCGGCGCTCGATTCTGCAATACAGCCGAATCCAGGAATCCGCGGCCGATCAGGCCGCCATTCGTTATCTCGACGCCTCCGGTCAATCCGGGCGCGGGTTGGTCGAGATCCTGGAAAAGATAGGCAACCAAACCGCCCTGCTTCGCTCGAGCCAGGATGTCTATGCACGCAGCCATCCCCTTTCACGGGATCGGGTGGCGGCGCTGCGGCGCGATGTCGAAGCGTCGCGCTTTGCCTCCGTTGAAGCGTCCGCGGAGCAAACCGCCGCCTTTGAGCGCATGAAGGCAAAGCTTCAAGGCTACCTGGGGCGCTATGCCGAGACTTTACGGAAGTATCCGGAAAGCGACACCAGCATCGCCGGTTATTATGCCCGGGCGTTAGCCTACCATCGCCGCCCGGACGTCAAGCGAGCGCTGGCCGAGACCGACGCGCTCCTCGATCTCATGCCGGACGATCCCTATTTCAACGAGTTGCGGGGGCAGATTCTGTTCGAGAACGGACGGGTCGCCGAGGCGGTGCCACCCTACGAACGCGCCGTGTTGCTCGCCCCAAAGGAGCCCCTCCTGCGCATCGGCCTCGCCCGGGCCCAAATCGCGCTGAACGATCCGGCCCGCAACAGGGAGGCGATCCAGCACCTGGAGCGCGCGGTTCGGATCGACAGGTCGATCATCTCGGCCTGGCATCAACTGGCGATCGCCTACGGACGCGATGAGCAGTTCGGATTGTCGAGCCTGGCGAGCGCCGAGCGCGCCTTCCTCTCGGGCCGGATCGACGAGGCGCGCGGTCACGCCTCCCGTGCCGAGACCGTCCTCCCCGCCGGATCGCCGGGCGCCCTGCGCGCCCAGGACATCCTCAACGCCAGTCACGCCGATGGAGGGCCGGCCGGGCGGCGGCCGCGCAATCGGCGATTAAGATGACGCCGGATTTTTAGATGAGGCCGGCTAGTGGCGAGGACGGGTCGGCGTACATCTTCTTGGGCATACGGCCCGCGAGGTAGGCAAGCCGGCCCGATTCGACGGCAAGACCCATGGCCCGCGCCATTCGGACCGGGTGCTTGGCCTCGGCGATCGCCGTATTCATCAGCACGCCGTCGCAGCCGAGCTCCATGGCGATCGACGCGTCGGATGCGGTGCCGACCCCGGCATCGACGATCACGGGAACCTTTGCGTCCTCGACGATGATCCGGATAGTGACCAGGTTTTGCAAACCGAGGCCGGAGCCGATGGGCGCCCCCAAGGGCATGATGGCGCAACAGCCGATCTCCTCGAGGCGCCTGGCTGCGATGGGATCGTCGTTGCAGTACACCATCACCTCGAAGTCCTCGGCGACCAGGGTCTCGGCGGCGCTCAGGGTCTCCGTCATGTTCGGGTAGAGCGTCTTCTGATCGCCCAGTATCTCCAGCTTGACGAGCGACCAGCCCCCCGCCTCGCGGGCCAGGCGCAGGGTACGCACCGCCTCGTCGGCGTTGTAGCAGCCGGCCGTGTTCGGCAGATAAGTGTAGACTTTCGGATCGACGTAATCGACCAGCATCGGCTGCTTGGGGTCGCTGATGTTCACCCGGCGCACCGCCACGGTGACGATTTCGGCGCCGGACGCGGCGATCGCGTCCCGCGTCTCCTCGAAGTCCTTGTACTTGCCGGTGCCGACGATCAGCCGTGAGTGGTATTGGCGCCCGGCGATCTCCCAGATATCGGCCGAAGCGGCGGCATCTTTCTTTTCGTCGCCGCCGCCGATGAAATGAACGATCTCGAGTTCATCGCCGTCCGAGACCTCGGTTTGGGGATAGGTCGAGCGTGGGACGATTTCGAGGTTGCGTTCGAGCGCGATCTTGCGCGGGTCGAGCCCGAGCGTCTCTAGAAGCTGAAGCAGGGGAAGCGGAGCCGGGAACTCCCTTGGCTCGCCGTTGATGGTTACGCGCATGTGCCGACATCCCGCGCCGCCGGAGCGGCCTTGGTCCGTGCCGCCCGACGCGGCCTTGGTCCGTGCCGCCCGAGGCGGCCTTGATATCCATGAGTATGAAACGAGGGCGCGCCCGGTTCAACCGGCGTCGACCGGTCAAAGCTATTACCCTCAAGAATGTTGGTTCAGAATACCAGCACAACGGCCGCGACGCCCGCCAGCACCGTGACGAGGCCGCCGAGACCGACGATATGCCGGCCCGCTAGCGCCTTTCGCCGCCGGATGAATGATTTCCGGCCCGCGGCGCGTGCCATCTTGCCCGATATATAGAACGTCTCACGGTCCCGGTCCGGCGGGCCGGTTTCGTTCCCTTCCTCGACGACGCGCACGCTCACGTCTCCCGGGGCGCCCTCCAGGCGCTTGGCTTCGAATGTGGCGTGCCGTAAATCCTCGAATAGAGAATCGGGCACCCAGCGGCCGGCCTGATGGACCTGGATCTCATACATGGGAAGAACCGTCCTTGATGAGACTGGTGGCCGCTCCAAGGAGGTATCCGAAGTCGCCGCCGTCCCCGTTCAGCGGTAGGATAATGCCGCGGTAGAGGACCGTGCGGTCATGCGCGATGCCGTAGGCGCCGCTAAGAACCACGGGCAGCTTCCGCCTCACCGCGGTGCCGTGCCGCGACAGGGCCTTGCCCAGCAGTTTTGACGAATCGATTTCAGAGACCCTGTGCTCGGTCGGATCGTCGTCAAAATCGGCGATCAGTCCGTCGCCAACGAAGACGAGCGTCGGGTCGCCGGCGTCCTCGCGGCAATCGAGCACGAAACACCAATCCCATTCCTGGCCAATTTTGGTGTGGTCTATGTCGCCGTACGCCGCGGCGTGGCCCAACCCGCCACCGAGCGTGCGCCAGTAATTGAGGAGACGCGCCACCAACCGGCGCTCCATCGTGGCGTAATCATCCATCGGATCGGCCTCTTCCCGAGGCCAAATTAGCTCGCCGCCGTTAATTAGCCGTAAACCTTGGCCGGTGAAGGTTACCCGGTGTTAACGTTGCACCCGACTCCGGGCGTGATATAACGCGGAGCAGCCCGCTTCCGGGGGCGAGCGCGCCCCAGGATTCCGGCCCTAAGATCCCGGCCCCTAATTTCCGGTCCCAAGATTCCGGCCCCAAGCATCCGACTGAATGGCCAGCCAAACGATCCTCGTGCTCAACGGCCCCAATCTCAACCTGCTGGGAACGCGGGAACCCGAAATCTATGGCACCGAGACCCTGGAGGACATCGAACGAGCGGCTGCCGAGCACGCCAAACGGCACGGTCTGGCCGTCGATTTCCGCCAGAGCAACAGCGAATCCGAACTCATCGGCTGGGTCCAGACGAGCGACGGCCAAGCGGCGGGCCTCATCGTGAACGCAGGCGCCTACACCCACACGTCGGTGGCTCTGCTGGACGCCCTGCGCGCGACGCGCGCGCCGATCGTCGAAGTCCACCTGTCCAATATCTTCCAGCGTGAAACCTTCCGCCATCATTCCTACATTAGCGAGGTGGCGAAAGGCGTGATCAGCGGGTTCGGCGGACATGGGTATATCCTGGCCCTCGACGCCCTGGCGGGCCTGATCCAAGAGTCGGGAGCAACCGCACCATGAGTGGGCCCAGAGTCGACGCCGACCTGATCCGCGAGCTCGCGGCGCTGCTCGACGAGACCGGCCTTTCCGAGATCGAATGGGAGGGCGAAGGTCAGCGCGTGCGGGTGGCGAAGCACGCCGCCGCCGCGCCAGTGGCCCGCGAGCCCGTGCCGGAACAGCGGCCCGCGCCGCCACCAGCGGCGCCGGCGCCCGCGATGGACGACGCGTCGCATCCCGGTGCGGTAACATCGCCGATGGTCGGCACGGCCTATCTGTCGCCGGAACCCGATGCAAGGCCCTTCGTACAGGCCGGCGATACCGTGGCCGAGGGTCAGACCCTGTTGATCGTCGAAGCCATGAAAATGATGAACCCGATCCCGGCGCCGCGCAGCGGCAGGGTCGCGCAGGTTCTGGTCAGCAACGGGGCGCCGGTGGAATACGGCGAGGTCCTGGTTATCATCGACTGACGGATGTTCGAAAAAATCCTGATCGCCAACCGTGGTGAGATCGCACTGCGAATTCACCGCGCCTGCCGCGAGATGGGAATCCGCACCGTGGCGGTGCACTCGACGGCGGACGCCGACGCCATGCATGTCCGGCTTGCCGATGAAGCGGTGTGCATTGGCCCGCCGAGCGCCGCGGAAAGTTACCTGAACGTCCCGGCCATCATCTCGGCGGCCGAGATCACCAACACCGACGCCATCCATCCGGGCTATGGCTTCCTGTCGGAAAACGCCAAATTTTCTTCGATCGTCGCCGAACATGGCATCACCTTTATCGGGCCGACGCCGGACCATATTCGCCTGATGGGCGACAAGATAAGGGCCCGGGCCGAGGCCGAGGCGCAGGGACTGCCCGTGGTGCCGGGCTCGCCCGGCCTGCGGGACCCGGCGCAGGCGCGCAAGCACGCGGAAAGAATCGGCTACCCGGTGATCATAAAGGCATCGGCCGGCGGCGGCGGACGGGGGATGCAGGTGGTGCGCTCCGCCATGGAGATGCCCAACGCCCTGGCCACGGCGCGCCGCGAGGCGAAAGCCGCCTTCGGCAACGACGAGGTCTACCTCGAAAAGTACCTCACCACGCCGCGCCATATCGAGGTTCAAGTTCTCGCCGACAGTCATGGCAACGTCGTTCACCTGGGCGAGCGGGACTGTTCGCTCCAACGGCGGCACCAGAAGATTCTCGAGGAGACCCCCTCGCCCGCTCTCAACGACAAACAGCGCGTCAAGCTCGGCGATCTCGTCACCGCGGCGATCAAGGGAATGGGCTACCTCGGCGTCGGCACCGTCGAGTTTCTTTACGACGACGGAGAGTTCTACTTCATCGAAATGAATACCCGCCTTCAGGTCGAACATCCGATCACGGAAATGATCACCGGGATCGATCTGGTGCGCGAACAAATCCGCGTCGCCGCCGGACACGAGTTAGGCAGGACCCAGGCGGACATCGAGTTCCAAGGGCACGCCATCGAATGCCGCATCAATGCGGAAGACCCCCAAACCTTCTTGCCCTCGCCGGGCCGCGTCACGGACTACCACACCCCGGGAGGACTTGGCGTTCGGGTCGACTCGGCCTTGTACTCGGGCTATGTCGTGCCGCCCTATTACGATAGCCTCATCGCTAAACTCATCGTGCATGGGACGACGCGGAACGAGTGCCTGATGCGCCTGCGCCGGGCGCTCGAGGAGTACGTCATCGACGGCATCACGACCACCATTCCCCTGCACCAAAAGCTCGTCGAGAACACCGACTTCGTGAACGGCGCCTACAACATTCATTGGCTGGAGGAGTTCCTCTCCGCGGCGCAATGACAGGCCTTACGCCCGAGATAGTGCTGCGGGCCTATGCCAGCGGCATGTTTCCAATGGCGAACGACCGGCGCGATCCGACCCTCTATTGGATCGACCCGGATATGCGGGGCGTGCTTCCGCTGGAGTCGTTTCATTCACCGCGGCGGCTCCGCCGCACCGTGCGCAGCGATTGCTTTACGGTCCGGGTCGATACGGCCTTCCACGACGTCATGCAGGCCTGCGCCGATCCGTCCGCCGACCGCGACACGACTTGGATCAACGACCAGATCATCGATCTGTACGGCGCACTGCACCGGTCGGGCAACGCCCACAGCGTGGAATGCTGGTGCGGCGAGGAATTGGCCGGCGGGCTCTACGGTGTCTCGATCGGGGCCGCCTTTTTCGGCGAAAGCATGTTCTCGCGCCAGACCGATGCGAGCAAGGTGGCGCTGGTTCACCTGGTCGCCCGCCTGCGCCACGGCCGCTACCGGCTACTCGACACTCAGTTCGTGACGAAGCACCTGACGACCTTCGGCGCGGTGGAAATCTCGCGCGAGGAGTATCACCGCCGCCTCGCCGACGCCCTCGTGCACGAGTCCGATTTCTACTCGTTGAGTCCGGAGTTGAGCGGCGCCGAGGTCTTACAGTCGATGACCCAGACGTCGTAGACAGGGTGCTCCAGCGCCGACAAGGCGGGACTCGACGCAAACATCCAGCCGGTGAACAGCCGCACCGGGGTCTGGCCCGGCTTGATGTCCGTGATCTCGAGGAACACGGTTGTTTCCGGCGGCTCTTCGGGCGGCCGCGTGCGGCAGGTTTGGGCCAGAATACGCAGCGTACCGAAGCGCACCGTCTCGCCGATGGGCGCCTCGATCGTGGAGACGCGCGCCGTCACCTTGTCGAGCCCGCGCAGCACGGCGATGGTGTTGCGTCCGCGGTCCTGGCCCAGTGCTTCCGTGGCGAAACGTGCGTCGGTGGCGAACAGGGCGCCCATGAGCGCGGCCGCGCCGGCGAGCCTCCGGCCCGATTTCGTCATGCCGTACGCCGGGCGGAGAAACGCAGGCGCATATAGTCGGCCCACCATACGCCGTCCTTGTCGGCCAACAGGGGTTCGAGCTTGAGGATTATTTCGCTCCGCGCGGGGCGCCGCTCGGCCTCCGGCAGGACTCGGAAAAATGCCTCGCAAAAGGTGTCGAGCCAGCCCCCGATATCCCCTGGCAGGCGTGTGGGCCGGGGCATGTGTTCAATGCCGGTCACCTCGAATCCCGCGGCCCGCAAATACTCGGCATACTCCTTCGGGGACGGAAAATGCCAGGGATGACCTTGCAGTCCCGGATATCCCCTGGCCGATAGAACCTCGTCCATCACGCCCAATATCTTCACCACGTTTCCGGCCCCGCCCATTTCCGCGACAAACCGGCCGCGCGGCCGAAGGGCGCGGTGGACGCCGGCCAGGACCGCCGCGGTCTCGGGCATCCAGTGCAGGGCCGCGTTGGAAAAGACGGCGTCGAACTCGCCCTCGAACGTGAGGCTATGCCCATCCATGACGCGGGCATCGAGCCCACGGCGCTTAGCCTCCCGTATTTGGTCGGGACTCGCATCGACACCGACGACATCGGCGCCGCGGGATTTGATCTCGACGGTCAGCGCGCCGTCGCCGCAGCCCAAATCGAGGATGCGCTCGCCGGCCCGGGGCGCCAATAAATCGAGCACCGCCCCGCCCAGGTCCGAGACGAACCGGGCGTTGGTGGCGTACTGATCGGGATCCCAATCCTGAGCTGGCGCGGAAGGGTTGCCAGTCGAGCGCGACTCCATCCGTCCGTCTACGGGGCGGCCGCCTCGTCCGATGAATTGTCACCGGCCCCAAAGACGAACTGGCCAATGAGATTCTCCAGAATGAGCGGTCCCTGCGTGAACGTGATCTCGCCGCCGGGCTCGATGTAATCCGGGTCGCCGCCCGGTACGATGGCCATGAATTTCCCGCCGAGCAAGCCATCGGTGACGATCTGCGCCGAGGAATCCTTGGGAAGTCTTACGTCCGACTCGATGGTCATGCGCACGACGGCGAGAAACGTCTCGCGATCGAGGTCCTGGCTAACCACGGTCCCGACCTTGATCCCGCTCAGGCGTACGTCCGAACCGATGTTGAGGCCGTCCACGCGGTCGAACTTCGCCACCACCTCGTACCCCTGCACGGCCCCGATATCGGCGGTCGTGAAGGCGAACACGAGGAAAAAGCCGGCCACGAGGAGCACCAAGGCCCCGATCAACGCCTCAAATAAATTGCCGTTCATCTTCTCCTGAGTCCTTCAATCTTGTAACGCCCTGGCTTGTGACGCCCTGGCAATATCGTGACCCCGCGGCAGTATCGCAATGCCCCGGCCGTTGCGAAACCCGTTAGGAGTCGGGCCGCCAAGCCTCGTAATCGCCGGTCGCCCGGTCGCGGCCCCGGCCTGACAGATGACCCGGGGGCCGGTAGGCGCCGGCCGTTCCCGTAAGATTGGGCAGGTGGTCTTTCTCCCACGGATAGTCCGGCGCGGCGTCGGTGGGCGGGTCCTCGGCGGTGTGCTGCAGCCAGGCGTTCCATTCCGGCGGAACCGCCGAGGCCTCCGCCGGACCGGCATAGATCACCCAGCGTTTACGCCGGTTCCAGTGCGGTCCCTTTTTCTCGGGTCTGCTTTTGTCGTGGTAATAGCGGTTGCCGAATGAATCGCCGCCGACCTGTTCGCCCTTGCGAATCGTGAACCAGTGGGTGCCAAGGGTCGCCCTGCCCCACCAGCCGAACATCAATGTTCCAAGGCCCATGCCTGTCGCCCGGTATTATCGCCGCCTCACGGCGGTTCACGGTGAACGTTGGCGCGGGACTATTGCACTTGACCGTCACGCCGTCCAGGGGCCGCGCGCGAGGCCCTTCGGCGGCCCGGCGGCGGCGGCGGCGCGCCTATTCGCGGCGTTCGCCTCGGCGCCAGTGTTGTTTAGGCGCCTGACCTCAACGAAAACTTAACACGGCGGGTTAAGAGGTTGGAATATTGCATATTTTTGCGTGTCTACCATTTCGAGTCTTGACGCCGGCGCGGAGGAGTCACAGCCTACAACAGCTTGCGCCTATCCGTTTGACTCCACCTAATCGCGTCTATATGTTGTGCCGCCCTGGCCGACAGCCACAACATGTCTTATCAAAAATCAATGCGGCAAGTGTTCAGCCGTCAGGGGTCCAACAGGGGGCATCATGCGTATCAGGCGCTTTTTCACTGTCGAGGGCAGCTCACCCTACGACGCCATTTCCTTCCGCCGCACACAGAGTGAAATCCGTAATCCGGACGGATCGCTTGTCTTCGAAATGCCGGACATCGAGGTACCGGCGGATTGGTCACAGGTGGCCTGCGACGTCATTGCCCAAAAGTATTTCCGCAAGGCCGGCGTGCCGGCGCGGCTCAAGAGGGTCGAGGAGAACACCGTGCCGGCTTGGTTATGGCGCAGTGTGCCCGACGACGAGGCCCTCGCCAAACTGCCGACGGTGGACCGCACCACGGGCGAGGCCAGCGCCAAGCAGCTCTTCGACCGCCTCGCCGGAACCTGGACCTACTGGGGTTGGAAGGGCGGCTATTTCGATTCCGAGGCCGACGCCGAGGCCTATTACGATGAGATGCGCTTTATGCTGGCGCGGCAGATGGGCGCGCCCAACTCGCCGCAATGGTTCAACACGGGGCTCCATTGGGCGTATGGCATCGACGGCCCGGCGCAGGGGCATTTCTACGTCGACCATGAGACGGGCGAGTCGCAGCGCTCCGACAACGCCTACGAACATCCCCAGCCCCACGCCTGCTTTATCCAGGGAATCAGCGACGACCTGGTGAACGAGGGCGGCATCATGGACCTGTGGGTCCGTGAAGCGCGGCTGTTCAAATACGGCTCGGGCACCGGTTCGAACTTTTCCAGCCTGCGGGGCGAGAACGAGCCCCTCTCGGGCGGGGGGAAATCGTCCGGCCTGATGAGCTTCCTCAAGATCGGCGACCGCGCCGCCGGCGCCATCAAGTCGGGTGGCACGACCCGGCGGGCCGCCAAGATGGTGGTGGTCGATGTCGATCATCCGGATATCGAGCAGTTCATCAACTGGAAGGTCGTCGAGGAGCAGAAGGTGGCGTCCCTCGTGGCCGGCTCGAACCTTGCGAACCGGCACCTGAACGCCATCATCAAGACCTGCCACGCCGTCGAAGGTCCGGGGCGGTTTACGCCCAACGACAACCCGGAGCTCAAGAAGGCGATCCAGGATGCCCGCCGGGCCATGATCCCGGAGAACTATGTGCAGCGTGTCATCGCGTTCGCCCGCCAGGGGTATACCGAGATCGAGTTTCCGGTCTACGACACGGACTGGGACGGCGCCGCCTACTTCTCGGTTTCGGGCCAGAACGCCAACAATACGGTGCGCGTGACGCAGGACTATCTGCGCGCGGTCCTCGAGGACAGGGACTGGAATCTGATCCGGCGCACCGACGGTAAGGTCGCGGAGACCGTGAAGGCGCGCGACCTGTGGGAACAGATCGCCGTCGCGGCCTGGTCCTCGGCGGATCCAGGCATTCAGTTCCACACCACGATCAACGAATGGCACACCTGTCCGGGCGGTGGCGCCATTCGGGCGTCGAATCCGTGCTCCGAGTACATGTTTCTCGACGACACGGCGTGCAACCTCGCCTCGCTCAATCTCATGACGTTCCGGCGCGAGGACCGCTCCTTCGACACCGAAGCCTTCGCCTATGCCGTCCGTCTGTGGACGATCACCCTCGAAATCTCGGTGCTCATGGCGCAGTTCCCCTCGCGCCGCATTGCCGAGTTGTCATACCAGTACAGAACCTTGGGCCTTGGCTTCGCCAATGTGGGCGGCCTGCTGATGGCCAGCGGCGTTTCCTACGACAGTGACCGTGGCCGCGCCGTGTGTGGCGCCATTACCGCCCTCATGACCGGAACGGCCTATGCGGCCTCGGCGGAGATGGCGGCGGAGTTCGGGGCCTTTCCGCGCTTCTCGGAAAACAGGGACGCCATGCTGCGGGTCATGCGCAACCATGCGCGCGCCGCGCAGGGCGAGACCGTCGGGTACGAAGGCCTGTCGATCACGCCGGTGGCGCTCGACACGGGCGGCGTCGGGGACCAACGGCTCGCCGATGCGGCGGCGGCGGCCTGGCGCCACGCGCTCGAACTCGGCGAAGAGCATGGCTACCGCAACGCCCAAGCGACCGTGATCGCGCCGACCGGCACCATTGGCCTCTCCATGGACTGCGATACTACCGGCATCGAGCCCGACTTCGCCCTCGTCAAATTCAAGAAGCTGGCGGGCGGCGGGTACTTCCGCATCATCAACCGCGCCGTTCCCGAGGCCCTGTCGGCGCTCGGCTATGGGGAAAGCGAAATCGGCGAGATCGTCACCTATGCCGTAGGAAACGGCACCTTGCGGGACGCCCCCGGCGTCGGGCACGAGGCGCTTTCCAAAAAAGGCTTCACCGCCGAGGTATTGGACAAGGTCGAGGCGGCGTTGGCCAACGCCTTCGACATTACGTTCGTTTTCAACAAGTGGACGCTTGGCGAAACCTTCTGTGTCGAAACGCTCGGGCTGACCCTGTCCAATCTCGAGGACGTATCCTTCAACCTATTGTTGGCGCTTGGTTTCTCCAAGGGCGACATCGAAGCCGCGAACACCTACTGCTGTGGCGCCATGACCCTGGAGGGCGCGCCCCACTTGCGCGCGGACGATCTGCCGGTCTTCGATTGCGCGAACCGGTGCGGCCGCGACGGGAAGCGTTTCCTGTCGGCGGAAAGCCACATCCGCATGATGGCGGTGGCGCAGCCGTTCATTTCGGGCGCCATCTCGAAAACCATCAACATGCCCAATTCGGCCACGGTCGAGGATTGCAAGGAGGCTTACCTTTTGTCGTGGCGGCTCGGCCTCAAGGCAAACGCCCTGTACCGCGACGGATCGAAGTTGTCCCAACCCTTGTCCGCGGTCCTCACCCAGGACGAGGAAACCGACGACGCCGAAGTGGCGCTCGCGGATCTACCTCCGGCGGCGCGGCCTTCGGTCGTCGCCGAACGCCTCGTGCGCCACCTCACCTTGCGGCGCAGTGTGCGTTCGCGCCTGCCGCAACGGCGCAAGGGCTACACCCAAAAGGCCAGCGTCGGCGGCCACAAGATTTACCTGCGGACGGGCGAATATGACGACGGGCAGTTGGGCGAGATATTCATCGACATGCACAAGGAGGGGGCGGCCTTCCGGAGTTTGATGAACAACTTCGCGATCGCCATTTCGATCGGGCTGCAATACGGCGTCCCCCTCGAGGAGTTCGTCGACGCCTACACCTTCACGCGCTTCGAACCGCAAGGGCTGGTCGAAGGCAACGAAGCGATCAAGATGGCGACATCGCTCCTCGACTATATGTTCCGCGAGCTCGCGATCTCCTACCTTGGGCGCAACGACCTGGCGCATGTCGGACCCGACGATCTGCGTCCCGACAGCATGGGCAAAGGCACCGGCTCCTCTTCGGGCTCAGGCACGGAGTCCGATCCCCTGGCCGCCATGATGGGCCTCGCGAGCAACGGCTACGTCCGTTCCAATCTTTATGTCGTTGACGGCGGAGCATCGGCTCCCGCTCCGGAATCCCAAGCCACGACCGCGATCGAGGCCGTGGGATCGGCCGCCCCCCGTACCGGGGACGGCGTGGCCGCCGCCATCGCATTCGATGGGACGACCGTCAGTTTGGCTGGCGGCCGCATCAGCCATGTCCGCGAGGCGCGGATAAAGGGCTATGAAGGCGATGCATGCGACGAATGCGGAAACTTCACCTTGGTCCGCAACGGCACGTGTCTGAAGTGCGACACGTGCGGTGGGACCAGCGGTTGCTCGTGACCAAAAGCTTGGTTGTTCCCTCGCTTACCACCTGCATCAGCAGGTAACCTCCCTGTTACTTGGGGCGCGCGAATCGCGCGCCCCTTTTTTTGCCGCGATTCCCGCCCCGAACGTTAGCGAACTGTAAACGTCCTGGGTGTATTTCTTCGTCTTCGGTCCAACCGCACGGCCAACCGCACGGCCAACCGCACGGATTGGATGAGCGCGCTAGTAAGGGGACCCCATGGCAGGGCCTAAAGCCGCGAACATCGCGGTACATTTGCCCCAATCGCCGGAGGAACGGGCCCGAATCTACGCCTTCCGCTACCGCATCGAGATCATGAAAAAGGGCGGCGCTTCGGTGTTCGCCGACGACAAGAAGATGATCGTCACGGACGATCTCGACGAATCGGCTTTCCAGTTGTGCCTCGTCAAGCAGCATGCCGTCGCCGCCAGCGTCCGCATCAACTCGACCGAAAATACGAAGTTCAGCGAGAAGGTGTCGGCACATTTCAGGCTCGGCGAGTTCTCGAATTTCCGGCCCGAGGAGCTCTCGCTCACGTCCCGCCTCGTCGTATCGGACGATGATAATCCGGGCCAGTTGACCGCCGTGTTGCTGGGCGCGGCCTACAAAGTCGCGCGCAACATGGGCAGCCTATTTGATTTCACGAGTTGTCCCCCGCCCCTGGTCCCGCTCTATGAGCGCCTGGGCTATCGCCGCTATGCGGACAATTTCGTCGACGAAGACGATGTCTATCATGTGCCCCTGGTACTCCTGACCGACGACGTGGCACATCTGCGCTACGTGGGATCGCCTTTCTTCGGCCTTGCCGCCGATTTCACCAACGTGGCCGAGGCCAGCCAATGGTTCGAAAGAACGTTCTCCGACAGCCTGCATACGGCCGCCGAACGTGCACTCGATGAGGAAGAATTTTGGGCGCTTCTGACCGAGAAGCTTCAGCAAACCCCGATCGAGGGCATTCCTCTCCTCAAGGACATGAGCTACGCCGACGCGAAACGCGTGCTGCATTCCGGATCGACGCTGCAATGCAAACGTGGCGACCGCATCGTGCAGGCCGGCGCGACCTCGCGCGAGATGTACGTCATTCTCTCGGGCAGCGTCGAGGTCCGGAGTGGCGACCGCGTGCTCGCCGAACTTGGACGCGGTGAGATCTTTGGCGAAAGCGCCCTCATCAGCTCGGCGCCGAGAACGGCCGACGTGGTCGCCCTCGAGGATGTCGAGGTTCTAATCCTGTCGCAAAACTTCCTGGAAAAAGGCATGCGAACCATGCCCGACATATTGTCGCGGGTGCTCTACAACCTGTCGATGATCTTGGTCGAACGGTTGCGCGACAGCACCACCCTGTTGGCTGAGGGGTCGGCGGAGAGTTCGGCGGCAGAGGATTCGGTCCCGGAAAAAGACCAGCGCCGCTCGGCCTGAGGGCTGGAGCGATTCCAGTTCATCTGGAATCGGTCAAGGTTACTGGAATTGCTCAAGGCCGCTAGAGCAGCATTCGTTCGGTTGGAAATGCCCCACTGAAACCCAAGCGGCCATCACCGAACGGATAAAGCTGCTCTAGAATCTTGAAAAGTAGAGCAATTTTATCCGAGTGCCGACGTTATTGAACCGCACCGGTTCAATCACGTTGGCACTTCGGATATTGCTCTATGCGGCCCGCCGGTTATCCGGCGCGCCCCCGCAGGCGCGGCCATCCTTATTCATCCGAGATTGTCCGGTCCGCGGCCGTGAGCGATAAAAAGCTTGAGCGGTTCCGATCAAATCGGAACCGCACCACCCCTACGTGGCGTCCGGCGTCTTTTCCTTCGGCAGCGCGAGGCGCAGATGGAGTTCGCGCAACTGGCGCGTTTCCACTTCGGCGGGGGCGCCCATCATCAAGTCCTCGGCGCGCTGGTTCATCGGGAAAAGAATCACCTCGCGGATGTTCGGCTCATCCGCCAAAAGCATGACGATGCGGTCGAGACCGGGCGCGATCCCACCGTGCGGCGGCGCGCCGAATTGCAGGGCGTTCAACATGCCGCTGAACCGTTTTTCGACTTCGCCCCGCGTGTAGCCGGCGATCTCGAAGGCCTTGTACATGATCTCGGGCAGATGGTTCCGGATGGCGCCGCTCGACAGCTCGATGCCGTTGCAAACGATGTCGTATTGGTAGCTGACGATATCGAGCGGGTCCTTCGTTTCCAGCGCCTCGAGCCCGCCTTGCGGCATGGAAAACGGATTGTGGCTGAAACCGATTTTCTTTTCGTCCTCGTCGTATTCGAACATCGGGAAATCGACCACCCAGCAGAAGCGGAAGACTCCTTTTTCCAGCAGGCCGAGTTCCTCGCCCAGCCGGATACGGGCGGCGCCCGCGAGGGGGGCCGCCCCGGCCGCCTTGTCGCAAGCGAAGAACACCGCGTCGCCGACACCGACTCCGGCGGTGGCGCGGATCGCGGCGACCCGGCTGTCGTCGAGGTTCTTGGCGATGGGACCCTTGCCGGCGTCGTCGGTGAAACTGATGTAGCCCAGCCCCGGCGCTCCTTCCCCGCGCGCCCAGTCGTTCATCTTATCGAAAAAGCTGCGCGGCCGGCCGGCCGCTCCGGGCGCCGGGATGGCGCGCACCACGGCGCCGTTTTCGATGGCGCGGGCGAAGATGGAAAAGCTCGAGCCCCGGAAGGCGTCGGTCACGTCGGTGATTTCGATGGGGTTGCGCAAGTCGGGCTTGTCGGTTCCGTACTTCAGCATCGCCTCGACAAAGGGTATGCGCGGGAAGGGATCGCTCACCCGGTGATTGGAAAATTCCTTGAAGACGCCCGCCAGCACCGGCTCGACGGCCTCGAAAACATCTTCCTGCTCGACGAACGACATTTCGATGTCGAGTTGATAGAACTCGCCCGGCGAGCGGTCGGCGCGGGCGTCCTCGTCGCGGAAGCACGGCGCGATCTGGAAATACCGGTCGAAGCCCGCGACCATGAGCAGTTGCTTGAATTGCTGCGGCGCCTGCGGCAGGGCATAGAACTTGCCCGGATGAACGCGGCTTGGCACGAGAAAATCGCGGGCGCCCTCGGGCGAGCTGGCGGTCAGGATGGGTGTCTGGAATTCGTTGAACCCGGCGTCCGTCATGCGCCGGCGAATGCTTTGGATGACCTGCGCGCGCAGCATCATGTTGTTGTGCAGCTTCTCGCGGCGCAGGTCGAGGAAGCGGTAGCGCAGCCGGGTTTCTTCCGGATAGACCTGGTCGCCGAACACCTGCAACGGCAACTCCTCGGCCCGCGACAAGACCTCCACCGCCTCGATGCGGACCTCGACGCGGCCCGTGGGCAGATTGGGATTGATGGTGTCTTCGAGGCGCGCCACCACGGGCCCCGTGATGCACACGACGCTTTCGGGGCGCAGGCCTTCCACGGTGGCGAAATGTTCGCCGCCCACCTCCAGGACGCACTGGGTAATGCCATAGTGGTCGCGCAGGTCGACGAACACCAGATTGCCGTGGTCGCGCTTGCGGTGGACCCAGCCCGACAGGCGCACCTGCCCGCCGACATCCGTCTCCCTCAAGGCCCCGCAGGTATGTGTCCGGTATCTGTGCATGAAGCGGCTCGGTCCCTTGCGGCCAGCCCACCGTCACGGGGCTGAACCGCGCGCACAAACACACGGTCGGGCGGCCTTTGTCAAGCCGGATCGCCCGGCCGCGCGCGCCCCGCAAGGCCGTGAAGCGCCGGGGCACCCGGGCCAGCCGCGGCCAGCCGCGGCGGGACGCCGGACGGCGGATCGTGTATAGAGGGCGCTCATGACGGTCATTTCCAAGTCCGCGCCGCTCGCCGAATTCTGTGACCGCCTCTCGCGGGCCTCCTACATCACGGTCGATACGGAGTTCATGCGCGAGAACACCTATTGGTCCAAGCTCTGCCTGGTGCAGCTTGCCGGGCCCGACGAGGCGGCGGCGATCGACGTTCTCGCGCAGGGGATCGACCTCGCCCCCCTGTACGATTTGCTCCACAATCCAAAAATTCTGAAGGTGTTCCACGCCGCCCGCCAGGACGTCGAGATCTTCGTGTACCTCACCGGGAAGGTTCCGGCGCCCCTATTCGACACCCAGATCGCGGCAATGGTGTGCGGATTCGGCGCCTCGGTGGGGTATCAGACCTTGGCCGAAAAGCTCGCCGGGGCGCGGATCGACAAGTCCTCGCGCTTCACCGACTGGTCGCGCCGGCCCCTGACCGAGCGCCAGGTGCGCTATGCCCTGGAAGACGTGACCCACCTGCGCACCGCTTACGAGAAGCTCGCCCACCAACTCGAACAGTCGGGGCGCGAACCCTGGCTCGAGGAGGAGATGGCGATCCTGACCGATCCCGCCACTTACGCCGCCAACCCCGAGGACGCCTGGCGGCGCCTAAAAGTGCGGAGCACGAAACCCCGCTTCCTGGGTGTTCTGAAGGAGGTGTCGGCGTGGCGCGAGAACGAGGCGAAATCGGTCGACGTGCCCCGAAACCGCATTCTGCGCGACGAAGCTCTCCTGGAGATCGCCGCCCACAGGCCCAAGACCAAAGGCGACCTGGTTCGGGTGCGCGGCATGGGCAAGGGCCTAGCCGAAGGCCGCCGGGGGGCCGAACTCCTCAAGGCCATCGAGCGCGGCGAGAACATGCCGGAAAGCGAGTTGCCCCGGGTCGAGCCGTCCAAACGCGGTAATGGGGCCGCCGGTCCGGTGGTGGACCTTCTCAAGGTGCTGCTGAAAATCCGGAGCGAGGACCATGGCGTCGCCCAGAAGATGATCGCCAATGTCGCCGATCTGGAGCGAATCGCGTCCCTGGGCGACGCCGACGTGCCGGCGCTGCGGGGCTGGCGGCGCGATATTTTCGGCGACGACGCCCTGGCGCTCAAACGGGGCGAATTGGCGTTCGCGCTTCGCAAGGACAAGATCGTCCTGATCGAGTTGCCCGCGGAAAAAACGTCCTAAAGTCGTTCCGACTTGGTCGGAACCACTCTAATATTTTACCGCTCACGGCTGTGGACCGGCCCATCTCGGATGAATTAAGGATGGCCGCGCCTGCGCAGGCAATTCCAGCAGCCTTGAGCGATTCCTGACCAACCGGTAACGCCCGAGCGGCGCGCACGGGCGCCCTATTCGGTTCTGACCCGCCCTTCCAGGCGAATCTCGCGGGCCAAGGTGTCGAGCCGGCGCCGGACGGCCTCGCCATCGAGCCGCCGGCTCTCTCCGGCAAGGACCAATTCGAGGATCTTTCCGCGCTTACGCACGGGCGCCTCGGCCAACAGCCCTGGCGTCCCACCCGTCAACGTGTTGGCGAGATCGAGCGCGGCCCCCAAGGCGCGGGCGGTTTGAACCGCGGGCCGTGGCAACAGGCGCCTCGCCGGCGTCATCCATTTTTCCGACAGGCTTGCCCCATAGCGTGCCGCCACGGCGGTCGCGACAAACGCCCGCCCCGCGTGGCTGACCCCGACATAGGGCGCATGCAAGATACTAATAAAAGCCTGTTCGGCGCGATAATCGGGGTGCCAGCGCCAGGCCGAGTCGCTGAGCAGGCAGGCGGCGAAACGAAGGCGGGCTTCCTCGGTATCGGCATCTTCGAAGAGCGGTGCGATCCAGCGCTCTATTTCCTCGGCGTGTACGCTGAATCGCCCGGTGCGCCACGCCGAGTCCTGGGCCGCCGCGATGAAAGGATCGAGGCTCCGCGACGCCGCGTCCAGACGGTCGTAGATCAACCCCTCGCGAAGCCCATGGCCGCAGAACACGACCACCTTGGGACGCACCACCTTCAGAAGCCGAGCCAGTACCAGCGCTGAAAACGGCAGGGTTCCGGCGCGGCTGCGCGGAACGCCGTCGAGTTCCTCCAGTGCGTCGGCATCCAATTTCGACAAGAAGCTCGCCACCCGCTCGGCTTCGGCCCGCTCCAGGGTGTAGCCATGAACGATCCGCAAGGGATAGCGCTCCTGCGCCATGTGGACCCGGGCGATGGCCCGCCAGGCGCCTCCCACGGCATGGAAGCTCCCGCCCCTTGCGTCCTTGAGCCAGGGCAAATCCCCTAGCGCGCCGTCGATCGTCCGCACAAGCGCGCGGGCGCCAACCGCGGCGGTTCTAAGCGGCCCCAGCGGCAGGGTGGCTTGGTCCCGCAAGGAGCCTTCCTCCAACCTCACTACCTCGAGACTGCCGCCGCCGAGGTCCGCCATCAGGCCGTCCGCGCCCGGAAGCGAGGAGAGCACCCCCTGAGCCGCGAGGCGCGCTTCCTCGGTGCCCGAAAGTATCTGGATCTTGAGGCCGCATTCGGCCTCGACGCGGGCGACGAAGTCGGGGCCGTCCTTGGCCTCGCGGACAGCGGCGGTCGCCACGACGTCGATCACATCGGCCTTCATGGCTTGCACGAGCGAGGCAAAACGGTTCAGCGTGGCCAGCGCCGCGTCGCGGCCCTCGGGGTTGAGACGGCCCGTCTGGGCAAGTCCCCGCCCCAGTCCGCATAGAACCTTTTCGTTGAAGATGGGCGTCGTCGCCCGCGACAGCGCCTCGAACACGACCAGGCGAACCGAGTTCGAGCCCACGTCGATAACGGCGACGGGGCGCGTCGAAGACCCCGTTCCCGGCGCAACCGGGGCCTGGCCATTGGCGAGTCGAAGGGAGCCCTTGGCGGTCAATCAGATCCAACTAGAGCCAATTAGGAATTATCCAGCACGAGCCGGGGCGCGCTCCCGGTCTCCAAAGCCTTGCCGCGTCCGGACAGGCTTGGATTGGTCATGAAGTACTGGTGAGCGCTAAAAGCGTCGGCTCCGCCGTCGAGACGGTGATAGGAGCCGTCGCCGTCGAGCCGCCAGGACTGCGCTTCGTCCTTGAGAGTCGCGATCATGATTTGATTCAAAACCTGTTCGTGCACGGTCGGGTTCTCGATCGGCACGAGGGATTCGATTCGGTGGTCGAAGTTCCGCGGCATCCAGTCCGCCGTGGTGATATAAACCTTGGCCCACGGCGAGGGAAGATCATGCCCGTTGGCGAAACAGACGATGCGCGAGTGTTCCAGAAACCGGCCCACGACACTCTTAACGCGGATGTTGTCGGACAGGCCGGCAATGCCCGGCCGCAGACAGCAGATCCCCCGGATCACGAGGTCGATGGGAATGCCCGCCTGCGATGCGCGGTAAAGTGAATCGATCACCTCGGCATCGACCAGGGCATTGAGCTTGGCCCAAATCCCGGCGGGCCGCCCCGATCCGGCGTTATCGATCTCCGCCTCGATGCCGGCCAAGATGGTTTCGCGCAAGTTCTGCGGCGAGCTGGACAATTTTTCGAAGTTCTGCGGCGCCGCGTAGCCGGTGAGGTAATTGAACAGGTACGCCGCATCGCGGCAAAGCGCCGGATCGGTCGTAAAGAACGACAGGTCCGTATAAACCTTCGCCGTCACCGGGTGATAGTTGCCGGTGCCGAAGTGGACATAGGTGCGCAAGACGCCCCCTTCGCGCCGCACCACGAGCGACACCTTGGCGTGCGTCTTGAGGTGCATAAAGCCGTAAACGACGTGAACCCCGGCGCGTTCCATGTCGCGCGCCAACCTGATGTTCGCTTCCTCATCGAAGCGCGCCTTGAGTTCGACGAGGGCGGTGACCGACTTGCCCGACTCCGCCGCGGCGATCAACGCTTTCACGATCGGCGAATCGGGGCTGGTGCGGTACAAGGTCTGCTTGATGGCGATGACTTCTGCATCGGCCGCCGCCTGCTCGAGGAATTGCACCACCACGTCGAAGGACTCGAAGGGGTGGTGGATAATGATGTCCTTCTTGCGGATGGCCGCCAGACAGTCGCCGCCGAACTCGGCGATGCGCTCGGGAAAGCGCGGGCGGTAGGGCTCGAACAACAAGTCGCGCCGGTCGTTGATGATGAGCTGGCTGGTGTCCGCGAGGCCGACCATGCCGTCGACGACCACGATGGATTTCTCGTCGAGCTTGATCTCATCGGCCAGGAACGCGACGAGCTGTTCGGGCATTTGCGACTCTACCTTGAGGCGGATCACGCTCCCCCGGCGGCGGCGCTTCAAGGCTGTCTCGAATACGCGGACCAAATCGTCCGCCTCCTCCTCGATCTCGAGATCGCTGTCGCGCAGGACGCTGAAGCAGCCCCGGCCGACGAGGTCGTAACCGGGAAACAAGCGTCCGAGGAAAAGCTCGATCAGTTGCTCGAGAGACAGGAAGCGGATCGCCTCTCCCGGCAAGCGGACGAAGCGCTCGATCTGACGCGGCAGGGGCAGGATTGCGTTCATCAGAACGTCATCCGACTCGCGCCGCATCTGCAGCACCAGGCCATACCCTTGGTTCGGCAGGAAGGGAAACGGGTGCGCGGGATCGATCGCAAGCGGCGTGAGCACCGGGAAAACGTGCTCCAGAAAACGCGTTTCAAGCCAGACTCTGTCGTCCGGCGTCAAGTCTTCGGCCGACAGGACGGAAATTCCGGCGCCCGCCATTTCGCCGCGCAACTTGCGCCAGATATCCTGCTGCTGCGCCATCAACCGCCTCGCATGCCGCCAGACTTCCGCGAGCTGCTGAACCGGCGTCAGACCGTCCAGGCTGATGGCGTCGAAGCCCGCTTTGACTTGGCCACTCAGACCCGCGACGCGCACCATGAAGAATTCGTCCAGGTTTACCGCCGATATGGACAGGAAACGCAGGCGCTCGAGCAGCGGATGCCGGACGTTGTCCGCCTCCTCCAGGACGCGCTCGTTGAACGCCAGCCACGAGAGCTCGCGGTTGATGAAGCGCAAGGGCGAATCCAGGCTCGGAGCCCCTTCAGGAGCCGCTATCTGTGAATCATCGGAAACTTCGGCCATGGCCCTTTCAATATGTGCCTAGGGACGGCAAAGTCAAAACCAGTGGGACCCGGTGGGCAGTGAAAACACTTTATCTTCTTCGACACGCCAAGTCCGATAGCCGTGACTGGAGCGGACAGGATTTTGAGCGGCCCCTGAACGAGAGGGGCAAGCAGGCCTGCACCGCCATGGCGGCGCACCTGCGCGAGCGGGGCATCCTGCCCGGCATCGTCCTATGCTCCACCGCGGCGCGGGCGCGCGAGACCTTGGCGGGAATCGCCGCCGCGCTCGGTTGGCCCGACGCGGAGGGCCGGCCGTCCTTCGTCTTTCGAGACGAGCTCTACCTCGCCTCGGAAAACGAACTCGCGGCCGAAGTGCGCGGCCTCGACGACAGCATTACCTCCGCCATGGTGATCGGCCACAACCCCGGCCTCGAAGTGCTCGCGATCGGCTTCGCCCAGGGCGGCGGCGGCGGCCGTGACGCGTTCGAAGCCCTCGAACGCAAGTATCCCACAGCGGCGCTGGCGACACTGACTTTCGACTCGGACCAATGGCGCGGCCTTGAGTTCGGCAAAGGCCGCCTTACCGGGTTCGTCAAGCCCACGAAGCTGAACGCGGTGAGCTAAAGCGTTTCCAGTTCGCCAGGAATCGCTCAAGGCCGCAAGGCGGCCCGCCGGTTATCCGGCGCGCCCGCGCGGGCGCGGCCATCCTTAATTCATCCGAGATGGGCCGGTCCGCAGCCGTGAGCGACAAAAAGCTAGAGTGGTTCCGACAAAGTCGGAAACACTCTAGGCGGCGATCGTTCTTACTGCGCAATCCCGACCCGCCGCAGGACGGTGGTCGCCGAGGTGCCGATCGTCGCGATGCTGGTGATAACAGTGGCCAACGTGGGATTGTTGGCGACCGGGACGGTGTTCTGAGCCGGTGGCGGATTGGAGGCCACCGGCGGGTTGGTTGTGGCCGGAGGCGGGTTGGAGGCCAACGGTGGATTGCTGGTGGCCGGAGGCGGGTTCTGTGGGGGCGGCTGGTTTAACGGCGACCCGTTGAGCGTCAGATTAGCCGTGAACGGGCTACTGAGGTCGGACTGGCTGGGGCGTAGGTTCCCATCCCTGTTGGCCTTGAGCGGGTCCGTGTCCGATGGGTTGGGCCGTTTGCGGCGCACCTCTTCTTCCTCGCCGCGTCCAGGCGCCGGCGCCAATCCGGTATGAATGTTCCCGAGAGAGGATGGGTCCAGGGCGCCGTTCGAACCGAAAATCGCGGCGGGCCGCGCCGTCTCGGCGCCGGCCCACGCCGGTGCAAGCGAGGCCTCCATGATGGCCGCGGCCGAAAGTCCCATCAAAATTCCCGTGGCGGCTGCTATTCCTCTTACAATCATAGTGTTTACCGTTTGTTTTTATTGGTTCGTGGCGCGCGCACTGTTGCGCACCGTGCTGCTGGCACGCTTGAGTCTCCGCAAAAATCGGGCCGAGCTCCACCCTTTGGAGGCCCGCAACCTCACTATTCGGGGTAGGCCGGATTATCCTTGGGGGTATTCAGCGCGGGGCGGGCGCAAATCGAGGCCGGGCCGCGGCTAGGGCGTTACCGATTCGTCTGGAATCGCTCAAGGCTGCTGGATTCGCCCAAGGCCGCGAGGCGGCCCGCCGGTTATTCGGCGCGCCCGCGCAGGCGCGGACCATAGGACCGCAGCCGTGAGCGACAAAAACTAGAGTGGTTCCGACCGAGTCGGAACGACTCGAGAGCGGACCAAATCCGATCCATCCTAAGGCTCGAGAAGCGCGCTACGCGAGTTCGATTTGCGGACCGAGGTCACCTTGTAAATGTCCGCCGCGAGCAGCTTGAAGACGCCTTCCATTCCAGTCATCGAGGCGATGGCCTCTATCTTCAGGTCCATCTCCTCAAACACCGGTCCCTCGGTCTCCGAGTGGTCGTACTGGAGCTCGAGCATCCACTCCTGCCATGTGGCGGGATCGCGCAGGCAGGCGAACACGTAGGGGTTTTCCCGAATGTTGCGGTGGGTCTTGTTGAAGAACTGGTGCGACAACGCGACGTGGTTCTCGTCCACGTAGTAGATCTGCGAGATCGAGGTCACGTTCGGCGATCCGGCGAGGGAACAGGTCACGATCGAGCTTGGAACCACGCCCTCCATGGCGGGTTTGATTTCATCCGGCAGCATACTCAAGTCCCTCCAACCGGTTCCGAGGACTCGAGGTCGAGCTTGGCGCCCGCGCCAGGCCCGGGCGTCTGAACGAACACGTCCTCGACTTTGAAGGTCACGGCGGTGCTCGGGTAGATCGTAAAACCGGTCAAGATCGCGTCCGGGTAGCCGAGCGGTCCCAAGTGGGAGATCAACTTGCTGCGGTGAATATCCTGAATTGCGGTGTCTTTGTCTTCGCTCGGCCGTATCGAGAGGCTCGGTCCCTTGAATTGATAGGTTTCGTTCGTCGCCGGGTCGCCCACGGTAAACGCCACCATGCCGTTGTCTTCGAAGTTGCCGAGGGTCTCGGCGCCCTCGACATTGGGGAGGTAAAAAGTGATCGTGCCTTCGTCGGCGTTCACGGTCGCACCGAACGCCCATGAATACGCGGGGCGGAGTTTCACGTTCCGCGATCCGACGTGATGCATGGTAGGGCCCTGAACGAAATCGACGAATTTTTGCGCGATCATTTTGCCTTCCCAACCGAAGCGCCATGACTAACATATTCGGTGCGCCGGCCTCAACGAATTGTGAGGGAGGGGAGCGCGGGGAGTGTCTATCATCGGCGTGGAATAAAACCTCGCGCTGCACGTTCTCCTAGGTGCAGCGATGTACAAATTGAAAAGGGGGGCATCCGTCCATGAAAATCAGAAAAATCCGCACCCTTGCACTGGGTGTTTTGAGCGCCGCCGCGTTTGGGGCGTTGGTTGCGCCGGGCGCCCAAGCCGAGGGCTTTACCGCGGAGCAGGCCGCCAGCGGCAAGGCCGTATTCGAGCAGAGTTGTCAGCGCTGCCACGCTGGCGACCTGACCGGCAACGGGGGGTTTCCGCCGCTCACCGGCGACCGGTTCATGAGCCGTTGGGGCGACCGGACCTCGGCCGACCTGTTCGACTTCATTAGCTCGCGGATGCCGCGGGGCCGTCCCGGCCAGCTCGCCCAGAAGGACTACGTGGAGATCGTGGCCTTCTGGCTTAGCTTCCACGGCCACGCGCCCGGTGGCGAAGCCCTCACCGGCAGCGACCGGATCGTACTCCAACCCTGAGCGCCGGGGCGGACGCTAGCAGGCTGCTGGAATCGCTCAAGGCCGCTAGAGCAGCATCCGTTCGGTTGGAAATGCCCCACTGAAATCCAAGCGGCCATCAGCGAACGGATAAAGCTGCTCTAGAATCTTGAAAAGTAGAGCAATTTTATCCGAGTGCCGACGTTATTGAACCGC
>JADFIH010000170.1 GCA_022566715.1 Pseudomonadota bacterium | reverse complement strand
GGGGGGAGGGAACCCCATAGGTTTTCCGGCCGCGCACCCTCCCCCTTGATGGGGGAGGGCCGGGGAGGGGGTGACCCTAAAGCCCCCGAAAAGAACACGCGCGCGTTCTAACCTTGTTCAAGAAAATCCTGATTGCGAATCGTGGCGAGATTGCCTGCCGGATCATGCGGACGGCGCGGCGCTGTGGCGTCCGCACGGTCGCCGTCCATTCCGACGCAGATGCGCGGGCGCGGCATGTGCGTGAAGCCGATGAGGCGGTTTGCATCGGGCCCGCCCCGGCGGCCGAAAGCTACCTGCGCGGCGACGCCATCATCAAAGTGGCGCGGGAGCATGGCGCCGAGGCCGTTCATCCGGGCTACGGGTTCCTGGCGGAAAACGCGGACTTCGCCGAGGCCTGCGCCGCGGCGGGGCTCGTCTTCATCGGGCCGCCGGCCGGCGCGATCCGGGCCATGGGCTCGAAAAGCGCGGCCAAGGAGCTTATGGAAAAGGCCGGGGTCCCGGTGGTTCCGGGCGCGCGGGGACGCGGCCTGAGCGGCGCGGAGCTCGCCGAACGCGCGGGCGCGATCGGCTTTCCGGTCCTGATCAAGCCCGCCTTGGGCGGCGGCGGCAAGGGCATGCGCCGGGTCGATGATGCGGGAGACTTCGCCGCCGCGCTGGCCGCGTCGAAGCGCGAGGCGCAAGCCTCCTTCGGCGACGACGAAGTGCTGCTGGAGAAGTTCGTCGAGCGCGCGCGGCATATCGAAGTGCAAGTGTTCGCGGACGCGCACGGAAACGCCGTCCATTTGTTCGACCGCGATTGCACCCTTCAACGCCGCCACCAGAAGATCATCGAGGAGGCCCCGGCGCCCGGTCTTTCCCCTGACTTACGCGAAAAGATGGCGCGGGCCGCCATTGCGGCGGCGCGGGCCGTGGGCTACGTCAACGCGGGCACCGTCGAATTCGTCGCCAACGGCGACGGCTTTTACTTCATCGAAATGAACACGCGCCTACAGGTCGAGCACGCGGTGACGGAAATGATCACGGGACTCGATCTCGTCGAGTGGCAATTGCGCGTCGCGGCGGGGGAGGCGCTGCCGCTCGGGCAAGGAGACATCAAATCGGCGGGGCACGCCATCGAGGGCCGCATCTACGCCGAAGCGCCGGAGCGCGGCTTTCTTCCCTCGACGGGGCGCTTGCGCCGTTTCCGCCCGCCCGCCGGAGACGAAACCGTGCGCCTCGACAGCGGCGTCCAAGAGGGAGACGACATCGGGCCGCACTACGATCCCATGATCGCCAAGCTGATCGTGCGCGGCGCCGATCGGACCGAGGCCTTGCAGCGCTTCCGTTCCGCCCTGAGCCAATTCGAGGTGCGCGGCGTTTCCACCAACATCGCCTTTCTCCTGGCCACCGCGTCCAACAACGCCTTTGCCGAGGCCAAGGTCGACACGGAGTGGCTCGACCGCGAGGGCGGCTGCGTCATCCCCGGCGATGCGCCGGCCAGCCCCGAGGCGGCCGCGGTCGCCGCCCTCCATGCGCTGCGCGAACGGCCGGGCCGCCCCTGGCTCGCCCGGCGGACGAACGGCTCTCCCTGGGGGTTGGCGCGGGCCTGGCGCCTGAACGGACCCGCGCGCGAGCAGCTTTTGTTCCACGATGGCGCGGGCGACACGGTGGTGGGGGTTGAGCACGCGGACGGCAAGGTCCGGCTGACCCTGACGGAGGGGGAACTGACCGCCACGGGCGGCGCCGGCCTGCGTGGCGGCGGAGAGGTGACCCTGGACGGCCGCGTCATCCAAGCCACCGTCTACGCGGAAGACAATGTCCTGACGGTGATCCTCCCCGGCGAGACCGCGCGGCTCACCCTGGCCGATCCCGTGGGTTTGGCGACGGCGCAAGAGCAGGGCGGCGGGGCGGTGACGGCGCCCATGCCGGGCAAGGTCGTGCAGGTTTCCGGCGAGGTGGGCGCGAAGGTGAAGCGCGGCGCGCCCCTCATGGTCGTCGAGGCCATGAAGATGGAACACACCATCACCGCCCCCGCGGACGGGGCCGTCGCCGCATTCCATTACCAGGCCGGGGACTTCGTGGAGGAAGGCGCCGTGCTACTGGACTTCGACCCGGACGGAGAGAGTTAGAGGGCGAGTGCGACGTTACTGAATACTCTCGGCGCGGCGCACGCCTTCGATCATGGCGGTGCGTAACAGGAACTTGCGCGCGAGCTCCGGGTCCTCCGCGGTGCGGCGCCATTGGGCCTGCGTCTCTTGGCGCACGGCCTCGTCCGTCTCCTCGAGGTCTTTCTTGTTTTGCAGCGTCTGGGCGTGCAGGTATTCGACGGCCACCGTGCGGCGCTGGCGGACATAGAGGTCGAACACATCGTCCTCCGCCTCGCCGCGCCAAACCTTGCCTATTTTCTCGGTCAAGTTGATGGCGTCGTGTATGCCGAAATTCAGACCCATACCGCCCAGGGGATTGTTGATGTGGGCGGCGTCGCCGGCCAGGAAAACCCGGCCCTCGCGGTAGGTGTCGGCGATGCGCTGATGCACCGTGTAGAGGTTGCGGTGGACGATCTCGTACGGTTCCGAACGGGGGTGGAAGCCCTGCACGCGTGATTGCACGAATTCGTCGGTAAAGATTTCTTCTTCGGTCTGGCCCGGCTTCATGGGGAATACGACGCGCCACCAGCCGGGAGGGCCGTCGGCCGGGACGCGGAACATGGAGCACCATTCCTTTGGGTCGGCGATGTAACAGGTTCCGGCGAAGCCGTCGGGTTCGAAATTGTAGGTCGTCGCCAGGACGAGAAAGCGTTCCTCGAAGGTGAAGCCCTCGAAGCCGGTGTTCATCTGGCGGCGTATGACGCTACGCCCACCGTCGCATCCGACCAGGTAGCGGCCTTTGATGGTCTCGGGGCCGTCCGGGCCCTCCACGGCGAGGCTTACGCCATCCGCATCCTGAGTGAAACCGGTGACCGGGGTGTTGTTGCGGTAGTCACAATCGGAGAACGCGCAAGTTTTCTCCAGGATCATGCGGGCATATTTGAATTGCTCGCAATGCAGCCGGTAGGGGTAGGGCGTGACGCCGCTCAGGAGCCCGAGGTCGAATTCGGCGATCATCCCCTTTTTGCGGTCGCGGTACTGCCAGGTCTTGATCTCGATGCCCATGTCGTGGAGAGGCTGGGCGAGGCCAATCCGGTCCAGCATTTCCATGGTCGGCGGATGAAAAGTCGCGGCGCGCGGCGCCGACGGCAACTCGCCGGAGGCCTCAACGAGTGTGACGGGGATATCCTGGCGCAACAGGGCGTAGGCGACGGTGACCCCGACCGGGCCCGCGCCGGCAACAAGGACTCGGTTCTGTCCGCTCATTCTGGTCTACCGATTCGCTGGCGTTTGGCCGAACGCGGCCGGTCAGGAATTTCGCCGGGCTCGAGTCTAGCGCAATATCCGAAGTGATTGAACCGGTGCGGCGGTTCCACGTGAACGGATGCTGCTCTGGCGCGTTCGCCGAACCTATGCCATTGTGCGCCGCCGCTCGATGTTTCGCCCCCGCGATAACGTATGGCCACCACTTCCAGGCGCGGGCATGGTTCTGCACATCCTTAAACTTTGCGTCGGCATCGACGATATCGACCAGATTCGTACCGTGCAGCGCCGGCGTCTTGCGGCGCAGGGCCACCTTCGCCACTTCACCCGTCACCGGCCACGGCGCGCGGCCGAGGTTTTGGACGGCGGCTCGATCTACTGGATCATCAAGGGCTTCGTGCAGGTGCGCCAGCGCATCGTCGCCATCGATCACGTGACCGAGGCGTCAAACGGCAAGCACTGCGCCTTCGTGTTCGATCCCGAATTGGTGGCGACCGTCTGGCAGCCCCGCCGGCCCCACCAGGGTTGGCGTTACCTCGCGCCGGATCAGGCGCCGGCCGATCTGCCCGCGAACGCCTCCGGCACGGATCTGCCGCCGCATATCGCCGCGGACCTCCGTGAACTCGGGTTGCTCTAGAAGCGAAAGCCCAACAGGGTTCCGGTGAAGACCTGTAGGTCGTCCTCGGAGAGCGGGCTGTCCGACGCGGAGCCAACTAGATTTGCGGCCCTCGCCTGCACCGATATGAAGACGCGCTCGCTGAAATTGAAGACGACGGTGAGGTAGCCGCCGAAATCCTGGAACCCCGCGTCTCCCACGAACGCGGGCCGGATGGGCGTCGCCTCGGCGGTGCTGACGCCGAAGAATCGAGTGGCGTAGGCCGCGTTGGCCCAATGGATATTGACGCCAATGACGACGCTGGTCCGCTCATCGACCCGTCCGGCGTAGGCCAGGTCGGCCGACGCCACGATCCCTTCGTGCCCGCCGGACGAGAAGCCCCGCCGTAAATCCGCCTTGATGCGCCAATTACCGCTAAAGCCCACCAGGAAGACGCCCCCCTCGATGGTGGGGTCGATATCCCTCATGCCGGTAAGAAAGGCATCGTCGCCCGCGTCACGGCCCCGGTCGAGGGTCAGGCGCGGTCCCATCCTCAGGGTCCGTTTGCGGATGATGTTGAGCCCGAGCCCGCGCTGGGTGCTCAGAAAATAGGCGCCGCGCCATTCGATGTCGAATAGCGGCAGTAGCACCCCCTCGATATCATTGCTGCCGACAAAGGTGTTCGCGGCCCCGACGCCGCCGCCAATGACGCCGCGGAAATCGCCCCCGTCCACACGCTCGATGTTCGTATCGACGGCGCCACTCAACTGGTTCTCAAAACCACCGGCGCCCACAGCGGCGGCGTTTGCCCCCGGCGCCATCGCGGCACTCAACCCGGCGGCCAGCGCGGCCGCGATTACCAAGCATTTCATCCCTGTCTCCCCGACTTTTTCTTTTAGGGTACCCCAATGGGGGTACCCCGGCAAGCCGGAGACGGGCCTTCGTTAGTCCTGCGCCAGGGCGGAGAGGGCCGATTCGGCGATCGCAAGGGACGCCGTAAGGCCGGGGGATTCGATTCCGAAGAGGTTCACCAACCCCCCGATGCCATGGCCGGCCGGGCCCTGCACGACGAAATCGCCCGGCGGCGCGCCCCGGGGAACGATCTTCGGGCGGATGCCGGCGTAGGCGGGCTGGAGAGCCCCGGACGAAATGCCGGGGAAATACCCGCTGATGGCCTTGGCGAACGCGGCGGCGCGGGCGGGGTCGACCGCATAGTCGATGCGGTCCACCCACTCGACATCGGGGCCGAAGCGGGTACGGCCGGCCATATCGAGGGTGGCGTGAATACCCAAGCCCGATGCGTCGGGCAGCGGATAGATCAGGCGTTCGAAGGGGGAGGGGCCCGACAGGGCGAAATAGCTGCCCTTGGCCAGGTAACGGGCTGGGACGGCCGCCTTGGGGAGCCCGGCGACCGAACGAGCCACGGCCTGCGCATTCAATCCGGCGGCATTGACGAGCTGGCGGCAGGTCAGGCGCATGCGCTCACCGCCTTCGAGCGAGACCTCGAGGTCAAAGCCCTGGCCCTTAGGGCCGGCGCGCGCCAACCGGCTTCCGAAGGCGATGCGCCCGCCGGCATCCTCGATTTCCCCCTGGTAGGCGAGCATCAAGGCGTGGCTGTCGACGATACCGGTCGAGGGCGAAAACAGCGCGCCCGCGCCGCGCGCGTTGGGCTCCATTTTGGTCAGGTGCGCGGCGTCGAGGAATTCGAGGTCGTCGACGCCGTTCGCCCGCGCCGAAACCTGGAGGCCTTCGAGTTCCGCGATCTCGGTCTCGCCGGCCGCCACGATCAGCTTGCCCACGCGCCGGTGAGGAATGCCGTGCTCGGCGCAGTAGGTGTAAAGAGCCTCTTTCCCGGATACGCAGAGTTGCGCCTTGAGGCTTCCGGCGGCGTAGTAAAGGCCCGCGTGGATG
>JADFIH010000169.1 GCA_022566715.1 Pseudomonadota bacterium | reverse complement strand
GTGACGAAACGCTTGCCGCGCGCCCGGCCGATCAGCGTCAACCCTGCTTGGCGCGCCAGATCAACGCCCCAGGCCGTGAAGCCCGAGCGCGAAATCAGGATCGGAACCCGCATGGTCACGGCCTTGATCACCATCTCAGACGTCAAGCGGCCCGTGGTGTAGAAAATCTTGTCTTCGGGCGAAACGCCGTGCAGGTGCATGTAACCCGCGATCTTGTCGACGGCGTTGTGTCGGCCCACGTCCTCGAGAAACAGGAGCGGCTTGTCCTCCTTGCACAACACGCAGCAGTGGATCGCGCCCGCCTTGAGATAAAGGCTGGGCCGGGTGTTGATCTTGTGGGTCAGGGTGTAGAGCCAGGAGGTCCGCAGCACGGCGTCGCGCGACAGGCGCACCTGCTCGAAGGTTTCCATCAGGTCGCCGAATACCGTCCCCTGGGCGCAGCCCGAGGTCAGCGTCTTCTTACGTAATTTGTCTTCGAAATCGGTTTCCGACTCGGTGCGCACGACGACCGTGTCGACGTCCTCGTCATAATCGATCCCCGTGATGGCTTGTCCGGGGTCGAGCATGTTCTGATTGAGGAGATAGCCCACCGCCAGATAATCGGGATAGTCGCCGATCGTCATCATGGTGACGATCTCCTGGCTATTGAGGTACACCGTCAGCGGGCGCTCGACGGTCACGTCGGTCTCCACCGGGGCGCCCGCCTGATCGGTCCCGACGACGCGCTCGGTGAGCCGCGGGTCGGCCGGATCGGGGGCGACTTCGAACTCACGCAGCGGCGAGTCCGGCGCCGCGCGGGCCCCGCCGTTTCCACCAATACCCCCCGGATTTCCTTGGGTTTTTGGCGTGGTCATGCATACCCCCAGGCACTAAAGGGGCGAATTCGATTTCCAAAAGTGTTATGTTCCACGATATATAACGGTAACGTCAGGATCACTGGGAAGTAAACCCCAATCATGATCGATCCCTTCGGCCGCAAGGTCACCTACCTGCGCGTCTCGGTCACCGACCGCTGCGATTTCCGCTGCGTCTATTGCATGGCGGAGACCATGACCTTCCTGCCCAAGACGGAGGTCCTGAGCCTCGAGGAACTCGACCGGTTGTGCAGCGCGTTCATCGCCAAGGGGGTGCGCAAGTTGCGCCTGACGGGGGGCGAACCCCTGGTGCGCCGCGGCATCATGACCCTGGTCGAGAGCCTCAGCCGCCATCTGGAAAGCGGCGCGCTCGACGAACTGACGTTGACGACCAACGGCAGCCAACTCGATAAACATGCGCAAGCACTTGCCGCCGCCGGCGTACGGCGCGTCAATATTTCACTCGACACGCTCGATCCCGGCGCCTTCGCCGAGATTACGCGCTGGGGCGATTTGTCGAAGGTCATGCGCGGCATCGACGCCGCCGAGGCCGCCGGCCTCAAGATAAAGATCAACATGGTCGCCATGAAGGGCGTGAACGAGCGCGACATCAGCCCCATGATGGCGTGGTGTGGCGAGCGCGGCTTCGATCTCACGTTGATCGAGACCATGCCGCTCGGCGATATCGGTGGCGACCGCAGCCTTCACTACCTGCCCCTGTCGATGGTGCGCGCCCGCCTCGCGCAAGACTGGACCCTCACCGACATCGACGACCGGACCGGCGGGCCGGCGCGCTATGTCCGCATCGAGGAAACGGGCGGGCGGGTCGGTTTCATCACGCCGATGACCCATAATTTTTGCGAATCATGCAACCGCGTGCGGCTGACCTGTACGGGCACTCTTTATATGTGCCTGGGGCAGGAGGACGCCGCCGACCTCAGATCGGTGCTGCGGTCCTCCGAAGACGACGCGGTCCTGGCGGCGGCCATCGACGAAGCGATCTCGCGCAAGCCCAAGGGCCATGACTTCGTCATAGACCGCCGCAGCAGCAAACCGGCTCTTGCGCGTCATATGAGCGTCACTGGCGGATAGTTGGGGGCGGCTAGAGCGCTTCCGACTTGGTCGGAACCGCTCTAGCTTTTTGCCGCTCACGGCTGCGGACCGGAAGGTCCGCGCCTGCGCGGGCGCGCCGGATAACCGGCGGGCCGCCTTGCGGCCTTGAGCGATTCCAGACAAACTGGAACCGCTCTAGTGGCGGGCGGCCAAGAACCGCCCACCCAATCCGGCGGCGCCTGAAGGGTGGCGCGGTGAAGTAGCTCCGCTATACTTCGCCCGCCCCTAACCTGGCCCTGCTTTCATGTCTGCCCGCCGCACAAAAAGACTCAAACTCGCGTTTGCCGCCAGCGACGACAAAGAGGCGCGGAGCGCGCTTGCCCGCCTGAAGTCCCGTTACAAACACGTCCCGGCCGCGCAGGCCGACGTAGTGATCGCACTCGGCGGCGATGGGTTCATGTTGCAGACCATGCACCGATTCATGTCGAAGAAAACGATGGTGTTCGGCATGAACAGGGGGACCGTCGGTTTCCTGATGAACGAGTACAGGGAAGACACGTTGTACGACCGCATCGCATCGGCACAGGCGGTCACACTGCATCCGCTGGTGATGAAGGTGAGCCGCAAGGGCAAACGGCTGCGCCGGGCGCTCGCGATAAACGAAGTGTCGTTGCTGCGGCAGGCGCGCCAAGCCGCGAAGATCCGCATCAGCGTAGACGGCATCGTGCGCATTCCCGAACTCGTTTGCGATGGGGTTCTGCTGGCGACGGCGGCGGGCAGCACGGCCTACAATCTGTCGGCGCATGGACCCATCCTGCCGCTCGGCGCCCTCATCCTCGCCCTGACCCCGATCAGCGCCTTCCGGCCCCGGCGCTGGCGTGGCGCTCTCCTCCCCCATGACGCCGTCGTGCGATTCGAGATCCTCGAAAGCGCCAAACGCCCGGTGAGCGCCGTCGCCGATCACACCGAGATTCGCGACGTCACCGCCGTCGAGGTGCGCGAAGACCGTAGCATCGGTGTGCGGCTTTTGTTCGACCCCGAGCACAATCTCGAAGACCGGATCCTGCACGAACAGTTCATTCCCTGACCATGGATACGCTCGCCGCGAGTCCCGCCCGATTGCGGCTCGAGTTGAAACCCGTGGATATTTCCGCTTACGCCCGGGGCAACACCGGCGTTCCCTACGTCACGACGTTTAATAGCGGCCAGAGCGATCGCAAGAAGTCCGGCCCGCACCTCATGATCAACGCCCTGACCCACGGCAACGAGGTCTGCGGCGCCCATGCGCTCAAGTTTCTGTTCGAAGCCGGCGTCCGGCCGGCGCGGGGTAAGCTCACTCTCAGCTTTGCGAACGTCGCGGCCTATGACTCCTTCGATGAGGACCACCCGGGCGCGTCGCGCTACCTGGACGAAGATTTCAACCGGCTTTGGTCGCCCGAGGTGTTGGACGGGGACCGCGAGTCCCGGGAGCTTTCGCGCGCACGGGAGTTGCGGCCCATCGTCGATCAGGCCGACCATCTTCTCGACCTTCATTCGATGCAGACGGAGAGCCCGCCGCTCGCGCTGGCGGGCGTCACGCGCAAGGGTCTCGACCTCGCCAAGACCGTGGGCGCGCCGGCCCACATCGTCGTCGATGCCGGTCATGCGGAGGGAACCCGTTTGCGCGACTACGGCGCGTTCGGCGATCCGGACGATCCAAAGTCCGCCCTGCTGGTCGAGTGCGGACAGCACTGGTTGCGGGACAGCCGCGCCGTCGCCATCGAATGCGCGCTGAGATTTCTCCTGCGCTTCGGCGCGATCAGCGAGGAACTTGCCGCGGCGCACTTGCCCGAGGCGCCGCCCGCGCCGCAACGCATCATCGAAGTGACGGACGCCGTGACCGTCCGCGGCGGCGGTTTCGACTTCTCCGGGCCCTTCACGGGTCTCGAAGTCATTGGCGCCGCGGGCACGCTCATTGGCCGCGACGGGAACAAAGAGATTCGCACGCCCTACGACGATTGCGTCCTTGTCATGCCCTCGCGAAAACTGCGTGCGGGACAAACCGCCGTACGGTTCGGCCGTTATATCTCTTAGGGCCATGGCCGGTATGCGGGCCGGTATGCGGGATGGGGCCCGGCAATGAGCCTTAGCGCCCGGCTTCGCGGCTCGCAATGGCGTCCCCTCGGTTCCGCGATCGGCGTCGGCGCCGTCGGCGGCTTCATTTTCAGCCTGTTCGGGCTGCCGCTTGCGTGGATGCTGGGCGCCATGGTGGCGACGACAATCGCCTCCCTCGCGGGTCTGCGGGTGAATGTTCCCAACCGGGTCCGCACACTCTTCATCGCCATCCTCGGCATCATGTTGGGAAGCGCCTTCACGCCCGAGATCGTCGATCAAGCCGCCCAGTGGGCCGGCAGCCTGGCGATCCAAGCCGGATACGTCGCGCTCGCAACGGGGCTGAGCTACACCATCTACTTGCGCGTCGGCGGCTACGACCGGGTGACCGCCTACTTTTCTTCAACGCCCGGCGGAATCTCGGAAATGGTCCTGCTCGGCGAAAGTCTGGGCGGAGACATTCGGACCATTTCGCTCAATCACGCGGTCCGGGTTCTCATCGTTATTGGCGTCATTCCGTTTTATTTTCGGTTCGTCGAGGGGATTTCGCTACCGTCCGCGCCGGCCACCGGGGCCATCGGCGATCTGGCCCCACTCGACTTTCTTATTTTGGCCGGCTGCGGCATCGTCGGATACCTGGTTGCGGCGCGGCTGCGGGTGCCGGCCTACGCCATCATCGGGCCCCTTTTCCTCTCCGCCGCGATTCATCTCGCCGGCCTGACGGCCTCGAGCGTGCCCAGTCCGATCGCGGCGAGCGCGCAACTCGTCGTTGGCGCGGCCCTGGGAAGCCGGTTCGTGGGTCTTTCGCTGGGTCAGATGGGACGGGTCGCTTGGCTCGCCGCCATCACCGCGATCGTGCTCATCGGCAGTGCGGGCGCCGTCGCGTCGCTCGCCTCGTTGTTCCTGGATGTCGGCCCGTCGACCATGTTTCTCGCCCTGGCGCCCGGGGGCCTCGCGGAGATGAGCCTGATCGCCCTCGCGCTCGGTGTCGACACGGCTTTCGTGACCATCATGCACATTTTGAGGGTGGTGCTCGTCGTGATACTGGCGCCGTACGCCTTCCGCATCCTTCCGGGGCGTGCGCCAAGGGCGCCCTCGCCGGGCGATTAGAGTGGTTCCGGCCAAGTCGGAACGACTCTAGTTTTTATCGCTCACGGCTGCGGACCGGCCCATCTCGGATGAATTAAGGACGGCCGCGCCTACGCGGGCGCGCCGGATAACCGGCGGGCCGCATGGAGCAATATCCGAATTGATTGAACCGGTGCGGTTCAATCACTCGGATAAAATTGCTCTACTTTTCAAGATTCTAGAGCAGCTTTATCCGTTCGGTGGTGGCCGCTTGGATTTCGGTGGGGCATTTCCAACCGAACGGATGCTGCTCTAGCGGCCTCGAGCGATTCCGGCCAAGTCGGAACCGCTCTAGTAATTGCGGTTACCGGTGTAGGGCTTCCCGATGTACTGGCGCAGCTCGCGCGGCAGGACCGGGCGGTATTTGGGGCGCCAACTGAACGTGCCCTTGTCGGTGAACTCGGTGGTCAGCGGCCCGCCCAGGCAACGGAAAAACATCATGCAGCCCATCGCGGTGCCGAGCGGCCCGTGCTCGAGCCCCGGCGGACGCCAAAAATACCCGCCCGGCTTGCGTTCGCCAAAGGTGCCGACCATGGAGCCCGACAGCATGTAGCTTTCCTCGACGACGGGGTGGACCTCGACGTTGCCGCCTTCCCAAAACGCGGCCGAGCCGAAGATCCAGGTCCGTTCCCCGGTATAGGGATCGGTGCGCATGATCTGCAAGGAGATGCCGGCCGAATTGAACTTCGACTTGGGATCGCGTTTGATCTTCTGGCTCCAGGCCACGTCGTAGATGTTGTGG
>JADFIH010000168.1 GCA_022566715.1 Pseudomonadota bacterium | reverse complement strand
ACGGCGTGGGCGGTGGGGACGGAGCGCAAGGCCGGCGGCAAGGCGGTTTTGCCGGCGATCGTTGCGGGCTACGAAGTCATGGCGAGGGTGGGCATGGCCACGGGCGCCGCCGATATCCTCGAGGCGGGCTTCCATCCGACCGCCCTGTTCGGCGGCTTCGGCGCCACCGCCGTTGCGGCCAAGCTCATGGGCTTCAAATCCGAAACCCTATGCGAGGCCTGGGGCCTGATGCTGTCCATGGCGGGGGGCTCCATGCAGTTCTCGCAGGACCCGCACGGCACCACGGTCAAACGCCTGCACGGCGGTTACGGCGCGCACAACGGCACGGTGGCGGCGCAGTTCGCCGCGCTCGGCATCGCCGGCCCGGCCCGCGCCTTCGACGGCGTCTACGGCCTGTGCAACATCTTCGGGCGCAATCCCGATTTGGCGCGGCTCGGCAAGGATGCCGACGAGCCTTTCGAAATCCACCGCATCAGTTACAAGCCCTATCCCTGCTGCCGGTTGTTCCATTCGACGATCGACGCCCTGCGCAACGTCACGGACGGCTTTCAGGTCGCCAACGGCGACATCGAGCGCATTCGCGTCGGCGGTCCCGACCTGCTCGCGACCCAACACATGATGACGCGGCCGACCTCGATGATGGCGGCGCAGTACAGCCTGCCCTATACCATGGGCGCGACTCTTGTGGCCGGGCCCTTCGCGCACGAGGCCTACGCGGCGGACCGGCTGAACGATCCCGCCATCCTCGGCCTGGGCGACCGGGTCGAGGCCGTGCCCGACGCGGCCATGCAAAAGGCTTTCCCGGCGCACTACGGCAGTTGGGTGGAGATCACCTTGAAGGGCGGCGAGACGCGCCGCAGCGAGGTGCTCGACAGTTACGGCACGCCCGCCAACCCCATGGACGACGAGGCGCTACGGGAGAAGTTCGAGGGCCTTGTGCGGACGGCGGCGCCGAACCTCGATATCGAAGGCGTTGCCAGCATGATCGGCGATCTGGCGGCCTTGCCCGATATCTCGGCGCTTGCGGCCAAATTCGCCGTGTGATGATAGACTGATGCTGGTTCGCATCCTTCGAGACAGCCCTTTGGGCTTCCTCAGGATGAGGCCCACGGGTCGAAGGACGGCCTCCTCAGCATGAGGCCCACGGGTCGATGGACGGGCCGGACTTTCAGGTTGAGGAAAAGGGAAACCTCATGCTGAGGAGCGCGCAGCGCGTCTCGAAGCATGTGATGCCAGTGGGAGACGGACATGAGCGACACGGTGGTTGAACGCCCGCAAAGAATCGTCAAGCAGGGCGATGTCGTGGCGCAATCGAAGGAGCTGCTCGATGTGATCGAGAGCGGCGGCGTCGCCATCCTGCCGCTCGACGTGGCCTACGCCATCGTCGGCAATTCCGAGGACTCGATCCGGCGCATCTTTACGTCGAAGAACCGCTCCTACGAAAAGCCCAGCGGGATGTTCTCCAACTTCGACCTGCTCGAGGAAATCCAGATCATGGAGGATTGGAAGAAGGACATCGTGCGCGCGGTGATCTTCGATAACGACCTGCCCATGTCCACGGTCGCGCCGTTTCGCGCCGAACACCCGATGTACAAGAACGTGGCGCCCTTCGTCCTGCAAAACTCGACGAAGCGGGCACCATCGACATGCTGCTGAACGCGGGCGTCTTCCACAACGAAATGACCAGGCAGTCGCTGGAACGCGGCATGCCCGTATTCGGCTCATCCGCGAACACCTCGCTACAGGGCAGCAAGTACCGTCTCGAGGACATTGAGGAACCCGTTCGCGCGGCGGGCGACATGCTGGTCGACGGCGGGCTCGCGAAGTACCACAACGCGGACGGCCTCTCGAGCTCGATCATCGACTTCACGACCTTCAAGACCGTGCGCATCGGCGTCTGCTACGACCGGCTCTGCGAAATCTTCCTCGAGTTCGACATCGACTTGAAAAAGAACGGCATGGCGTAAGGGGGGCGCCTCCTCATCGGGGCAGCTAGAACTGCTTCTTGAGGCCGGCCTGTTTCAGAACTTCATTCGCGGTGTGGCGTGATTTGATTGCGTTATCGACCACGAATCGCCGATTGGAGATTGGACTTGACCATATCTCATGGTCGCCCTTGCCTTTGCGAACAGGCTAGCAGCCATTCTCTCGGAGACGCTTCTTTAGATCGCGGGAATAATCCGCCATCTACGCCGAAAGTTGGATTTTCGAAACCTGCTCCGCCATGAGGTAGAGCGGGACCTCGCCATGGAATTCCTCCGCGAGACCATTGGCTTTGATGAGCTCCGGAATCATGGTTTTCAGCTTCGCGGTCAACTCATCGATCGTCTCTGCTTCCGTCGCCAGGCCCGGCACATCTTCGCTCGACGCCACCCAGACCTTAGTCTCGGAATCCCAAAACGCGCGGACAACAATGGATTTCATTTCGATCCTTTCATGTCTTATGGCGGGCGTCGTTACTCCGCGGCCTGCGCGGCGGCTTGGGCCGTCCGGCGTTCCTGGCTGACCCACCACTTGGTGATGCGCCCGCCCAGCGGCATGCCCACTAGGCGTTCGGCCACGGCCACGGCGCGGCGCAGCCCGGCCACGTCGATGCCGGTCTCGTAGCCCGCTTCGTTGAGCATGAAGACGAGGTCCTCGGTCGCGAGATTGCCCGCCGCGCCCGGCGCGAAGGGGCAGCCGCCCAGTCCGCCGATCGAGGTGTCGAACTCGCGGATGCCTTCCCCAAGCGCCGCCCAGGCGTTGGTCAGCGCCAGCGCGCGGGTATCGTGCAGGTGCGCCCCGAAAATGCCGGCGCCCCACTTTTCGGCCAGGGTGGCGAACAGGCGCTGGGTCTGCGCCGGATTGGCCGATCCGATGGTGTCGGCGATGCTGATGCGGTCGGCGCCCGCGTCCAGCATCTTCGCGGTCAAGTCGACCACGGTCTCGACGGGCACGTCGCCCTCAAAGGGGCAGCCCAGCGCCGTCGAGATATAGGCGCGCGTGCCGATGCCGTCGTCCTTGGCCCGGCCGATGATCTTGGTGAACACATCGGTCGCGGTCCGCAGCGGCATGCGGATGTTGGCCTCGTTCATCTTGTCGGTCGTGGCGAGCGCCATGGCGACGACCTTCGCGCCGGCCTCGATGGCGCGGTCGTACCCCTTCTCGTTCAGCACGAGGGCCGAGTAGTTGATCCGGTCCTGGTCGGGGAGGCCCTTGTAGACCTCGGCGGCGTTCGCCATCTGCGGCACGGCCTTGGGCGACACGAAGGACATCGCTTCGAACCACGTGACGCCCGCGTCGATCAAGGCCCGGCAAAGCTCGAGCTTGCCCTGCGTGTCCACGAACTTCGGTTGAATCTGCAACCCATCGCGGATTCCGACTTCGTTGATGACGACCTTCTCAGCCATGGTCTTCTCCTTAGGGCCTATTGCCCCATGCCTACTGAATCGCGCAATCCCGGCGCAGTTTCTCGATCGCAGTGTCGCTCATTCCGAGCAAATCACGCAAGACTTCGTCCGTGTGCTGGCCCAACAGGGGCGGCGGGCCATAGGAATCCTCGTGATCGCTCAATTTCGCTGGATTTCCAGGCATCTCGACGGAGCCGCCTTCGGGATGTTCCACGGTCACGATCATATCGCGGGAGCGGATTTGCGGGTCGTTCAGGGCGTGGGCGAAATCGTTGACCGGGGCGTGCGGAATGCGCGCCTCACGCAGTTTCTCCATCCAGTGCTCGGCCGACTCCGTCAACAGGATTTCCCGCACGCGGGCATTGATGAAGTCCTTGTCCTTCCAGCGGCCGGGCTGGGTGTCGTACTCCGGCTTTTGCAGGTCCTTGTCGCCCAGCAATTCCGTCAGCGCCTTGTAAAAATTATCGGTGATGATGGCGAGGATGATGTGCCGCGTCTTGGTCTCGAAGGTATCGTAGGGCACGTGGATGAAGTGGGCGTTGCCGACGCCGTGGGGCACCTCGCCGGACAGGAAATACATGGTCGCCATGTAGTTGAGCATGGAAATCTGCACATCGGTCATGGCCACGTCCACGTGCTGGCCGCGGCCCGTCTGCTCGCGTTGGTGCAGGGCGGCGAGGGTGCCGATGGCGCCGAAGAGACCGCCGCCCAAATCGCCGTGCGGGATTCCGGCCCGCGTCGGGCCACTTTCCGGCGTCCCCGTGATCGACATGCCGCCGCCCGTCGCCTGGGCCACCATATCGAAGGCGGGCCGTTTATTGTCGGGGCCGGTCTCGCCGAAGCCCGTGACCGTGCAGGTGATGATGCGAGGGTTGATCTTCGACAGGGTCTCGTGGTCGATCTTCAGGCGCGTGGTCACGCCGGCCGAGAAATTGTCGAACACGATGTCGGCCTTCTTTACGAGCTCGTAGAAGACCTTCAGCCCGGCCTCTGATTTCAGGTCGATGCAGACGCTCTTCTTGCTACGGTTGAGGGTCAGAAAGTAGGAGCCCATGCCCTTCAGGGAGTTCTTGGGATCGTTGCTTTGCAGGGCGCGGGTGCCCTCGCCGCGTCCCGGCGGTTCGATCTTGATCGCCTGCGCGCCAAGGTCCGTCAAAATCATGGCGCCGTAGGGGCCCGACAGCATGTGCGTGAGGTCCAGCATGACGACATCGGATAGCGCTTGCATTGGCGGGCTCCGTACAAAAATGCCTAAAAAACCAAAGGGTTGTGCATGTATTCCCACTAATCCTAAAGGCTCGCGGGCGCACCGGCAAGCTGGCCCGCCGTTGTCCCTTTTGGGGCCCCCGGAGGCCTTTGGGGGCCAATTGCCGGCCCCGGTGAAACGGTCTAGGCTCGTCTCCACGGTGGTTTTCAGTGGGAGAGGGACATGAGCGCCTACGAGGACGCGAGCTACGACAGCGGCGACATCGGGTTCGGGACCCGGCCGGCCATCCTGGTGGTGGATTTCCAGACCGCCTTCACCGATCCCAAGTACCCGCTGGGCGGCTTTCAGCGCATCCACGACGCGGTCGACAGGACGAGCGAGCTCCTCGAAGTGGCGCGGCGCTGCAATGTTCCGGTGGCGAGTTGCTGGACCGGATATAAGAACCGCCAAGACATGCCCTATTGGAAGATCGGCGCCGTTCACGAGCAGTTCTATTGGGACCACCCGAGCATGGCGCTCGACACGCGCATCCATGATGCCGAGTATGATTTCGCCTTCTGCAAGTCGGCCCCGTCGATCTTCTTCCGGACTCCCCTCGATACTTTCCTGACCAAGCACGGCGTCGACACGGTGATCGTGACGGGCTGCACGACCTCGGGTTGCATCCGCGCCACGGTCATCGACAGCTTCTCCTACGGCTACCGGACCGTGGTTCCCGAGGACTGTTCCGGCGACGCGGAGGAGGGGCCGCACAACGACAACCTGCGCGATGTGGGCCGGCGCTATGCTGATATCTCGACTTTGGAGGCGGTCAGCGCGTATCTCGAGGAAAATCGCAAGCGCAACGCGGCCTAAACCGCGGCTCTCACGAGGCCGCGCCCTAATTCTTAAGATTTTATTAGCGGTCCCAAGTCCATAACAGGGTTTATTCGTGCGCCTTGTGAGGACCGGTCCGTGGCCCGGGCGCGATCCAGGGGCGCCGTACCGCATGATCGAAACTGCGTCAGCCTTCATCCCGGCGCCTGCACCGGCCGGCGGCGCGCTCCGGGGCGCGGCCACCCTCTTGTTCCCGGGGCAGGACTCGAAATCCAGGTCGGACGCCGAAACGGGCGCGCGCCGTCTTCCCACCGAAATCATCCAACGATCGGCCTCCGCGGTTCGTAAAGCGGGCGCCGGGGCCGATGCTCTGACCGAGGAGGAGAAGGCCGAGGTCGCGGGCCTCAAGCGCCGGGACGCCGAAACGCGGCGTCATGAACAGGCCCACGCCACCGCCGGCGGGCCCTATTCGG